>JAJDZR010000195.1 GCA_022824545.1 Chloroflexota bacterium
CCGACCTGGACCGACTCCACGTCGCGGCTGCGACCGCCGAGGAAGGAAAGCTCGTCCACGGGCAACAGGTAGCGGGTGCGTGGCTGGCAGGTCTCGCGGATCGCCGCCAGGACCTCCGGCACCCGATCCGACGCGACAATAGACAGGATGGTCGCGTTGCCTTCCAGCAAGAAGCTGCCCACGGAATCGATGCGGGTGGCACGCAAGCCGCGCGACGTGATCGCCTTGAGCAGCGCCGCCGCATCGTCGAGCTGCACGATGGCCAGTAAGAGGCGATGGGCGGTGGCTATCTCTATCGCTGTCATCGGCTGCTCCAGGAGTGCGGCTTCCGGCACACCGACGAGCGCCCGGCTCACAGCTGGCGGACGAGCATACGGACCGTGCTCTGCCAGGTGAGACCCGGCGGCACGGTAATCAGGCCACTTTCGATACCGCGGGCGGCGAGGTTGGCGGCGTCCCCGGTGCAGGTATACGGCTCCAGACAGACAATCGGCCGGTCGAGCGGCGCATACAGCACCCACTGGAGAAAGCTGGCATCGGCCTGCACCGCGATCTCCAGCCCCGCCCAGGGGTTACGAAGCGTCGCCTCGCTCCAGTCTACGAGCGTACCCGGCGCGTTGGCAACGAGATCAGTATAGATGTGGTCGTAGGCGTGCCACCAGCGCCCGCGGCTGCCGGAGGTCCAAGCGGCCCTGCACCGGCCGGATACCCCCGGTCGGGAGTAGCTCGTCGGTGAGCTGCCAGATGCGCCGTCCCGGCACTTGCACCTCCGCTTGATCGCGCGATCCGCCCGCGGCAAACGCGGCCGGAAACCAGGGATGGAAGCCGAGGCCCATCGGCAGGGTGCGGTCCCTGGTGTTGCAGACCTCACTGTGCAGCGTGAGGGTGGCATCGTGCAAGGTGAAGGTCACCGTGAGCCGACAGGCGTAGTCGTATTGCCGGCGGATGTCCGCGTTGGCGTCCAGATCGAGGCTCGTGCGGAGGACCGCCCCGGCGCTACCACTCTCGGCGTACTCAACCGCCCAAGGCTGCGTGGCGACCAGCCCGTGAATGTGGTGGCCGTTGTCCGGGTCCACGTCGAACTGATTGGTCTGCCCCTCGAACGTGAAGCGCCCCTGGCGCATCCGGCTCGGAAACGGGAAGAGGATGGGGTTGCCGGACAGATAGCCGGTCGGGCCGATGTCGTCCACGCCGGAGAGCGGTGGCAGTAGGTCTACCGGCGGGCCGGCGGTGCCGACGGGCGGCGCACGGAAGGCGATGCAGTTGGCGCCCAGCGCCGGCACGACCTGTGCCGCGGCGCCCGTGCCTCCATCGCCGAGGACATAGGCATCGTAGCCGGCAAAATCGCTCCGTTCGACGGAATACTCAGCCACCGATCATGCTCCAAGGCCAGCGCTGGGAGACTGCGAGGCGCCGCGTCATCAGTCCGGTTTTCATCTCGACCTCGCTCACACGATAAATGCCAGCACTACAAAGAGTAAGAGGCCCACACCACCGAGCGACAAGGCCAGCGTGCGTAGCCTGACGGCGGACAAGCCGATTGAGAAACCACTCAGCACCATCAGAACTAGCCCCACGGCCATGAACCTTTGTAGGTATTTGAAGGCACTGGGGCCATTCCCCGTGTGCAGCTGGATTAAGCGCTCCTGAAAATCAGGCTCGTGGCGCGTCACCTGCACACCGCCCTCGCCGATTTGTAGCACGTAATACACTTGTGAGGTCGGGTAGGTAGTCAGGGTTACGGCCTCGCCCTCTTTGTCCGTGCCATCGTTATGGCCATGTCCGCCGGCACTATGGTCGTGTCCGGCTCCCCCGACAGATTCGAAGCGATGATCTATGCCAGCATCCATGAGCAATTCCCGCACCTCATCCTCCAGGTGGTGTGAGTCGAGATCGAGAGTAGCGCCGGCCGGCACAGTCACCGGTGTTTCTTTCACGCTTCCTTCAACTCCCAACAGGCGGAGACCGCCGGAAATCGCCATCATCAGCAATACCGGAGCAAAGAAAGAGGCGACACAAAGATGGAAGGTGATCCAAGAACTGCGCCGCATGATCCGGGTACGCCAAGTCACCTTGAGGAGCCTCCCTTAAACGCCGGTCAGCACGCCCTTTCCGGCCACTCTAGCAGCTTGCCGCCGGCGATGCCACCACCGAGGCGCCGGTACGAGGGAAGGACGCGCTAGTGGCTGTGGTCGTGGTGGTCGGTGTGGGCGGACAGGCCGAAACGGCGCCGGAGGACGGCGTCGGACGCTGCGCTCTCGGCGGCGGAGGGTGCCCTGCCGAGGAGCCTCATGCCGTTGAGGATGACGACGATGGAGGCGCCGGTGTCGGCAGCGATGGCGGCCCACAGGTTGGCGATGCCCAACGCGCCCAGGCCGAGGACCAGCAGCTTGGTGAGTAGGGCAAACCCGACGTTGAAGCGGATGGTGCGGGCGGCGCGACGGGAAAGTTGGAGCACCCAAGGCAGCCGATTGAGGTCGTCGGCCACCAGCGCCATGTCGGCGGCTTCCAAGGCCGCGTCGCTGCCCCCGGTGCCCAAGGCGATGCCGATGGTCGCGGCGGCCAGCGCCGGGGCATCGTTCACGCCGTCGCCGACCATCGCCACGTGACCATCGTTGCGGGCGTACTCCTGGATCACCGTGAGCTTTTCCTCCGGCAGCAGCTCGGCACGCACATCCTCAGGCGCAATGCCCACCTGCTGCGCGACGGCCTGCGCGGTGACAGTGTTATCGCCGCTCACCAGCGCCACCCGGCGCACACCCTGGGCACGTAAGGCGGCCACGGTCTCGGCGGCCTGCGGCCGGACCTCGTCCGCTACGGCGATGATCCCCAGCCACCGCCGGCGCTCCGTCGGCTCACCCGCCCGGACCTCCTGCTGCCCGACGAGGATCGGCGTCTGCCCGGCGGCAGTGATAGCGGCCAGCCGCGCGGTGACTCCGGCCGGATCAAAGCCGTTGGCGCGGAGCCAATCGAGACTACCCACCCAGAGCAGCCGGTCTCCCACGACGGCGCGGATGCCCTGTCCCGGGAAGGCCAGGAAATCACTGGCGCTAAAGGACTCATCGGCTGCAAAGCGCAGGCTGATGTGCGAGATTGCGAGGTTGAATGCCTTGGCGGTCGATTCGACGGGGGTCTCGGCCGACAACCGTCGTCCGGCCCGGACGACGGCCTGGGCGAGAGGATGCTCCGAACGGGCCTCCGCCGCGGCAACAACGCGCACGAGATCGGCGGCCGACAGGTCGGCGCAGGGGATCACCGTGACGACCTCCGGGACACCGCGGGTCAGCGTTCCCGTCTTGTCGAAGGCGACGACGCGCACCGTGCCGGCGCGTTCGAGGTACGCGCCTCCCTTGATGAGCACGCCGCGCCGGGAGGCGTTGCCAATCGCGGCAACGACCGTGACCGGCGTGGAGATAACAAGCGCACAGGGACAGGCGACCAGCAGCAGCACAAGCGAGCGATTGAACCACGGTACCAGCGGCTCGCCGAAGACCAGCGGTGGGATGATAGTGAGCAGCACGGCGCCAACGACGACGGCAGGCGTATAGATGCGCGCAAAACGCTCGACAAACCGCTGACTCGGCGCCTTCTCGCTCTGCGCCGCCTCGACCAAGTGGATGATCTTGGCGAGGGTGTTCTCGGCGAGGAGCTTGGTCGTGCGAATCTCCAGGTAGCCGTTCCGGTTGATCGTCCCGGCGTAGACGGTCGCGCCCGGCGCTTTCTCGACCGGCACCGACTCGCCGGTGATGGGTGCCTGGTCTACGGCCGAATGGCCGGCGACCACCACCCCGTCGAGCGGAATACGGTCCCCGGGGCGCACGACGACGATGGCCCCAACCGCCACCTGCTCCACCGCCTGCGTTACCTCGCTGCCGTCGGGGCACTGCACCTGGGCGGTATCCGGCGCCATCGCCATGAGCGCCTGGATCGAGCGTCGGGTGCGGGCGAGCGTCAGGCTTTCCAGCGTTTCACCCAGACTGAACAGAAAGACGACCGTCGCGCCCTCGGCCCACTGCTCCAGCCCAATCGCCCCGGCCACCGCCACCGTCACCAGGAAGTTGATGTCCAGGGAGCGCTCCAGCCACACGCCGCGCAGTCCGCGGGGCACGATCTCGACCGCCCCGGCCAGGATCGCGACGAGAAAGAGGCCAATCCGCAGCGGCTCCGGCCAGCCGAACAGCGCCGCAGCCAGCCCCACGCCGAGACAGACACCGGAGACACCGAGCAGCAGCAACTCGCGTCGCTGGCCGGAGGGCAGCCAGCCCGCAACGCCGATACCGTGCTCAGCGGCTAGGTCGTGCTCGGCCGCGTGGTCGTGGTCATGGCCATCGTGCTCGCGGTGGTCATCATGCCCGGCCTCAGCCATGTGGCCGTCGTGGTCGTGGTCATGGTCGCCATGCTCGGCGGCAGTGGTGCGGGTTGCCGCGGCCGGCGACGACTCCTGGCTGGGATGGGCCATATCTGCGTTTTCCTTCCTGAATAGCGCTTACGACCCGCCGCTTAAGCACCCCGGTATGAAGAGGCACCGGCATTCACTAGATACGGGCAACGGCAGGGTGTCCAATCCAGATCAGATAGAACGTGTTGCCTGGCCAGCGCTCGTGTGCCACGGCCAGAGTGCCTCTCACGCTGTCACCTAACGCATACTGCCCACTATCCACATTTATGGCGACGTAACGGTCGCGGTGTTCCGCCTCTAGCTTGTCCTGGAGGTCCCGAGCGTAAATAGCGCGGCCTCGACGACCGACTGCACTCGGGTTTGGCCGGGAGCGTGCCGGGGCAGCCTTGACCTCGCTATCAAGTAGAGCGAACATCGTGAGCCTTCCTCCGTCGAACGCTGCATGTAGTGAGCAAGCTAGAGAAGATAGTCGGTCGCAGCGTAGCCGACACGTACCGTATAGAAGACCTCGCTCGGCCAGCGCTCGAACGCATCATCTTCGGCCTCCTGCGCGCTATCGGCCAGCGCGTACTCACCGGTGAGTACGTTGATGGCGATGTAGCGGCCAAGCTCTTTTGACTCTAGGTAGGCTCTGAGATCGCGCTCGTAGATGCTGCACCCGAGGCGCACAATCTCCTCGGCGCTCCAGGTTGCAGTCGAAACCTCCTGACTGTCTACCTGTGGAACGGTAGCCGATGCCATGTCAATCTCTCCCGGCCCATTGTACGACAGATCGGAGCCTGCTCGCTCATTCCGGCGGGGCGTGTACGAGGAGCGCGAGGCTGGCGGTGTAGCCGTGGACGTAGCTGCGCTGGCCGACCGGGCCGATCTCGCCATTGCAGAAGAAGCCGGCCAGCGGCAAGGGGCCGAGGGCACGCGCCACGGCGTCGGCATCGTGGTCGGGCGCGCCGAACAGTCCGGCGCCCCGGCCCGTGCAGGAGCAGAGCAGCGCCGCCAGCGGTGGGGCAGCGGCGGCCTCCGCTTCCACCGCGGATAGCATCGAGTGCAGCTCTTCGTCAGCAGCCGCCCGGTCGCGGAGGTGAAACTGGATGGTTTGGCCCACCTGCGGGTGCGCGCCGACGGCGATCACTCCTCGCTCGCGGTCGAACCCCAGCAGGTTACGCACGAGAAAATCGCCGGGGCCGAGGGTGGTGCGATGCTCGTCCACCGCGAGGCCGACGAACGGGCCACCGCGCTGGGCGCGGCGCTGGACCTCCGGCGGCAGCGCCTCCAACGTGTCCACCAGCACGTCGAGCGCCGGCCGGCCGGCGATGGTGTGAATGATCGGTCCATCGCTCTCGGTGATGGTCCACGGCTCACCGACGGGAATGCAGCCCTGGGCAACCAGCGTCCGCACCGTCCAGTCCCCGCCCAGCCCAACGAGCAAGGCGCCCTCGTCGCGGACGGGTACCGGCTGGTCGCCGTCGTCAATGAACAGGTGGGTCTTGCGCTGCCACTGGTGGCCGGAGGCCAGGCCGCCGACGACCGTCGCGTCGGGAAACGTCTGCGCCAGCCCCACGACCAGGGACTCGACATCCAGCCGAAACGGATCGGCGAACAGGAGCCAGGTGCGCGCCGCGTCCGCGCCGGGGCCGAGTGCCTCTTGCAGCGCCGGGGCGAGCCGGTCCTCGTGCTCGTCGTCGGCACCGGCCGCGTCGAGTGCGTCCTGGGTGATGTAGCGCGGCGTCAACTGCACGCCCGGCAGCCGCAGCAGGAGCACGGAGAGCGCCGGCTGCTGCTCGATCTCGCGCCGCGGCCCAATGACGCCGGTACCGCTACAGCCCACCAGCAGGCGAGCGTGCGCCGCCGACCGCGCCGCGGTCACGATGTCGGGGAAGTCGTCCGCGTAGTGGGCGCTGGCGAACAGCAGGGCCAGGTCAACGAGTGGCTGCTCAGACTCTTCATCAGAAGGCGCAGTAGCATCGGCCAGCTGGGTACGCGCCCGCTCGATCGCTTGTGCAAGCGCCTGCCGCCAGTCACCGTGCAGCGCAATCCCGGCGCCGGCCGCGCCGCTGGCCGCTCCAAGCTCTGACATCATGGCGTGGCCGCTCCTTCCTCCGTGCGCTCCTCATATTGAGGATAGCCCAAGGCGCCGGTCAGCGGCCTGACGATTGTCTGAATCAGGATTTTCAGGAGGCAAGGATGAGCAGAATAACTGCCCGATGACGGGGGGCTGACGGAGGGACGATCCGCCACCGATTTGCCAGGAGCAGGAAAAACGCCCTTTGTCAGGGTGCATGAGGAGGCCGGCACCTGGACCGCGGAACACGAGGGCTGCTTGGGCAGTGCTCCGGCTACTGCGTATACTGAGAGTACCCGCCGGGGTTTGAGCGGGTACAGAGGCGGGCCTATCCCCCCTCCCGGCTGGGAAGGGGGCGGGGGTAGGTCGGGAGCAACGCACAGACGAGGGAGACAATGGCAGGAGCAGAAGTTCGCAATCCGGATGAGCCGTTTGCCCGGATTGACGTGGAACGGACCAAGGAATTGATCGCCGCGGGCGCCGCCGTCATTGACGTGCGCGAGCCGGACGAATGGAACAAAGGGCACATCCCCGTGGCGAAGCTGGCGCCACTCCAGCAGTTCATGATGGCACCGCATAACTACCTCGAGCAGGACAACATCGTCTTCGTGTGCGCGGTGGGACAACGCAGCGCCATCGCGTGTGAGATGGCCGCGGCTATGGGGCTGGAGCGGCTCTATAACCTCGAAGGCGGGACGATTGCCTGGATACAGGCGAACGAGCCGGCGACGATCCCGGATCCGCCCGTCGCCGAGTAGCTACCGCGCCGGCCACCGCCAGCGGGCGTCGGGCGGGTAGATGCGTTGTGCCTATCCTGCGCCGTCTATGGCCCGGCCGATGAGTCATCGTCAGCCCACCGGCAACTACTAGGCAGACCCACGCCCAGCGGCGCCACCGGCCGCTACGTGTACCGGTGGTGGAGGACGGTCGTGAGCCAACGGCAGCCCGGCACAAGCGTAGCCATTGTCGGTCTGGGGCTGATCGGCGGCTCGCTCGGGCTGGCTCTGCGAGCGGCTGGCTACCATGTCACCGGGTTTGCCCGCAGACCGGCCGTGCGCCGCCGGGCACTGGTCTTCGACGCCGTAGACGTGGCGGCGAGCGACCTCCGGGAGACGGCAGACGCCGAGATTATCGTGCTCGCCGTGCCGGTGCTGGCGACGCAAGCGGTCTTCCGGCAGCTTGCCCCGCAACTCTCACCCGACACTATCGTGACGGACGTAGCCAGCACGAAGGCCCGGATTTTGGGCTGGGCCGCCGAGTTGCTGCCGGCGGGCGTTCATTTTGTCGGGGGGCATCCGATGGCCGGCCGGGAAACGGCCGGGATCGAGCACGCGGAGGCCACCCTCTTCCGCGGCCGGACCTGGTGTGTCGTCGCCCCGGAGGCGGCCCCGCCGGCCGCCGTTGAGGCCGTTACCGCCCTAGCGACCGCGACCGGCGCACTGCCCTTCGCCCTCGACGCCGCAACCCACGACGCGGCCGTCGCGGCCACGAGCCACGTCCCGTTTCTGGCCGCAAAGGCATTGGCTGAGGCCGTGTTGATGCAACCGGACTGGCCGCGCATTCAACCGCTGGCGAGCACCGGCTTGCGCGATACCACGCGCCTGGCGAGCGGCAACGCGCTGATGCACCGCGACATCTGCGTCTCCAACCGCGCCGCTATCCTGCAACAGCTCGACCACTTCAGGGAGCGGCTGGATGCGTTGGCAACGCTCATCCGCGAAGAGAACGACGAGGAACTGCTGACGTACTTCGAGCGGCTCAAGACGGAGCGGGATCACTTCGTGGCCTACTTGGATCAGCGCCGCAACGCCTAGGGCTACCGAGCGGAGGCGTCCGGCCCCCCTATGGTCCCCCCGCTCCGCAGGGGGACATGGATTCCACCCGTAGAGATCGGGCTACACGAGGAGGTCGAACCGCACACCATCATCGTCGCGGCGGAGGAGATGGCGGAGGAGACGCCGCGCGGCCCGGCGCCGCTCCGGGCGGAACTGCAAGCCGAGGGCCGAGCCGAGCAGGAGACCGCAGGCCGTCCCTACCAGGACACCAGTGAAAAACACCCGGTCATCAGCACGCGCGTACACTGCGATTCTCCTTCATCCGGCGCCCACTAGGGCATGTGGAGGAGCATCGTCGCCTCCTCCCAGAGCCGCTCCAACCGATAGTAGTCACGCGCTTCCGGCGAGAAGACATGCACGACGACACTTCCGTAGTCCAGCAAGAGCCATCCGGAGCCACCGCCGGTCATGCCCTCGGTACGGAGCGGCTTTTCTTGCCATTTCTCCCGGATGCCGTCCACGATAGCGCTGACCAGCGCCTTGAGGTGGCGGTCGCTATTGCCACTACAGATGACGAAATAATCGGCCACAACCGAGGTGCGCTGGATGTCGAGCAGCATGAGCTCGGCGGCATTGCGGTCAGCGGCACAGTCAACGATGTCTTGGGCCAGCGTGAGCGGCGCAGGCACTTCGGCCGCCACGCCGGTACGCCGGTCGTGGTAGCCGACCGCCGCTTCATTCGACTCGATCAAAGAACGTTCGCTTACCATCTACTATCGAGTATAGCACCCCCTGCCGTTATCCGAGAGCCGGCAGCGGTGGGCATCCTCTTATGATCTAACGTACAAGCGATGCTTGCGGATATACGCTGCAACAGCCGGCGGCACCAGCGCCTGGATCGAACGGCCGGCGGCGACCCGGTCGCGGACCAGCGTCGAGGAGACGTCTTGCATCGCGATCGGCAGGACGGTCATCCGCGACTGCGCGGCCGGGAGGGCCGCAATCAAGCTGGCCGGTACTTCCCGCGGGTAGCCCGGCCGCCACGCAACGAACACTCGGCAGAGCGACAAGAGCCGGGCGGGATCGCGCCAGTCAGGGAGGTCGAGCAATATATCGGCGCCGGCAATGAGGTAGAGGGTCGGGCCGGCGCCAACCTGGGCACGCACCGCCGCAACCGTATCGGTCGTGTATGAGGGGGCCGGCCGGTCCAAGTCCACGCGGGAGACGGCGAACCGGGTCCGGTCTTGCAGGGCCAGATCGAGCATAGCCAGCCGATGGCGATTACCGGTCGGTCGGTGGGCTTTCAGGGGCGAGCGTTGCGCCGGGACAAACCAGACTGCATCCAGGTTGCTCGTAGCAGCCACTTGGGTGGCGAGCGCCAGGTGGCCGTTGTGTACCGGATCAAAGGTCCCGCCAAGCAAGCCCAGCCGGCGTATTACGCGGCCGTGACCGGGCTGGATCGCGGACATAGCTCGACTGTGCCTATTCGCCGGTGCGAGTGACGCGGCTTGCTACGCAGTCCAGGGTAGCACGTTGACCTCTGACCAGCGTCGCGCTGGTATCATGCGCGTCTGACCCACGAACGCACCACAGGCACACGAGGGAGCGGAAGGAATGATCGTCGTCATCAACCGTCTGCACGTCCCGGCCGACTACACAAGTCATCTGGAGCGCGCCTTTGGCAACACGCACCGCATGGATGAGGTGTCCGGCTGCCTCGGGTTCGAGCTGCTCCGCAACGAGGCCGGCGGCGAATATCTGGTTGTGACCAGGTGGGATACGCGCGCGGCCTACGACGCCTGGCGGGCCAGCGATGCCTTCCAGCAAGCCCACGCGCGCACCAATCCCGATAGCCCGGTCAAGGCCGAGTTGGGCGTGTACGACGTGCTGACACACACGTCATAGGGCACCGTCAATGGGTGAGGAGTGACTGTGCGAGACATTGATCCACGAGCACCGCTTTCCCCGGAGCTGGCGGCCCAGGTCCAGGAGCACCTAGGCCAGCCATACCACAAACTGATGAGCACTACTGCCGAGGGTGACGTGATCGTCGCAGTACCGGAACTTCCCGACTGTTGGACGGCGGCCGAAACTGAGGCAGCAGCGCTTGCCCAACTCCCCGAAGCGATGGGCGTCTGGTTTGATTCGGCATTAGTGCGTAACGAGCCGATTCCAGCGCCGTTCCCGGACCGGGACCCTAGCGGCAAGGGCCTGGTGCAGATGCCGGAGGTCCTGCACGAACACTTGCGGCTCCAGGCCCAGCGCAAGGGAGTAAGTCTCAACCAGTGGATCGTGACCTTGCTCTCGCACGCCTGCGGGGAAAGAGGCGGACGGGACAGCAGTGCCGCCCAGGAAGCGCTCCTCGAAAGGGTTCCGGCGCTCAGTCGGTGATCTCGACGAGCCGGCCGGTTGCCGCCGACTGGTAGAGCGCGTCCATATCAAATACGATATGATGTGGGCGTGGATCGAGAGCAATTACGGCAGCGGATTGCCCGACGACCGCACGCGGTGCGGTTCCGGGAACTGCGCCGGTTGCTGGAAGCCTACGGGTGGGCGTTGACCCGTAGCACCGGCAGTCACCGCATCTTCCAGCGCAGCGGGCAACATATCTCTATTCCATTCCGTCGTCCGCATGTACTCGCTGCCTATGTGCGACTTACACTGAAGTATTGTCGTGAGGAGGAACCATGACAAGACTCGATCCTTACGCTCCAGTGCCCCCGGAGATCGCCGCTAAGGTGCGTGAGTACCTACGCCGTCCCTATCACACACAGATCTATGGCGATGTGAAGGAAGGCTACATTGCCGAAGTGGAAGAACTTCCCGGCTGTGCAACAGCCGGAGAAACGCCTGCCGAGGCCCTTGAACTTCTGCCCGATGCGATGACCGGTTGGCTTGAGTCGGTACTGCTGGCCGGGCAACAGGTTCCCGAACCGCTCAAGGAAACGACGTATAGCGGCAAGTACGCGCTGCGGATGCCGAAGAGTCTTCATGAGCGGCTGGCCAAGCAGGCCGAGCGCGAGGGAGTCAGCCTCAACCAGTGGCTCGTGACGTTGCTGGCACAGGGGTCGGGAGCAGCCGGCTGACCGAGTGGTGCGAAAGCCGTTTTCTGCCGCTCAGTCGGTGATCTCGACGAGTTGGCCGGTTTCGGCCGACCGGTAGAGCGCATCCATCACGCGCTGCACGTTCAGCGTCTCCTCCGGTTTGACCAGCGGCTCGGCCCGACCCAATGCCGCCTGCACAAAGCGCTCGACGGACGGTTGCCGGCGCCACGTGACCGCTTCCTCGGCAGGAGCAACCTCCGCACCGGCGGGGGCGCCCTCAGCGGCGGGCGCCGGCGGCTTGGGCTGCTGTGGTGGTGGATCCGGTGCTGGCGGGGGTAGCTCCGGGGTGACATCCTCGGGCACCCCCTCCACGTCGCGCACGATCTGGAACGGGTCGAGGCGCGCGCTGCCCTCGGTACCAAAGAGCTGGGTGTAACTGGCGCCGCGCTCGGTCATTTGCAGCAGCCAGCTCGTCTCCAGCATGAGCGTGGCGCCGTTATCGAAGCGGACGAGGGCGGCCGCGAGGTCTTCCACGTCGTATTCTTCGGCATTGATCGTGCCCATCCGGTTCTGCAAGCCCGGCCGATGCGCCAACGCCATGTAGGTTGCGCCGAAGACGGCGACCGGGCGGGGATTGCCCATCAACCACATCGTCACGTCGAGGGCGTGGACGCCAATGTCAATCAGCGGACCGCCGCCGTTGAGCTGCTTGATATGGAACACGCCCCACGCGGGCGCGCCGCGGTTGCGGAGCGCGGCCGTCTTGGCGTAGTAGATGTCCCCTAGCTCGCCGGCATCCACCGCCCGCTTGACCGCCTGCGCCGCCGGTGAGAAGCGCTGTTGATGACCGATGGTGAGGACCTTGCCGGCGCGTTCGGCAGCCGCCACCATGTCCTGCGCTTCTGCGACGTTCATGGCCATCGGCTTCTCGCACAGCACGTGCAGGCCGGCGTCGAGCGCCGCCACCGTTGCATCGCGGTGCATGAACGGGGGCGTGCATACCGAGACCGCGTCAAGCTCGGGGAGGGCCAGCAGCTCACGGTAGTCGGTATACCAATGCGCCAGATCAAAGCGCTCGGCAAAGGCTTCGGCCCGTTCGGGTCGCACATCGCAGCAGGCCACCAGCTCACAGTCGTCGGGGAGCGCCTTGTACCCCGGCGCATGTGCTCCCTCGGCGATACCACCGCTGCCGATGATGCCCACCCGCAACTTGTCCGTCATCGTGGTCACTCCTTCGGTCCTGGTATAGCGCAGAGCCGTTGTGAGCCTACCTATCGCCACCACCACGGGCAACCGCGGCGGCGCTACCGGCGCTCTCCGGTTGAATGTCGTGAGCCGAGCGCAGCGCCCACACAGGAGCCTGGTACCCTATTGATTGGCACGTGGGCAGACCTGAGGAAGAGATCATGGTAGTAGCAACAAGGCGGACGACGGCAGTCACACCCAAGCGCATGACCGTCGCCGAGTTCGAGCAGTGGCAGTTGTCCTGGGACGATGCCTCCCGCTACGATCTCTGGGACGGCGAGGTGATCGAGATGGCGCCAGCGGGAGACGCACACGGAGCAATTACGCTTGAGCTAGGACGCTTAGTGGCCAACTACAACCGCGAACACCGACTAGGGCGCGCCTACGCAGCCGAGACCGGCTTTGTGCTCGACGAGATGCGCCAGCGGGTACTGGGACCTGACGTGGCTTTCGTGAGCCAGGAGCGGACGACACAGCCACCACAACCAGGCTTCTTCCGCGGCGCCCCCGACCTGGCCGTGGAGGTGCGCTCGCCGAGCAATTCGGTGCGGGAGATGGTCACCAAGGCCAATGGGTATCTCGCCGCCGGCACGCGCCTCGTCTGGATTGTTGATCCTGATAGCCGGACCGTGGCGGTTTATCGCCCAGATCGGGCACCAGAGGAGTTAGTAGCTGAGGGCTACTTGGAGGGATACGATGTGCTGCCGGGGTTCCGGGTGGCGGTGGCAGCAATCTTCGACGTGTAGCAGATGACAGTGAGGCCGGGGGCAGAGCATGATAGCCACAACAAAGCGGACGATAGCAGTCGCAACGAGGGGGATGACTGTCGCCGAGTTCGAGCGGTGGCAGCTAGCCTTGGATGACGCCCGCCGCTACGACCTCTGGGACGGCGAGGTGATCGAGATGGCGCCAGCAGGAGACGCTCATGGAGCAATTGGAACTGAGATAGGACGCTTAGTAGCCAACTACGGCCGCGAACACCGACTGGGGCGCACCTACATGGTTGAGACCGGCTTTGTGCTCGACGAGGTGCGCCAGCGGGTACTGGGGCCTGACGTGGCCTTTGTTAGCCAGGAACGGATGACCCAGCCACCACGACCGGGCTTCTTTCGCGGCGCCCCCGACCTCGCTGTAGAGGTACGCTCGCCCAGCCAATCGGCGCGGGAGATGGCCACCAAGGCCAATGGGTATCTCGCCGCCGGCACACGCCTCGTCTGGGTGGTTGAGCCGGCCCACCGGACCGTGACGGTGTATCGCCCAGACCGGACACCGGAGGAACTGGCGCTTGAGGGCTACCTGGACGGGTACGACGTGCTGCCGGGGTTCCGGGTGGCGGTGGCAGCAATCTTCGACGTGTAGTGTACGCGAGGCTGTACACTATGACGCCAGCGACCGGCTTTCCAGCGAGCCGCACCACGGCGAGTGTGCCGCTTTGCGTTGGATGCCGTCGCCAGCCAGCAGAGAGAGGCAGTATCAATGGCTACACAGACCAAGGACGACGAACCGAGATTCAACTTCGGCGCCGGTATGCCGGACCCCAAGACGTTTCCATCGCGGGACCTAGCCGTCGCGGCCGCGCGGGTGATCGAGCGTGAAGGCAGCTCACTGGTCCGCTACCCCGGCAACTGGGGCTATCCCGGACTGCGGGAGGTGGCGCGCGAGCGCTTTCACCGGAACCACGGCGTTGAGGTCGGCATTGATGACATCGTGCTGGGCAATGGCTCGATGCAGCCGATTAATCTCGTCGCCGCGGCTTGGGCCAAGGCCGGCGCGCCGGTCGTCGTGGAGGAATACACCTACGCCGGTACGCTGGGCGTCTTTCGACATCATCAAGTGGACCTGGTCTCGATACCGTTGGACGAGCAGGGGATGCGGACCGACGCGCTCGACGCGGCGCTGGACCGCCTCCGTCAAGCCGGGACACCAGCGCAGTTCATCTACACCATCGCCAGTCACCAGAATCCGAGCGGCACGACGCTGCCGGTCGAGCGCCGGCACGAACTGCTGGAAGTGGCCACAAAACACGAGGTCGTGATCGTCGAGGACGACTGCTACGCCGACCTGCGCTATCGCGGCGAGGAGGTGCCCTCGATCTACGCACTGGCCGAGCCGGGACAAGTCCTCTATATCGGGTCCTTCTCGAAGATTCTCGGTCCCGGTGCCCGGCTCGGGTACTTCATTGCCCCACCGGGCTTGCGCGATCAGCTCCTGGCCCACCGGAGCGACGGGGGCACGTCTTCCCTGGCAGCGATGATCGTGGCCGAATACCTGCAAGGGCACATGTGGAGCCATATCGTCGAGGTGAAGGCGCTGATGGCGTCGAAACTGATGACACTCCACGGCGCCCTCGACGAGTGCGTGGGCGACATCTGCTCCTGGACCAGGCCAACGGGGGGACTCTTCCAGTGGCTCAGGCTGCCGGACGACGTGGACACCGCGCAACTGCAAGCCCTCGTCGCCAGGCAGGGCATCGCCTGCGGCTCGGGCCGCTCCTTCGACGCGCAGGACCGTGACATCGCCTACCTGCGGCTGGCATTCGGCTACATTGACCAAGCCGACATCATGGAAGGCGTGGCTCGGCTCGGCGACAGCATTCGGAAGTCCCAGACGGGGACCGCCGGCAACGGCGCCGAGCAGCGGGATGCGGCCTGCTGCTAATCGTCCCCTTCTCGGCAGGCTTTGGGGCCACAGAGCACACACAGTAGAGAGACCGGGAGTGAGACACGGCCCGGCACGCTACGTTCCGGCGCGGGCGTAGGCGATGAAGCCGTAACCGGTGTCCTCGAAGTAGGTCTCGCCGGGGTAGGACAGCACCTCGTAGGCGATGAACATATCGTCTACTGCCGCCGCCACGTTGAGGGCTACGGCGGCCAGTAAGGTGGCGGTGAACGCGCTGCCCACGGCGATCAGTACGGCAGCGGCCAGCAGGATCAGCGTCAGCAACACTAGCGGCGCCAGGCCTACGGCGAGGTATTCGTCCCGGCGGAGGTAGCTCCCGGGGGCGCTCACGTAGAAGACCGTGCCGATCTTCATCCGCCGCCTGATTCTGAACTTCGGACGGACGCCGTAGGCACGGAAAGCCAGGGCGTGGGTAAGCTCGTGGATTGCCAATATCAGCACTAGGCCAATAACCATCATGGGTAAGCTCGTGTCGAGTTCTCTCATGTCGGTCGTCATCGCCACGAACGCGATGGCAACGAACAGTGCGGCGAGGAACAGCGCCAGCGTGAAACCGGCAATCGCTATCGCGGTCCGGACCGGGGTCTGACCGAGCATCCACCTGGCCACTTCAACATAGTCGCTCGGCAAGCTCTTTACCATCGCAGCCTCCTAGCCTGGTGCGGGTAGGCGCCGCGCGAGCAGCCGCAGCGCCGCGTAGAACCGGCGCTGCATCCGCGAGCGGGACAGCCGGCTGATCGTATAGGCATCGTTGGCCTGGTGCAGGGCGTAGCTGTAGGTGGGATACGTATGGATCATCGTGAGCGCGCTCACCGGCAGCTTGTGCCGCATCAGCAAGGCGAGTTGCTGGATGAGCTCGCCGGCCCGCGGGCTGACGATGTGTGCGCCGAGGATACGCTGCCCTCGCAACACGAGCTTGACGAAGCCGTCGGTCGCGGCATCGGTGACGGCACGGTCGGAATGGCTGATAGGGAAGTGCTCCACCGTGACCTTGCTGCCGTGACGCGCGCGGGCTTCCTGCTCGGTGCAGCCAACGCGGCCAATCTCCGGCTCGGTGAAGGTCGTCCACGGCACGACCGCGTAGTTCATCTTCTCCTTAATCCAGGGAAACATGATGTTGCGGATGATGAGGCGTGCCTCGGCCTCGGCAACATGGGTGAAGCGATACTTGCTGCTGGCATCACCACAGGCCCAGATGCCGCGTGCCGTTGTCCGCAGGTAGGAATCTACGCGAACGCCGTTCGCGCCGACCGGGACACCGACCTCGGTCAACCCCAACCCCTCGACGTTGGGACGGCGGCCGATAGCGACGACGATCCGGTCGGCCACGACCTCGCTGCGCTCGCCGTCCGCCGTTTGATAAATCACGCGGTGCGTGCCGGATGCGGCGGCGGGCACCACTTCCTGAGCGGTTACTCCTTTCAGGATGGAAACGCCCTCGCGCTCCAGGAAGGTCTGGAGCGCCTGTGACACCTCCTGCGCCTCGCGCGGTAGCAGGCGTGGGGACCGGGAAAGCACCGTGACGCGCGACCCCAGCCGCGCAAACGCCTGGGCCAGCTCGACGCCGACGGGACCGCCGCCGATGACCGCCAGTCGGGCCGGCAGCTCCGAAAGCTGATCGAAAATGGTCTCGTTGGTCAAGTAACCGGCGGCCTCCAGTCCGGGCAGTGCCGGGACCGCTGGGCGCGAGCCGGTGGCGATCACGATATGGCGCGACCGGATTCGCCGCTCACCGACTGCAACGACCCCCGGCGCGGCGATGCGGGCGGCGCCACGAACGACGGTGATACCCTGCCGCTCCAAGGCTTCCTGATTCTCGGAAGCCTCAATCGTCGTCCGCGCCGCCTGAACGTGCCGGATGACCGCCTGGAAGTCGAGCGGTGGCGCGCTGGCGTCGCTGCCGTTCCAGCGTGCTGCCTCACGCGCCGCCTGAGCCAAGGCTGCCGCGTGCAGCAAGGCTTTGCTCGGCACACAGCCGGTCCAGAGGCACTCGCCACCGAGACGACCCCGCTCGACGAGGGCCACCCGCAGACCGAGTGTGGCGCCGGTGATGGCAGCAGCGAGTCCGCCGGAGCCGGCGCCAATGACGGTGAGGTCGAACTGGGGCTGTGTCCTAGCCATCGGGTGTACTCAACACGTCGCGCAAGCGTCTCCCACGCCAAGCACCGGGTACGTCGTGGCAGAGCGGCTTATTGCGTGCTTGGTGTGTTCCCGGATGGGCAGGTCAATGAGGGATTGGCATACACTTGCCGTGTCAAGGTACCGCCTGGTCGGTGGCTCAATCGGTCTGGGGGATGACATGGACATTATTGCAGACGCTACCGAAGAACTCGTGCAAGCAACGCACCGCTACATCCGGGGCGAGCTGGACCTTGTCACTCTAGCAAACGTATCGGACCGGCACATCCATTTCCTCCCGTTGTTCCCGGACACAGCCCTGGCACGCCAACTCATGGGCGCTATCGAGCACAACCTGGCGCTCATGGACGACGGCACCATGACCGAAACCGAGGTCAAACAGGACCTCCGGACCGTGCTCGATAGCGCGCTGGTCCCCGTCGGATAGACCGGCCCCCACCCTCGCCCTCCCCCGTGCCCACGCACATGGGGAAGGGACTATTCCGTCCCCCCGTCGGGACGGGGGGACCATAGGGGGGCCAGCCGCATCCCTAACGGGCCGGTAGCTCGTTGCTGCGGTCGCGGACGGTCGTGGGACGGATGACCAGCTCCTCGACAATGACCCGTGCGGGCATCGTGGCGATGAAAAGAATCGCCTGGGCTACGTCCTCGGGCCGCATCATCGTGGCGCGGGCGGTGGCTGAGGGGACGACGGTGCGCTCGTCAATCATCGGGGTGTCCACCTCGCCGGGGTAGATCACGCAGGCACGAATGCCGTGTTGCCGCTCTTCCTGATTGATCGAGCCGTTGAGCGAGGCCAGCGCGGTCTTGGTGGCGCTGTAGGCCACGCCGGACACGTGCGAGGGACGGAGTCCGGCGCCGGAGGAGACGTTGACGATGAGGCCGGTGCCCTGCCGGCGCATCACGGGCAGGACCGCCCGCACACACCAGTAGGCGCCGTTCAGGTTGATGTCCACGACTCGCGACCAGTCGGCGGCCGAAATGTTGTCGAGGCTCCGATACTTGGTGTTGATGCCGGCGTTATTGACGAGCAGGTCGAGGCGGCCCGCGCCCAACGCCTGACAACGTGCCACGGCCGCCTCCACCGCCGCGAGGTCGGTCACGTCGGCGGGGAGCGCCCAGCCTTGCCCACCGGCCTGCGCGATCTCCGCGGCGACCTGCTCCAGGGGCTGCGGCCGGCGACCGAGCAAGCCGACGCCGGCGCCCGCTTGGGCCAGTGCGCGCGCTGCGGCCGCGCCAATGCCCGTCCCGGCGCCCGTGACTAGCGCGACTTGTCCGGCGAGCGGTTGCGACCCCGGCTCCCCACCGGCGAGCGGCGCGAGCCAAGGGAATCGCTGCGGCACATCCATGCGTCTTTTCCTCCGTCGGGTGTGGTACACCACACGTTTTGCACCCAGGGCAGGGGCACGACATGCCGTGCCCCTACGGCGCCGGTTTTGGCGTGTTCCCTCCCCGGTTACACCGGGGGAGGGCGAGGGT
>JAJDZR010000037.1 GCA_022824545.1 Chloroflexota bacterium
GACAACCTGATGCGCCCGTTCCTGGACGGGATGCAAACCATGCCCAGTTTTGTCTACCTGCTGCCGGGCATTCTGTTCTTCGGCTTGGGGAAACCAGCCGGCATCTTCGCCACCATCATTTACGCGGTTCCGCCGGTCATCCGATTGACCAACCTTGGGATTCGGCAGGTGCCCGCCGAAACGGTCGAAGCCGCCCGCTCGTTCGGCGCATCATCCCGGCAAATACTCACCACCGTCCAGATTCCGATGGCCTTGCCCACCATCATGGCCGGGATCAACCAGACGACGCTGATGGCGCTGGCCATGGTGACTATCGCCAGCATGGTGGCCGCCGGCGGTCTGGGCGATAACGTACTGCGGGCGCTGCAAAAGAACCAGCCGGGCAACGGGGCCATCGCCGGACTGGCGATTGTCTTCCTCGCCATCATCATGGATCGCCTTACGCAGTCGGTGGCCCGTAAGCGACAGGAAGCGCTGCGCGTTGGCTAACAACAAGCGACACTTGAGTAGTGTCTCAGTTTGAAAATATCAGCCCGTCAGCCTCCCGGACGAGCGGATGGCCACCGCCACCTCGCAGAACATCCTAGTTGCGCTTTGATAAACGCATAGATTATAGTAGTGCTGTTCCGGCTTGAGCTGCCCGCTCCGGGGAACGCGCACCAGTGCCCGCCGACCGGGTATGGCTGGAGCAAAGGGGGAAGCAGCGGCACCGCGCGCGCCAGACCCACGTGGCCCCGCCCAGCGCCGGATTTCAAACTGAAACACTACCGACACTTGCTATACTCAACCGTGCGGAATCACACACCTTACGTACAGTAAAGGGGGTCCCCATGTGGACCAAGCGGCTCGTTGCATTGATGGTGCTGATACTGGCGATGATCCCGCTCGGTGCCTGCGGGGAGCCGGAGACCGTGGAGGTGACCAAGGAAGTCATCGTCGAGGTCACACCCGTTCCACCGGACAAAGAGGCAATCATCTTCAGTGACTTGAACTGGACCAGCGCCCAGGTCCAGAACCGCATCGCGCAGTACCTCGTCGAAAAGGGCTACGGCTATCCGACCGAGGTGGTCTTTGGGGCGACGCTGCCGCTGTTCCAGGGTCTGCGCCGAGGCGATAGCCACGTCACCATGGAAATCTGGCTGCCGAACCAGGACGAAGCCTGGCTGGAAGCGCAGGCCGCCGGTGAAGTGGTTTCCGTGGGCTTGAGTCTGGGCAAAGATTGGCAGTCGGCGTTTGTCATCCCGAAATATCTCCAGGAGCAATATCCCGACTTGGACAGCGTCGAGGACCTGAAGGACGACAAGTTCAAGCAACTGTTTGCGACCGCGGAAACGGGTGGCAAAGCGCGCCTGGTGTCCTGTGTCATCGGCTGGGCCTGCGAGGAAGTGAACGCCAAGCAGATCGAGGGCTACGGACTAGCGGATCACGTGCATGTGGTCAACCCTGGGGATGGCGCGGCGGCGAACGCCGACCTCTATGGCGCTTACGAGAAGCAGGAGCCGTGGCTTGGGTATCAGTGGGGCACCAACGACCCGGCGCTGGTCCTGGACCTGGTCCGGCTCGAAGAACCGGAGTATAGCGACGAGTGCTGGTTCACGACCAAGGCGTGCGCCTACGAAGACGCCACGATCCTGATCGCCGTACACCCTGAACTGCTGACCAGGGCTGCCGACGTGGTAGAGATGTTGCGCGCATGGAGTTTCGACATTAGCACCTATCAGGCGGTCGCCGCCTGGCAAAGCGAAAACCCGGAGGCCGACGCCAACGACGCCGCGCTCTGGTGGTTGAACAGCAACGCTGATACCTGGAAATCCTGGGTGACCCCGGAGGCCGCTGCCGCCATCTCGGCCGCTCTCGCTGCCAACGAAACCCCCACCGGCTGGCCCAAGGAATAAGACCCATCGGGAGCGGATGCCGGCACCGGCCACTGCCTTCGGCAAAAGCCGACAGGGCCATCAGCCCGGCGTGCGGGAGCAGCTCATCACTGTCCTAGCAGCGGATTCACGCCCCTGACATTTATTCCATAGTCATAGACTAGATCGCCCCCGGTCATCCCGGATAGAACCAGTCCCACCATTCCAATCAAAACGACGACCAGATACAGAGGCGTTGTGCCGGCATCCGCTCCCCTTCTGCGAGAAAACCAGCGCCAGCCTGTCAGCACGATGAAGAACGCGGTCACGGCAAAGCTCCACATCTGATGCACCTCGATGACGCCGTGCAACTCGGTTTCTTCATAAGGGAAATGAGAGATGAGGCCGGTTACGCTGGCAATGATCGCACCGAGTGTGCCAATCCACAGCAGCAACCAGGATGTATGTTGCAGGTGGACACCGGACTTGATGCGTAGTGCAACACTCACCCCGGCACTTAAGACCAGGAGTGCGATTGGGAAATGAACAGTGATCGCGTGTAAATCCTCAAGCGTGTCGGCCAATAGCTCCACCATTTTTCTTTCTGTCTCTCCGTGGGCCAGGCACTGCGGGAGTACTCCCTACTGAGATATGCTTGGCCCCAAGGGGCAGGGATGTTACACCGGCACCTGCCGAATTCGCCGGCTCTCACACGGTTTAGTAACCACCGCCTTCTTCAGATGTCTACCACCCGGTCCGCTGGTAGGCGCGCGAGCCGGCCGTCGAGTCTATCGTGGAGGCGGTAGTGCAGCAGCCACGCCCCTGGCTGGGGATCGGGCGTCTTGGCAGCCACCTCCGCCACCGTGGTCAGCGCCGCTGCCGGCCAGTCCGGGTCACCATGCAGCAGAGTGAGTGCCCACGCGGCGAGCACTGTAGCCTCGTCTCCTTGCACGTAGAGGCGCACCCGGTCGGCCGCAAACCAGCCGGGGTGAAACGTCGCCAGCAGGAGCGTTGGGTAGCCGGCGGCGTTGGGCCACTCCACTACCCGGGTGCGCCGGCCGACCGGGAGATCGCGGATCGTGGCGATGTCTACGGCCGGGAAGGCGACGCCGAGCACCATCAGCCCGATCTCGTAGAGCGCTTGCGGCTCGGTGCCGGCCAAGGGCTGCGCGCGCAGCCACCCCAAGAGCTGGCGCCAGGCTTCGGGAGCAAATCCGGTCACTGCGTCGCAGGCGCCCGGCGCAGTGAAGTAAGGAAACAGCCGCGGCCAGCGCGCCGCCACTTCGCGCAGCGTCGCGGCCAAGACTTCCGGCCCGGGTAGGTCAGCGACAGCGGGCCGGCGGCGCTGATCGGCGGCGCCGAGCCGCTGCGGTAGGGCCGTGGTCGCTTCCAGCCACAGCAGCGTATAGAGGGCAAACGCGGCGTGGCGGGCCAGCTCGCGGTCCGGGGATAGCGCCCCGGTCAGGTCGGGTCCACTCTCCATGCACCGGCGAGTGTAGCACGCTCGCGCGTCTGCGCCCTCCGGCTGGCCTGGTAGAATGCCCGCGGCGGGAGCGGGAATGACGACTTTTGGCAAATGTCTCCGTGGTGGGAATGGCGAGGAGACGATGGCTCAGTCACAGGACAGCGTAGGCAGCGCTGCACCGGCCGCCGACGCAGCGGCAGCCGCTCTGGCGCGGGTCGAAATCCGCGGCCTGCGGTCGGAGGATCAGGCCGCCGTCGAGGCCATCACGGCCGAGGCGTTCCGGGGCGTATCCATTGATGAAGTCATCGAGCAGCGGTTCGGGCCGCTGCGGCCGCTCTCCTGGCAGACGATCAAGAGCACGGCGGTCGGCGCGGAGGTCCGCGAGCAGGCCGCAACGTGCTTTGTGGCCGAGCTGGACGGGGAGGTAATCGGCTACATTACGACCGCGGTATCCCAGCGCACGAGCACGGGGCGCATCCCCAATATCGGTATAGCGCGCGGCTACCGTGGCTTGGGGCTGGGCACGCGGCTGATCGAGTACGCGCTGGCCTATTTCCGGCAGCAGGGGCTGCGGCTCGCGCGGATCGAGACGCTGGTGCAGAATAGCGTTGGTGACTACCTCTATCGGAAGCTGGGATTCCAGGAGATTGCCCGTCAAGTCCACTTCGCCCAGTCGCTGGTGGATACGGAGCCAAGCTCCGCCGACGGCTCGCGTCAGGAGCCGCATCATACGCACGAGGTCATGCCATGAGATTTGCTTGCTGCAACGAGCTCCTTGAAGACTGGCCGCTGGAGCGCCAGTTCCGATTCTTGCGCGACGTTGGCTACGAAGGCATCGAGGTAGCCGCCTTCACTCTGGCACCGCGGATCACCGACGTTACGACCGGGCAGCGCGCCGCCATCCGCCGGCTCGCGGCCGACGTGGGCGTGGAAATCACCGGCCTACACTTCCTGCTGGCACAGACGGAGGGGCTGTACCCCACGTCCACCGACGTAGCCGTGCGCCGGCGTACCGCGGACTATCTGCGCGCGCTCGTGGACTGCTGCGCCGACATTGACGGCCGGTTCATGGTGTTCGGGTCGCCGCAGCAGCGCAACTTGCCGGATGGAGTGAGCGTCGAGGACGGCCGCCGCGCGCTCATGGAGGTGCTGCATGCGGCGCTGCCGGCTGCGGCGGATGCCGGCGTCACGATCTGCCTCGAACCGCTCCCGCCGCCGCAGTCGAACTTTGTCCGCACAACGGATGAGGCGATCAACATTATCGCGGAAGTCAACCATCCTAACCTGCGGCTCATTCTCGACGGGCGCAGTCTGGCGGCTCAAGCGCAAACGCAGCAGCAGAGCTTGACCGAGATTATCCGCACCACGGAGGGGTACACAGCCTATTGCCAGGCCAACGACGCCAATAGCGGTGGTCCGGGCGCTGGTGATACCGACTTCGTAGAGATCTTCGGCGCCTTGCACGAGATCGGGTACGACGGCTGGATGTCGGTCGAGGCGTTCGACTTCAGCCCCGGGCCGGAGAACGTGGCCCGCGACAGTCTGGCGTACATGCAGCGGGCACACGCGGCCGCCGTCGCGGGGTAGGAGTATAGTGGCCCCCACCCTAGCCCTCCCCCGGAGCCAACTCCAGGGTAGGGAAGCAACTCCCTACCTCTGCATTCGTTGGAGCAGTTGGGTAGCGGGTGCCGGCCCATGCCGCCGAGGCACGTGACCTGACGGCCGGAATGGTGTACCATCATCGTTTGACGAGAGGCGGCAATCGTTCTCAGGCCGCCTGGTGTCATGACGGAGGAGTAGAATGGGATCGCTGACACAAGCGCAGGTTGACAGCTTCAACGAACAGGGTTACCTCGTCGTCGAGGACGTGCTGGACCCCGAGGCCGTCCTCGATCCGGTCATCCAGGAGTACCACGGCGTGCTCGATAGGCTCGCCGACCACCTGTACACGCAGGGCGACATTGCCTCGCGCTACGAAGAGTTACCCTTCAGTGAGCGCATCACGCGCATCTCGGCCGAGACCGGCAAGAACCATCAGCAGTTCTACGACTTCTCCCTGCCGTTCAGCGGCGTCAAGCGCGATACGCCGTTCTGGACCGGCCCGGCCGTGTTCAACGCTTTCGTCTACGAGCCGCTGCTCGACGTCATCGAATCGCTTATCGGCCCGGAGATTTACTCGAATCCGGTCCAGCACGTGCGGATCAAGCCGCCGGAGCAGTACCTCCCCAAGAACGAGCACGGGGACGCGGTGATCGGCATGACGGCCTGGCACCAGGATCATGGTGTGGTGACGCCGGAGGCCGACGACACCAAGATGCTCACCGTCTGGTTCCCGCTGCTCGATGCGCCGATTGAAAAAGGCCCGCTGCGGGTCGTACCCGGTAGCCACAGGGGTGACCTCCTCACGCATTGCCTGAACTATATGGGCAACAAGCTCACGCCGGCGGCCGGCCGCCAGATTCCGGAGAAGCTCTTCGCGGCCGATATTGCCAAGCCGATTCCCTTGGACCGCGGAAGCGTGGTCTTCTTGCACAAGCGGACGGTCCATTCTTCGCTGCCCAACGTCAGCGAGGAGGTCCGCTGGAGCTTCGATCTGCGCTACAACCCCACGGGCGAGCCGACCGGCCGGCACCTGTTCCCCGGCTTTGTCGCGCGGAGCCGCGCCAATCCCGAGACAGAGTTGCGCGACCCCGAACGCTGGACCCAGATGTGGCTGGACGCCCGCGAACGGATGTCCCAGATCAACCAGGACGGGCAAAACGACGTGGCGTTCGGTCGCTGGGGCGACGAGCACCCCGACTGCGCTTGAGCAGGGCTGTACGAACCTACCCCCAACCCCCTCCCTGAAGGGAAGGTGCTATGGGTCTCATTGTTGACTCCCCTTCCCTGGAGGGAAGAGGCCGGGGGTTAGGTATTCGCGCCTCATCCCGGCTGTCCTCACCTTCCGAG
>JAJDZR010000331.1 GCA_022824545.1 Chloroflexota bacterium
TTGAGGAAAAGCCGCGCAGGCCACGGCCGCAAAGGCACCGCAATAAGCACCACGCTCAGACTGAGTAAGCATAGCGGTACCCAAGTCGCATTCGCGACGCGCCGCCAAGATGCCACTTTCCACGCCACCGCCAAGCTCATCGTTCCGACGCCTACCAGTCACCAGGATGTCTTATGTATGCCGGAGGTAACTACCCAAGTAGATGATCTAACCGCAGTCGTCCACCCAAAATGCTGTCAAGCTTCGTGAGCACCGTGTCACCTCCGAGGCACAACTCCCGCGGCAACCATCGCCGATACCGCACCCAGTCGAGCGTAAGCTTTCCAGCGTGGAGTTCGTCGCTGCGGCTCTCGCCAAAACGCGGCAACCGATTGAGATGCCCTTGCTCCGCCGCTGCCGACCACACGATCTGACCGTCAACCGCTAACGATATACGGTTTGATCTCCGCACTACCCGCCAGGTGTGTGCGTTGGGCGGCTCTGGGAAATCATACGGAACCTGATGGCCCTCGAGCACGCCGGCTGCATTAGGATAGGTAATGTGCAAACCATATGACGTCCGTTGTACCAGGAACATACCCCACAAGAGGACAATGAAATACTCCCGTTCGACTTGCACCTCTCCGCGCCAAATAAGCTCCTCTTCATATAGAGTATCGTACAGCCCTACCGCCAACCACCGCTCCCCACCAGGAAACGTAGGATTACTAGGGAGGAGGAGTTCTACGAAGGATTGAGTTGCCGGCGGAGGAGCGAGGCGCAGCGTTCCATCCTGTACACGGATAGATGCAGTACTGTCAGCAAATGTCCTCCATCGGCCTTCGGCAATGAGCTGGCCCAAGCGGTGGCCCAGACGACGCGAGTGCAGCAGTGGTGGGGCAACGCGGCCGATCGGGGGGCGTTGGCCCGCTGGGTCACGGCCGCGGGGGCAGGACCATCGCGATCGGACAACGCGCGCTGGACACGGTCGGCTGCACAGTCCAGCCCCGGCGCTGGGTGGTGGAACGCACCTTTGGGTGACTGGGCCGCTGTCGCCGGTTGAGCAAGGACGATGAAGAAGATCCGACCACCAGCGAAACCTGGATTGCGTTGGCTATGGGTGCGCTGGTACTCCGTCGGTTGTGTCCCTCTTCATAGGTATCCTACATGCTCTCAGCATCCTCTTTGGGGGGAGACGATAGACTTCCGGCCCAAATCCGACATTGCCGGCAGTCGTGACAATCGTATTGGCAAGGGCCAGCCGCATGAGATCACGGGTAGCGTAACCGGCAACCTTGTCAATCGCGTACTTCAAGGCCAAGACCCGGTGCAGGGGTTTCTCACTGACGAATCCCTTTGGAATAAGGGCTGCTGCCTTATCAGGAAGTAGGGCATTCGGGTCAAATCCATTCACCGCACTGCCGTTGCTCCGCTCGAATGCGAGGGGGGATTCGAACAAAGGTAGCTGCTGTGCTTCTTCTGGTGCCGGGGTCAGATTGACGCGATGCAGGCATCGGCATGCCAGTGGGAGCACATCATCGAGCAATGTCCGCTGCACTTCATCCAGGTCTACGTCCCAGGCGAGTTTTACGCGCGTAGCCAGCACGGCGATACGGTTGGCATCGGCACTCAAGGTAGAGAAGCCCTGGAGTCGTGCCTCCACCGGAGTCGTTGCCGTGCCGGAGAACGGATCGAACACCCAGTCCTCGGCGGGATTTGCTCCCAGCCTATGCAGGTACTCGCGTACCAAGTGTGGTGGGTAGCCGAGAACAAAGCGATACCAGCCATGAATCGCCGCGTCCTCCGGCTGGAGACGGTTCTTGCCGGCATATCCTAATCCGGGAGGTTCAGCTATTTGCAATGCGCTGCTCACACCGTATTCCCTACTCGTGACGAGGCCCCCGAATGATCCGAGGACGAAATACCCGTACTCAATACTACGCGAACGCACCACGCGGCAGCGAGGCGGCGTTTCGCGTCATCGGCTGGTCCCGCTCCCGCGCCGCGTTGCTCGCGCAGCGGGTTCCTGCTAGGCTTGCCCTGGTCATTATTGGGAATATCTTGCAATAATCTCCTCGGCAGAATCTTGGGGGTAGCCGCTCTGCGGAAAGGATGGCACACTGCCTCCGCCATGAAACGTGACATCAACCTGCGGCTGATCGGTCTGACGGAAGGCGTGCGCCTGCGGATTGGGCTGGCGGCCGCCTGCGGCTTGGGGCAGACGCTCGTTGGCGTCTCGCGGCTGGCCTTTGCCGGCACGGCCGTCGCCATGGTCTTTCAGGGTCGTTCGTTCGGCGACATCCTGCCGCTGCTCATCGGGCTGATCGTCCTGCCCCTCGTGCGGACGGTCTTCATGACCGCCAAGGAGTTGATCAGCCACGGCACCGCCGCCCTGATGAAGATCAAGCTGCGCCGCCTGCTCTACACCCACTTGCTCACCCTTGGCCCCGGTTATCTGCAAAAACGGCGCACCGGCGACGTGCTCATCAATACGGTGGACGCGGTTGAGCAGTTGGAGACGTTCTACGGACAATACTTGCCGCAGTTGATCGTCTCCAGCGTCGCGCCCATCTTCATCTTCATCTTCATGGCGGTGCTCGACCTCCACTCGGCTGTCATCTTCCTGTTCTTTGCCCTGCTGACCCTGTTCACGCCGACCTTCTTTCGCCGGGCCATTCGCGGCACGAGCGGCTGGCGGCAGCAGTCGTACTCGGCTCTGGCCGCCGAGTTCGTGGATGCGGTCCAAGGGCTGGCAACACTCAAGGTCTTCGGCCAGAGCGAGCAGCGGGGCCGGGAGCTAGGGCGGAAAGCCTACGACCTCTATCAGGCCACGATGGCGGTTCTGGCCCTCAACATCGGCGCCAGCGGTATCGCGAACGCCTGCATGGCCTTGGGCGCCGCGACGGCGCTCTCGTGGGGCGCCATCCGCGTCAGCAACGGTACCTTGGACTTGATACCGTTGATGGCCGTACTCTTCCTCGGCGTGGAGGTATTCCGTCCGCTGCGCGAGCTGAACCAACTCTACCATCGCGGACTCGCCGCGATGGCGTCGGCTATTGGCATGTTCGGACTCCTCGACGAGCAGCCCGACGTCGTTGACCCGCGGACCAATGGCCAAGCCGTGCAGCTACCTACCGTGGTCGGGCCTGGCGCGGCAACGGCGAGCGCGAATGGTGCCGATACGGCCGCTACAATGGGCGGGCCGGGCCGCTCGGAGACATACCTCAAACCGACGATCCGCTTCGAGTCCGTGCGTTTTGCCTATGAGTCCGGCAAGCGGCCGGCGCTGGCCGATGTCTCGTTCGACCTGCCGGCCGGCAGTTCGTTGGGACTGGTCGGTCCGTCGGGGGCGGGCAAGAGCACCGTCGTCAACCTGTTGTTCCGCTTCTTCGATCCACAGGGTGGGTGCATTCGCCTCGGCGGTCACGACTTGCGTGCGCTACCGCTGGACGAACTGCGGGCACAGTTCGCACTGGTCGCGCAAGATACCTACCTGTTCCACGGCACCGTCACCGAGAACCTGCTGCTGGGCAAGCCGGATGCCACGCGGGAAGAGATCGAAGCCGCCGCCAGAGCCGCCAACGCCCACGACTTCATCCTCAACCTCTCCACCGGCTACGACACTATCATCGGCGAGCGGGGTCAAAAGCTGTCCGGAGGGCAGCGGCAACGTCTCGCAATAGCCCGCGCCATCCTGAAAGATGCGCCGATCCTGATCCTTGATGAGGCCACCTCGCACGTGGACACGGAGAGTGAGGCCGTCATTCAGGAGGCGCTCGACCGCCTGATGGAGAACCGCACCACGATCATCATTGCCCATCGTCTCTCTACGGTGGCAAAGGCCGATCAGATCGTCGTGTTGGATCGCGGGGTACGTGTGGAGGCCGGGCGGCACCAGGAGCTGCTGGCCAAGAATGGCGTCTATGCCCGCTTGGTCGCCGTGCAGGCCCGCGCTGCCGAGGAAGCGGCCGTCGCTCGCGCGGACGTGGCTGCGTTAGGTGGCCTCGGCGGCGACTCTGCGCGGCAGGTGGTCCAGCCCGACGACTCTCGCCGTCCCGTCGGAGACGAGGCGCCCGGCGTCGGATCGCGGCAGCGCGCCAGGCCCGTCGAGCCGATCAACTTGAGCGCCTGGCAGACCGGTCTCCGCCTCGTTCACCTGGTCCAAACGCAGTGGCGGCGGCTGGTGGTGGCGCTCGGCGGAGGGCTTTGCAAGGAAGCGGCCATTATCGGCCTCGGCGTGGCCAGCGCGCTGCTCGCCAGCCGCGTCGCTACCGCCGTCGCGCCGGGCGCGTTGGTCCCGCTCGTGCTGGGTATTGCCCTGGCGATGGCCTTCTTCAGTTGGCTGGAGTCGTTTGTTGCACACGATATGGCCTACCTGTTGCTGGCCGACATGCGGATGGCCTTGTACCGCAAGCTCGACCCACTGGCGCCGGCGTATTTGCTCGGCCGGCGCAGCGGTGACCTGGCGAGCATCATCACGTCCGACGTGGAGCTGGTCGAGTCGTTCTTCGCCCACGCCATTGCTCCGCTCATTGTGGCCGTCCTCGTGCCGGGCGTGGCCCTCGCCGTGCTGGCCTGGGTGGCCTGGCCGCTGGCGCTGGTGCTCTTGCCGTTCCTGGTGCTGGTGGCGCTCAGTCCCAACTACATCGGCCGTCACACCGAGCACTTGGGCAACCGGCTACGGGTGCAGCTCGGCGAAGTCAATGCCCACATGACGGACAATGTGCAAGGCCTACGGGAGGTCGTGGCCTTTTCCCGCGGCCCGTTGCGTATCCAGCAGGTGACGGCCCAGAGTGAGGCGCTGACCGGGCTGCAAGTGGCTTATGGCCGGCAGCTGGGTTTTCAGCACGGCACGATTGAGGCCCTGCAGGCGCTCGGTGGCATCTCCGTGCTGTTCGCCGGCTCCTATATGGTGTCCCAGGGCCAGTTTCCCGCGGCCCAGTTGCCCATTGCGACCATGCTGGCGTTCACCTGCTTCTCGCCGGTCGCGGAGATCGCCCGGGTAGCCAAGGAGCTGGCCAACGCCTTCGGCTCCGGCCGCCGCATCTTTGCCGTCCATGACGAGCCGGTCGCCGTGGCGGACGGTCCTGGTGTCCCGGCCGAGACGGAGCTGGCCCCGTCCCTGCGTTTCGATCATGTCTCCTTCAACTATGGCCCCGGCGAGCCACCGGCGTTGACCGATGTCTCCTTCAGCGCCGACGCCGGGCAGACCATCGCGTTTGTCGGCCGCTCGGGCGCCGGGAAGACAACGGCGGCGCACCTACTGATGCGCTTCTGGGACCCCCAGCAAGGGCGCCTCACGCTCGACGGACACGACGTGCGCGAGTTCGCGCTGGACGACCTGCGGAGCCGCATGTCCCTCGTCTCGCAGGACATCTACCTCTTCAACGTTTCCATCCGGGAGAACCTCCGGCTGGGCAACCCGCAGGCAACCGATGCCGAGGTGGAGGCGGCCGCGAAAAAGGCCTGTGCCCACGACTTCATCATGGCGCTGCCCGATGAGTACGACACGGTCATCGGCGAACGGGGCACCGCGCTTTCCGGCGGTCAGCGGCAACGCCTCGCTATCGCCCGTGCGCTGCTCAAGCGCTCTGCGCTGCTCATCCTCGATGAGGCCACTTCGCACCTGGATACCGAGAATGAGCGCACCGTGCGCGCGGCCATCGCCGAGCTGATGGCCGGCAGCACTACCATCGTGATCGCCCATCGTCTCTCGACGGTGCGCGACGCCGACCGAATCGTCGTGCTCGAACGCGGGCGGGTCGCGGGGATCGGCACCCACGAGGAATTGCTGCGTCAGGGCGGTCCGTATGCCCAACTCATTCGTGCCCAGCTCCAAGTACCGGCCACGCCAGCGGAAACCGGCACCGACGTGCCTGTTCCCCAGCCGGCCTAACTCGCCTTGAGATAGTGGAGGACAAAGCGCCATGAAAACCTATCGCGCGGCAATACTCGGCTGTGGCGGTCGTGGTAGAGCGGCCGGCTCAGGCTATCGAGCACACCCCCGCACCGATCTGGTTGCTCTCTGCGATCTCGATCAGGCGCGGTTGGATGCGCTCGGAGAGGAGCTGGGCGTTGCCGCCCGCTACAACGACCTCGATCTCATGATCGAGGAAACGCGCCCGGACATTGTGGCGATCCCGACGGCGACCGAGTTTCACTACCCGCTGGCGATGCGCGTGCTGGAGCACGGGGTCAACATCGAAGTCGAGAAGCCACCTTGTTGGGACCTGGCCGAGGCCGACGCCATCCGTGCCAAGGCGCAAGAGAAGGGGGTGCGGTTCGCCGTCCATAGCCAGGGGCCGGTCGGTCCGGCGATGCAGGCGGTGATTCAAGCCTACAACGAGGGCCGCATCGGGCGGCTGCGCTACGTCACCGGGAGCGACAAGGGCTACTACGCCGGATACGGTCTGATGAACATGGGCTTTCACGTCATCAGCTACCTTTGCCGGCTCACCGGTCGGTGCCGCAGTATTGCGGCCAGCGGCGTCACCGGTGGTCGTCCGGTCACGCCGCAGGACGTAGTGACATCACCGTCGGGAATGGGCACGATTGCCGCTGAGAACATCACCGCGACGTTGCAGTTCGACCACAGCGTCGCCGCAACGCTCTTGCTGCACCGTTTACCCGCCAACGACTCCATAGCCCACGTGACCGAGTGGTACGGCACGGAGGGCCGGCTGCTCTACAACTACAAGCTGGCCGCTTCATGGTGGCTGCCGCACCCGCACTTTCTCCCCGACGGCGAGCGCGACCAGTGGCAACGCCTGGAGCCGGTCTATCCCGACGGCTACGATCCGGAGAGCGGCGTCTGGCCGGACGAGGTCTCGTATGTCGAAGAATATGTGCGCGCCCTTGACGAGGGCCGCGACCATTGGTGCGGTGGCGACAACGCCGTACATATCATGGAAATCATGATGGGCGTCTTCGAGTCCGTTGCCTACCGCCGCCAAGTTGATCTGCCCCAACCCCACCGCGACCATCCGCTCCTGCGCTGGCGCGGCGAGCATGGGCTGGATGATCCGGCTCCGATGCCCCGTCCTTACCGGGAGTGGGCCGCAGCGGAAGACGCGCGCATCCGGTCGATGTAGCCCCCTGTGGCCCCCCCGTTGCGACGGGGGGACGGGACCTCGACAAAGAACTCGCCGCGGCTGCGTGGGGGGACGGGGGTTAGGTCCAACCTCTCGCCCACCCCCGGCAGCGGGTACAATGAGAGCAATCGGTAGTCCGCACACCATGCCTCATCATGCTCGCCTTGCAGCACGTCCGTCAGCTTTCGTTTTGGATCGGTCCCCTGTGGGGCGCGGCCGGGCTGGTCGCGGGTAGCGGGGGTGGACTGTTCGCAGCAGCGGCGCTGCTGACGCTTGCCGGCCGCAGCGTGCTGGGGTGGGAGCCGGTCCCGGTCGGCCTGGTGCTCACCGGCGGCGGGCCGCTGGCGCTCGCGCCGTGGCTGGTGGCTGCCAGCGTGGCCGGGCATGGCCGGCCGGTGGTGCGTTCGCTGGTCTGGCTCGCGCCGGCCTGGCTCTTGGGCGCCGTGGTGGCCGGTGCCGGGACGTTGCTCTGGACAGCTAGTCGGTAGTAAGGGCCGTGGCAGACATCACTATTCCCTGGCTTCCGTTCACACTGCCGGAGTGGCTCGCGGTGCCGGCGCTGACGCTCGGCTTCCTGATCGCGAGTGTCAACGTGTTCTTGTTCCACATCCTGGCGGCCCGGCCGGAGCGCAGCGCCTTGTACTTCTGGCCGTTCGCGCTCGTCGGCTTTACCGCGGGGCATTTCGTGGGGCTGGTGCTCGATGTCCCGCTGGGAATGCTCGGCGACGTGTATTGGCTCACCGGCAGTATCGGCGCGTGGCTGATCCTGGCCCTTGCAAACGCGGTCGGACGACCCTAAGACGGAGGAGAATGACGCCCATGGCAACACGGAACGGCGAATACTTCCGCCACGGCCTCATCCTCGGTGTGCTAGTCGGACTGCTCGCCGCGCTCCTCGTCGCACCGAGCAGTGGCCGGCAGCTACGCGCGCGGCTGGCTGCCCACTTCGGCGGCTTGACCTCCGGCGCCGGCTCGCCGCCGGAGGCGGCAACCGAGAACGCCGCCATGCAATGGAGTACACTCTAGGCTGGTGCCACCCTCTGGCCGCGATGGCCGGTGCAGAGCAACGTGTAGCTCCGGCCCCCGCTGTCTCGGGACCAGCGAGGTATTCCGCCGGTGGCCGAATGGCTGTCGGACTCGCGCTCAGGTTATGCTCACCACCATGGATCGCTGGCGCACCGCACGCTATCGCCCAGCCCTCACCGCCGGGGTCCTCACGCTCATTAGCATGCCCTGGGCCGGGACCGGACAGTCCGAGGCAATAATAGCGTTCCTGCGGCCACTCGTGGAGCGCGACTCGCTGGCGCTGGCCCTCTGCTATGTCGGCTGGTGGCTGCTGCTGCGTGGACTGGACTACGCAACTGACCGCCTGTGCGGGAGCAGCGCAAGCCCCCCCCCCAGGAGTATCAGCCCGGATCAGCCCCTGGAGGCAGTCGCGGCCAGGCGGGCTACCCGGACCGAGTATCTAAGCGCCTTGGCCATCGTGACGGTGCTCACCGTGGCGATTGCCTGGCCCATGCTCTTACTAGGTCAGCCCAACGCTGGCGGCCACGGGTTACGGTCGGATGATGCCCTCTTTCAACAACCGGACCATCTCTCAGCATTTGCTCGTCCCCCGTCGTGGCTCTGGGACCCGAGCGTCTCGTCCGCCCTTTTTGATCCCTGGGCCTACTTCAACTACCAGCCACATGACTTGCTCGCCGCGCAAGCATTGCGAGTCGGGGGCTGGCCGCTGTGGAATCCCTACAACGGTCTCGGTACGCCTATCCTGGCCAATGGCCAGGCTTCACCTCTTTTCCCTCTCAAGCTCCCGCTCTACTTGCTGCTCAACAGCGGGTTGGTCCCGGCTTCGCTCGCCTTCAGCTATTACCTGCTCCTGCGGCTGTGGCTGGCCGGCTGCGGGACGTATCTCTGGGCACGAGCCGCCGGTCTGGGCCACCAGGCGGCGCTGCTTGCGGCGATCATCTTCATGTTTTCCGGGCCACTGCTCGTGCAGTTCCACGGTGTAACTGCTACCCCCGGCACCATCCTCCCACTCGTCTTGTGGCTTTGCGAACGCTTCGTCCGGCGTCTCACCTGGTCAGCCGCGGCAACGGTCGGGCTGGCGTTCGCCGTGCTCTCGCTCTCCGGCCATTTCGTAGCCGTGGCCTACACTGGCGTGGCCGCGCTGGTGTATACGGCTTTGCGCGCCAGGCAGCAGGCAACCATCTGTGGACGGCAGGTATGGGCTAGTCTCGGGCGCCGGGCCATCGTCATGGCGTTGGTTGCCCTGGGGACAGCGCTGCTTACTGTGCTGCCCTTCTGGGAGTTGAGCCAACAAGGTGCAGCCAGGCCCCTGGATACAATCGGGCAGGCGACATGGAGCGCCACCTTCAACAGATGGCTACTCCCAATGCTACTCCATGCGGTCTCGCTGCCTGGTGGTCGCCGCCTCAGTATTGCCATTGGCCCGCTGGCCCTTGTACTTGTTATCGTTGTCATCCTGCGCTGGCGCTCGCACCCGCTGGCAACGGTGTTGGTGGGAGCCTTGGGGGCTAGTCTGCTGCTGATCCTTACCAATCATCCTACAAACGTGCTCGGCAGCGTTGGTGCCTCCTTCAATTCACAGTACGCGACGGCCCCGGTAGCCTTCGCACTGGCTGGTCTGGCCGGCGTAGGCCTGGACCTGCTGCTAGTGATCCGCCGTACCCAGGGCATGCGGGCCACGCTGACGGCGCTGCTTGGACCAACGCTGGGGCTGGGACTCATCGGCGTGGCACTATTCGATCTCACGCACGACGCGACCCGTCCGCCGAGTGTGCTGGCTGTCACGCCGCTGCTGCTGGGCGTGACGGTGATCCCGCCGGCCCGGCGGTGGCTGCGCGGGCAGTTTCCGGCCGGCCGCGGGCGGGATCCGATCATCAGGATTGCCCCAGCCGGGGTGATCCTCCTCGTTGTCCCTTTACTCATCCTGGCCACGCAACATATCTATCGAGATTGGGTTGGTGAGCGGCTGATCGGCACGATGCAGGGTCCGGACGGCCAGTTCTCCTGGACTGCGGAGCGAACCGGCCGCGGGGCGTGGACGCTGAATACCCGGAGAGTGATAGCAACACTTGATCTCGATGCGTCCCCGCCGACTCTGGAGTGGTGGCGGAGCCTACGTCATGAAACCCTCGAGGCAGTGGAGCGTACCGAGAGTCGGATGAGCTTCCGCGCCGGTGACTACACGTATCAAGGCCGGCTCATTGGCGGCTTCCACGTCTTCTTCAGCCCACACCAGGCGCGGATCCTGCTCATTGAGTTGGTGCTGATTTTCCTCGCCGGCACACTCGCCCTGCTTTGGAAGCGGGGACGCTTTCTCGGTCCCGTCGTAATCGTGGTGGCGGCATCCATTATGCTCTACCATGGCGCGCCGCAACTGGGGCCACGACGGGCCTTCGACTGGAAAGCGACGTCTGTGGTGGCCTGGTTGCAACAACAGGCCGGATTGCAGCGCGTGGTTGCCCTCGGTCAGGGAGCGTTGCGTGCCAACACTAATGCACCCTTCGGCCTCTACAATTTGGCACAACGTGATGTCATGCAGTCGTGTCGCTATCGGTTGTTCTTGGCGCTCGCCAGCGGGCGCTCAGTCGTATCCGGCCCCCGTCATCCCCGATGCTCCACGTCGCACGAGTCGGTGTTGATGGGCATCAACGCGGACCTGCTCGGCCTTGCGGGAGTACGTTACGTGGTGGACACGCGCGGGGCAGCCGATCCATCGGCAGGTATCTGGACGATGGTCGCCAAACCGGACCGTGCAGGTTTGGCTACGCTCGATGTGGCGCTCCAGTTTCCCGGTGGTCACATCTACGAACTGCCCACGGCGTTACCACGCGCGTACTTCGTCGGTGCAGCGGGCGCGCGGCCAATCACTCCCGATGATCCAGTTGCTGCACTGGCCATCATGCAAGCAGAGCAACTCGATTACCACCGCACCGTGTTGCTCGAAACGGACTCCCGGCCGTGGCCGACGGCTGGCGCAACCCTACTGAAAGGCGAGGTGCGACAGGGTATGGTCACAATCGAGCAGTATCGCCACGACCGGCTCCGCATCCGTGTCGTCGCCCCGGAGACTGGCTACCTGGTGCTCTCCAACCTGTGGTACCCGGGCTGGCAGGCATGGGTAGACGACACAGCCACCGACATCCTGCCGGCAAACTACGCGCTGCAAGCGGTACCGGTGGCCGCTGGCGAGCATAGCGTGACTCTGCGGTACCTTCCCTGGAGTTTCTTTGGTCCGTTGCTGCTGACGTTCGGCGGTCTGGTGTTGAGTGCCATCCTCCTGGGTCGGCAGCGCGCAGCATGGCCGGGCTGGGTGTTGTGGGTAGCGCTCGCAGCGACCCTCATCGCCTTCGTCCCGCGGTCGACGTTCTGACGGAGCGAGATCACCTACTCATACTGATGACACGTGGCAGAGTATCTCAACCAGCAAAGCAGCAGCTTCATACGGTGCCGGGTGTGGAGTGTTCTTCCTATCTGGTATCATCCCACTATTGCCTCATCACTCAGCAACCATGTCATGGTAGACTAAGCCATCAGTCCAGCGATAGTTCTGGATTAAGCAGACGGTTACGGATAGGCGGATGGGCGCAGCACGAGTGCTCGGGCATGTCAGCGCGAACCTGCGGGAGCATCGTGGTGCCGTTGCGCTCTTACTGCTCTTGGGAATAGGAATCACTCATGATATGTTCATGTTCGCCGATGGAACTCTATAGTTCTATATTGCCCAACTTGCCAAGCAGTCACTCCTCGTTGTTGCTCTCTACATCCTCAGAGCATGTAGGATACCTATGAAGAGGGACACAACCGGCGGAGTACCAGCGCACCCATGGCCAACGCAATCCAGGTTTCGCTGGTGGCCGGGTATGCTTCATCGTCCTTGCTCAACCAGCGACAGCGGCCCAGTCACCCAAAGGTGCGGTCCACCACCCAGCGCCCCCCGATCGGCCGCGGTGGCCCACCACTGCTGCACTCGCGTCGTCTGGGCCACCGCTTGGGCCAGCACCAGATAGGCCCCTGTTGCGATCCTGGATATCCGCCGGCTGCCCCACCGTGGCCAGAATGGAGCCTTAGGTATCCACCAGCATATGGCGCTGGCGCTCTTGCCGGCGTAAGGCGTGCGAGCACTTCTGTCCAGACCCCGTCGTCACGCCACTTGCGGAAGTGGTGGTAAACCGTCGACCAGGGTGGGAAGTCATGGGGCAGCGGCGGCCCGATCCCTGGTGGTGGCAGGTGGCAGCAAGGGGGCGAGTTGGGCCCATTGGCCCGCGGTCAAGTCCGTCGGATAGTGTTTTCGCGCCATGGGGGCCTCGCTCACATACGCTGGTGCGAGGCGGATACACTTACTCCAGCAACAGTGTCGTACAGGCTCTGAGAAGCGGTACCAGTGCCGAGGCACGACTCTACTTATGCTTGTGAAGTTGTGATCGTCCCTGTATCTATGAGTTCTTGGGAAAACTCTCGGTATCTCTCTCCTCTCTCTCTCTGACACACTGCCTGCTGTACGCGCATCGCTGACCGTTTGATTGCGCCACTCGTTGGGAGTGGCGACGAGCTTGAAATTAGGGGCAGGCCGCGAGTCGTCAATTCGCCACGGTTCAACCTCTACGCCGAAGAACTCCGTATCTTCCCCGGTGCGACGGTTGAGCAAGTCCAGTGCTTCCCGCGGTGCTCGTCCCGGAACTTCTTGGCAATCCAGACGATTACGTTGGCGTCAAACCCAGCCGTATAGGTGAGCAGCTTGCCGAGATGATCGTGGTCGGTTCCTTCCAGCTGGTTCTCGATGACTACCTGGCGGTTGTTCTCCACATCCCGTGCCAGGATGTCCAGCGAGTAGCTCCCAACAGGAGCTTCCTGTGCCTCCACTTCGAGATCCATGCCCAGCGCATCGCTCAGTCTCCCAATGTTCTTCGCCAACCAGGGCGTGAAGTGCTTCTCCTCGTTCTCCCACACGCGACGGAGGTCGTCCTCCCTCTTGATAGTCCCCAAGTCCGGCCCGCTGCCGCTCTCTTCCTCAGCGTTACTCATCACGCGCTCCTCTACCTCCACCGGCACGCATCAGTAGCCGGCGGTCCGCGGCGAGCCAACGCTCACCCGCGCCACGAAACTTTGTACAGACCGGGGAGAGGGGTAACAGTTGTTCGGAGACAGGGGTAACACATTCTATGGTCGCAAGTCGATGGTTGTGATCGGTTGGACCGCGAAGAAGACCTTCCAAGTCCCGTCCGTCGTGGTGGGGCGCAGGGCCACCCGCTGGCCGCGAAAGGCCTTGCCGACCCGGTAGACCCGGCCCCGGAAGGAGATCCGCCCACTAACGTCCACGGTGCGCACCTCGTCGTCCGCAGCATACTCGAGGCGCGGCAGCACCGGTGGGAACGGGCGCGGGCTGAGCGTGTAGCGGCTGGCGGGCGTGTCCAACGCCAGCGCATGGTGTGGGCGCTCCAGGTTGTAGCAATGGCGCCACCGGTCGAAGCTGGCCTGGCAGTGCGCCAGGTCGGGGTAGTGGTGCCCTTGGAGCAGTTCCGCCTTCAGCGACCGATGGAAGCGTTCGAGCTTACCGAGGGTCTGGGGATGGTAAGGCCGACTATGCACCACCCGGATTCCCAAGTGCAGCAGCCAGACGGTCAGGGGTGTAAAGGGGTGGGCACGGTCATGGCCCCAGGGCGGGCCATGGTCCACCAGCAGGGCGGCGGGCAGGCCGTAGTGCCGGAAGATGGCGGTGAGGTGGCCCTGGACGGTCTGCCCCTGCTCATCGCGGCAGGCCCGCACGCCGAGCGAGAACCGGGAGTGGTCATCCAGCACCGTCAGGGGGTGACAGCGCCCACCACTGCCGATGGGGAAATGGCCCTTGCAGTCCAGCTGCCACAGATCGTTCGGGTGGGCGTGCTCGAAGCGCTGGTAGGGCTGGCGCTGGGCGCTCTCCGCGGGGGCGATCAGGTCGTGGCGCCGGAGGATGGCGGTGAGGGTGCGCTTGGCGGGCACCGCGCTGGCGCCACGGTCGGCGCGCATTCTGGCGAGCACGTGGCTGCCCTTGGTGGGATGCTGGTGCCGCAGGGCGACGACGCGCTGCTCGATCGCGGGACGGGTGCGGCGGGGCGACCGCCGTGGTCGCGGCGAGCGGTCCTGCAGCGCTGGCAGCCCACCGGCACGATAGCGGCGCAGCCACTTGTAGCCCGTCTTGCGGCTGATTCCGAAGCGGCGACACAACTCACTCATGTTCACCCCGTCGGCTTGGGCCAGGGTCACGAACTCCTTGCGCTGGGACATGACAGATTCCACTGGCACAATCCGTGCCGCATTCTCCTGTCAGAAGGCAGGACCGCCCGCACTCCCCCTCTCTAACGCACCGCATCGCTCCGCGATGGAGAGGGGGCCGGGGGGTGAGGAATGCCGCCTCTTCGCCCACTCACACAATAACCGGCAAGATCACCCGCGACGGCCGCGCGGCGTCGTGAAACACCGTCTGCCGCGCCGTGACCAAGACCGCCTCGGCATAGTCGTTGCCGCCCGTATTGTGGTTGCGGTCGAAGTTCGGGAAGTCGCTGCTCGTCACGTGGACTTCCAGCCGATGACCACTCCGGAACAGGTTGCTCGTCGGATTCACCGCGATGGTGTATTCGTAGGCCCGGCCCGGCTCCGGCAGCGTCGGCCGCGTCAGCGAATCGCGATAGCGCGCCCGCACAATCCCGTGGCATAGCTCCTGCGCGAACCCGTCCGGCCGCCGGTCCACCACCTTCACCACGAAGTCGGTGTCCCTCGCCGTCGAGGCCGCCCACAGCCGCACCGTTATCGGCCCGGTCACTTCGAGCGGCTCCGTCAGCGGCGCCGTGCGATACACCAGCACGTCGCGCCGCCAGTCCAACGGCCGCTGATCGTGTGGTCTCTGCTGCCCGTCCGCCGTATACAGCGTCATCACCGGGTCGCGCGGGTCATACACGTACTCGTCCGGCGACTCGTCGTGTGGCGCCTGCCGCGAGAGCGCCCCGTCGCCGGCCGCCGTGTTCGCAGCCCCGCCGCTGTGCAAGAAGAGCTCGGTGTACTGCGTGCGCGCCAGCGGCCATTCGTGCTCGTCCCGCCAGCGATTCGCACCCATCACGAACAGGCGGATCGGCGGCCATTCTTCCACCTCGTTCCGCTCGCCCCGCAGCCAGTAGCGAAACCACTGATCGGCCACCTCGTAGTAGTCTTGCTGCGCCGCCGGCCCGAAGTCCACGTCACCGAGCCGCCGGTCCCAGTCCGTGCTCGTATGCGTCCACGGCCCGATGATGAGATGCTGCCGCTCCCTGGCCCGCTGCGTCATCCCGTTCTCGCGCATCCCGGTGAACTGCTTGATCGTGCCGATCTGCTGGTCGTACCAACCCGTGATATTGAGCGCCGGCACCGCCACCCGCCGGTGCTTCTCCGGAAAGCCGAAGAAGTCGGTCGTATGATCGGCCAGCCAGCTCCGCCAATGCTCCCCCATGCCGTACATCACCGCGTCGGGAATCTCCGCCAGCGGTAGGTACCACAGCCACTTGCTGCGGTCCCGCTCCTCCCACAGCCGCTCCGCCTCGTCGGTCGTGTGCGGTCCCGACGTGTCGCCGGCGCGCCGCCGTTCGTCCGGCGCCAGCGTATTGATGCTCCACCACAGCACCCGCCCCAGCCGCAGCACGCCCGATAGCTCGCGGTCCAGCAGGTTCGCCGCGATCCCCTGCGGCAGCATGGCGACCAGGTGCGGTGGCCGCGTGTGCGCCAGCTCCCACTGCGTCCAGCCACAATAGGAGTTGCCGAACGTCCCCACCTTCCCGTCCGACCACGGCAGCTCGGCCGCCCACTCCACGGTGTCGTAGCCGTCCTCGGCGTCGTTGTGGTCCGCGCTGTAGAAGCCGGGCCGAAACGTCCCGTCCGAGGCGTACCGCCCGCGCACGTCCTGGACGATAGCCAAATACCCCCGCTCCGCGAACTGCGCCGCCATCTCGACGTGAACGTCGCGCTCTTTGCTGTACGGCGTCCGGCAGATCAGCGTCGGAAACGGGCCGCTACCCCGCGGCCCGTACACGTCCGCCCGGAGCCGCGTGCCGTCCCGCATCCGCCCCACCACGTCCCGCTTAACCGTGTACCCGCTGGCTGACATGGCCCCTGCTCCCTGGCTGACTACGACCGGTCCGCTCAGATCAAGGATGCGGACCGCAAACGATATATCATAGTTATCAAACCGCGAACGACATGGTACCGTTGACTTTGCCGCCGTAGCAACGCGGAGGAACACCCATGACCGCAACCGCGAATGGACAGTCGGACGAGCGAAAAGTTGCCAAGAGGAGCAATCTCATCATCGCGCTCGTGCTGATTACCGGGTCTCTGGCGGCCGAGCTTATCGGCGCCCTCTTGTCTGGCAGCCTTGCCTTGCTGGCGGACGCCGGTGACATGGTAACCAACGTGACCGCCATTTCGGTGGCCCTGCTCTCGCTGTGGCTGGCTGACCGCCCGGCTTCCGTCGAGCGCACCTTTGGATTACGCCGCACGGAAGCGCTGGCCGCGCTATTCAATGCCATCACCCTGTGGGTGATCGCAATCTGGATCTTCCTGGAGGCCTACGAACGCCTGGAGGAACCGCCGGAGGTGGAAGGCGGGATAGTGTTGGCGGCCGGGTTGATCGTCCTGTGCTGCAACATGGCGGCCGCCTGGATGCTCCACCGTTCCTCGAAGCTGAATATCAGCGTGGAAGGCGCCTTCCGTCACGTGCTGGCCGACGCCCTGGGATCGGTCGGCGTCGTCATTTCCGGCATCCTGATACTGACGCTGGATTGGACACTCGCCGACCCCATCATGGGTATTGCCATCGCCGTGTTCATCATCATTAGTTCGTTGGGGCTGTGGCGCAAGGTGTTTCAAGTGCTGGTCGAGGGCGTGCCGGATCACATAGACGTGTACCGGCTCTGCAGTGACATGGAGGACGTGGAAGGCGTGACCGTCGTTCACGACATCCACGTCTGGACCATCTCATCGGGCTACGACGCGGTGACGGCCCACGTCGTGGTCGACCCGTCATACGACGGCGACCCCTACGCACTCACGCGGCGTCTCCGCGACATCGCGCGTGGCTACGAGGGCGTGGAGCACGTCACCATTCAGGTGGAGCCATCCGCAGAAGGCTGTACCGAAGACCATCATGTGGGCCATCTGCAAGCCCGCGCCCGCCCGCCCCGGCGGAAGCTACTGCCATTCTAAGGCTGCCGCGGTCTTCTCAGCTCAGCAGTGCCGATGGCAGATGCTCCACCCGGTTGAAGTACTGCATGTAGGTTGTTCCGTCGTCGTAAAAGTCGAGCCGTGTGATCGCCGTATTGCGATGCGACAATATCACGTTCCGCGGTTTCGTGTGCCCGAACAGGGCGTAGAGCAGCATGGCAGCGAACCCCCCGTGCGTCACCAGGCCAATGCACTCGTCGGTCGCGGCATATCGTTCCTGTAGCTCCGCTGCGACCCGCGCCGCCCGCTCCAGCCACTCTTCCTCCGCCTCCCGCCCGCGATTCCACCACCCGGCCTCGGTCACCTCCGCCGACAGCCGGATCGTCGGGAATTGCGCCGCCATCTCGTCCCGCTTCAGGCCCGGCAGCCCGCGCCCATCGTGATCGTCGAGGAATACGCCCCCGATCTCGTGAATGTCCACCCAGACCTCCGGTTGCAGCCCGATCGCTTGGCCGATGGGCGCGGCCGTCTGCAGCGAGCGGCGCATCGCGCTCGTAAACAGCCGCGTAAAGCGGAAGCCCGTGCGATTGATGTACTCCGCGCCCGGGCCGGGCTGCTCGGCCTCATCTGGTGTGCTGGCTAGGTACTCGGCCAGCCGGGCTGCCTGCCGCTCACCCAGTTCCGTGAGCGGCGGGTCGGACACCCGTTCCGTCCAGTCGGTCAGGGCGTTGTTGGACGACTGCGCGTGGCGGATGATATACAACTCCATGGATGCTCCGTGTCGGTGATGTGCAATCCCCGAAGGGGCGCTCCATAGTAGCAGTTGCAAGAAGCGCTGCGCGTCACCCCCTCTCTATCGCTCTGCGATGGAGAGGGGCCGGGGGATGAGGCTCGCCGCCCTCCCCCGTTGCGACAGGGGAGTAACTGTGTTGCCGGTCAAGCCGTGGCACTGGTCCGGGGCTGCCAGGGCGTCTGATCCCGGAGCATCGCATTCAGCATCGTCAGCAGCTTCCGCATACACGCGACCAGCGCGACCTTCTTCGCCTTGCCCGCCGCGCAGAGCCGCCGGTAGAACGTCTGGATCGGCCCCGCGTAGCGGGTGGCCGTCAGCGTCGCCATGTAGAGCACCGCCCGCACGGCGCGCCGGCCACCCCAGGTACCACGCCGCCCCCGCCAGGTGCCACAGTCCCGGTTCAACGGGGCCACCCCGACTAAGGTCGCTACCTGCTGGCGGGACAACGTACCCAGCTCCGGTACCTCCGCCAGCAGCGTGCGTATCAGCACCTTCCCGACCCCGGGCACCTGGCGCAGCAAGTCTTCCCGCGCCCGCCACAGCGGGCTGGCCTGCAGCGCCTGGTCCAGGTCGGTGTCCACGCGGGTCAGCTCGCGCTGCAGCCAGCGCACGTGGGTCTGGATCCGCCGCCGCACCCGCCGGAAGGTGGTTCGGGCCAACCGGTGCCGCTCGGCGGTCAACTGCTGGACGACCTGGCGCCGGCGGGTCAACAGCGCCGCCAACTCGGCCGTCTGGCTATCAGGTAACGGGCGGACGGGGGGCTGCACGGCGGCCGCGAAGTGCGCCAACACCTGAGCATCGAGGGCGTCGGTCTTGGCGAGCCGGCCGGTCGCCTTGGCGAAGTCGCGCACTTGGCGCGGATTGACCACGGCCACGGACAGCCCGGCGGCACCGAGCGTGCTGGCCACCAGCCGCTCCAGGCCGCCGCCCGGCAGACGGCAATATCGAGCGTGGCTTGGGCCACATCAATGCCGACATATTCCGCTGGTTGCGACATACGTCCTTCCTGCGCGGGAGCTACAGGGGGTTCCCACGGACCCAACCTTGTCCAATCCGGGCTTACCTGGTGGCAGGGGCCCCAGCAACTGTCCGGGTTTGGGGGAACCGCCAGGCGTGACGACCCACGCTCCCCCACGGTCTTGGTGAACCTGGGGCCATGCGGTCTGGCACGCCCGGGTAGCCAACGCTGACTACCATCCCTTAACATACAAGGAGCAGGGTGGGGGGGGCAGCCCCTACCACCTCGAAAGCTCAGGAGTGCCGACGGCAGGTGCTCCACCCGGTTGAAATACTGCATGTAGATGGTCCCGTCGTCGTAAAAGTCGAGCCGCGTGATCGCCGTATTGAGATGGGGCAAGATCACTCTCGGCGGCATCGTGTGTCCGAACAGGCTATAGATCAGCTTGTCAGCGCCCCCCCGTGCGTCGCCAGGCCATGCACGCCCGCGCCGATGATGACGACATCGTAGGTGCGCTGGAGGTCGTGCGCCTGGGGGAGCACCCGCTCTTTGCGAAACAGTTGGAGCATCTATCGCCGGTCCTTGTTTCCTGCTCACGCTTGCAT
>JAJDZR010000215.1 GCA_022824545.1 Chloroflexota bacterium
AGGGCCGCTCCGCCTTGGCCGAGTAGGTTGGGGCCGACAAACCCGGCGTTGAAGTAGAGATACAGCCAGACTTGCTCGCGGGCCGGCGGCTCTAGCTGGCTGAGACCTTGTGCCAGGTCTTCCGGCTCGAATTCGCGTCCATCGTTCGCCAGTCCGTGCATGAATGAGGTCACGGCCGGGCCGCGCATCAGGCGGTCCGGGTGGGGCTGCACGAGGCTCTCGAAATCCACGTAGCGGCCGGTCAAGACGACATCGCGCCACCGCTGCTGCTCGTCGGCAAACCGGGCGAGCAGGGGAAAGGGGCAGGAGGGAACCCGGCGCAGCAGGGCAACCAACGCCAGCCCTTCTTGTAACGGTCGCTCTAGCAGCGTGCCGGCGAATTCGTGGCTCCAGCCGAACCATAAGGGCGCGCCTTGCAGGGCGGCGAGCGTGCCGGCGAGCAGGTGGTCGAGCGCATCGTCGGGGGCATTCTTCCGCAGGAGCCGCCGCGCCTCCGCGTAGAGCAGATTGCTCCGGCTCTCCTCCGGGCCGGTGGCTGCCGTGTTCGACCGTTCGGTCAACCCTAGCTGCTGGGCGTGCCGGTGGCGCGGACTGCGTAGGTCGTCCGGTCCGTCGGCCGGCGCCGGCTGCGTAGCCTGCATCCAGGTGGCCAGGAGTAGGTGCGCGTGGAGCACCGCGGTGGCGACCGGATGGTCTTGCTGCATGTCCCCCAGCACTTGCTCCAGCAGCATCAAGATGTCGGGGCCAAGCGCAGCGAGGGCCGGGGTCGGCGCCTTGGCAACCGCCGTGCCGGCGGCTACCAGTGCTCGGTAGACCGCCGGTAGGGCCTCGGGGCCGGGTGGCGTCGGCTCGGCAAAGTACCAGTCGAGATAGTCCAGTACGGCGGCTTGCGTGGCTGCCTGGGCGATGATCTCGCCCACCTCGGCCGGCCCCACGCCCTCCCAGCCGGGGTTCAGCACGTGCTCCAGCATCTCACGGAGGTCGTCATTGGCGCCGATCTCGTTGAGCCGCGACCAGGTAATCGTGAGGTTTCGGCCGGTATCGCCGGCTTTGCGCTCGCCGGCAAGCGACACCCACGGCCGCTGCGCCGGGACCTCGGGAGACTTTGCCGGGGGCGATTTGGGTGGTTCGGCGCGGTTGCGGGGGGTATCGGACGAGCGACTCGCGCGTGTCATTCTTGTCCACCAGGGTAGAAGTCATACCGTTGGACCACAGTGCAGCCCTCCCGGTACGATAATCACAGCTTACCACCCGGTACACTACAGCGCCAACGGCCCCCTACCGGAGCGGTCCACGCCGCCCGCCGGACCGGCTGCTGGATGGTCCCGAACCGGCCGGTATACTTCGGCTTGTACGCGGTTTCGCCGGGTGTGAGAGGCAATATGCTCCAACTGGGCATCGTCGGATTCCCGCAGAGCGGCAAGTCTACGCTTCTCGCGGGCCTCATTGAGGGCCGGCAGCCGACGCGCCTGGGCAAGGGTGGCGCGGCGATGCACGCTGCCGTCGTCAAGGTGCCGGACCCGCGGCTCGACCACCTCGGCGCGCTGTATCCCGACCGCAAGCGCGTCTACGCCGAGGTGGAGTACGTGGACTTTCCCTATGCCAGCCTCGGTCAGCGCGACCGGAGCGCCGAGGCCGCTTGGATTGGCAGCCTCCGCACCGTTGACGCGCTGGTGGCGGTGGTACGGGCGTTCGATGACCAGTCGGATGCTCCGCCGCCGGTGGCTGATAGCCTCGCCGGCCCGCTGGCCACCGTCGCCGATCTTCAGCTTGAGCTGGTGCTCGCCGACTTGCCGCTGGTGGAGCGCCGGCTCGGGCGGCTCAAGGCAGACCTGGGCCGTGCGACGCGCGACGAGCGCCGCGGCCTGATGCAAGAGCAGAGCTTGCTGCTCCAGCTTCAGACGCAGCTCGAAGCCGAAGTTCCGCTGCGGACGCTGGACCTGGATGACGAGAGTTGGCGCCGGTTGCGCGGGTTTCGGTTTCTCAGCACGAAACCGCTCCTCTATGTCCTCAACATCGGCGAGCAGCAGTTGGGAGAGCGTGCCGGCCTCGAAACGGAGTTTGCCCGGCGCGTTGCTGGACCCGGCACTGCCGGCTTGGCGCTCTGCGCGCAAATGGAGCTGGAGTTGGCGGCCCTGGCCGAGCCTGACCGGCAGCCCTTCATGGAAGACCTGGGCCTCAGTGAGCTTGCTGCCGGGCGCGTGATCCGGGCGAGTTATCAGGTCTGTGGCTTGAGTACCTTCTTCACTATCGGCGACGACGAGGTGCGGGCCTGGAGCGTGCCTACCGGTACGCTCGCGCCGCAAGCGGCGGGACTCGTGCATACCGACATGGAGCGGGGCTTTATTCGAGCGGAAGTGATCTCTTTCGAGGCACTGGCCGCAGCGGGTGATATGGCCGCGGCCCGCCGGCAGGGGCTACTCCGACAGGAAGGGCGCACCTACGGTGTCAACGATGGCGACGTGCTGCACTTCCTGTTCAGTCGCTAATGCCGGACATGCCCGTTGTCGCTAGGAGTAACGCGGGCCAGGTCCGCGCTACCCGCTGTGTCCCCGCGAGGACCGGAGCGGCAGGCACGGCGTACACTAAACGATCTCGGGACGGCTCAACGTGGGGCAGCAAACTGGTATCGTTTCAGGATATACCGGCGCGAAGTCCGGGAGGAGCAAAGGTGGGAGTATTAGAAGCCATCCGCGACGTGGTCGTCATTCTGGTCGCGCTCGCTGCGTTGGCAGCGAACATCGCTCTAATCGTGCTCGTCCTTAAGCTGTGGGGCATGGTGAAGGCGCTGCGAGATGAAGTCAGTCCTGTGCTCGGCTCGCTGACACACACCTCCAATACGGTGCGGGAGACGACGTCGCTGGTCGGTGAACTGGTAATCGGGCCGCTGGCGCGGGCGGCGGGGCTGGCGAACGGCTTTCTAACGCTCGTGCGGGCGCTGACCACCATTGGTCGGGGCGGGCGGCACCAGGGAGATGATCGTGTACGTTAGCGGGGCCTTCTGGCGTGGTCTGTTGCTCGGCGCCTTGATCGGCGCAGTGCTTGGCCTGTTGCTGGCAC
>JAJDZR010000188.1 GCA_022824545.1 Chloroflexota bacterium
TGTTCCACTGCCCCTACTTGGCCGGAAGCAGCCGCCACTGGGCGCCGGAGCGGCTCATCCACAGGCCCCCCGCAATGAAACGCTGGCAGTCCGTTTCTTGCCCAACGTAGAGGCCCGCGCACCCGCGCAGAAACTCCAGTATCTTGCCCCACTGTTCCGGGGATAGTTTGATGCTGCTCATGCGACCATTATAATGAAATGTCAACAGAACCTAGTGGTCGCGGGGCGCGGGAGGGGTGGAGTCGGGAGAGGCCCGTACACGCGGTGGAGCAAGACCGCGGGTGGGGCGGTACTTAGATGGCAGGATGCACTGGTGGGTGGACTGGGGCTGGCCCCCCTGTGGTCCCCCCGTTGCGACGGGGGGACGGGGCTGGCCTCACCACCCGGCCCCCTCTCCAAATGTTGGAGAGGGGGTGGATGTTGTCGGGATCAGGATTTGGGGGATTAGAGGATTGGCAGGATGGGCGGCGGCGAGGGATGAACTGGACTCTGATACAGCCGCTATTGGCCGGTCCAGCTACACTTGTAGTAACCGTTTCGTAAGGAGGCCTTATATTGTCCAAGAAGCAGCGTAGGGAAGACGTGTCCGATGTGGTCAAGGTACTGCTTGAGAAGGGGATACTGGTCAGCAAGGGAAAGGTCCCGAGGATAGTACCTCCCAAAGCCTGGGACTCGTATAAGCCACCGGGAGGGCAGTTGCGAGGGCGACTGCCCTCAAAGCCTAAGCCAGCCAAGCGGGACGAGGGCTGAGAAGCTAGTGCTGCGGCTATGCGGCTAGTCCTTCAGCGTAGCTGGCTCAGGAGGGGACTTCTTGCGCGGTGGAAGCTTGCCGCCTGGGGGCTTCCGCGGGTCCCACAGGTCAGACTTGGGAGGGATATGCTTGGGGCTGCGCGGCTCGTCAATGATGATCATTTTTCTCTTGCTCGGCATCGGATGCGCTCCTCCCGTCCACTGTGAAATCCGAGCGGTCGACGCTAGGCATAATATCATAGATCGTGGTCCTGCCCCATCCTAGCGGGCCTCTGACCTCCCGCCATCGCCGTAGCTTCCCTTTCCGCCTTGGCGCGTCTTGTAGCTCGGTATCTTCGGGTATCTTCCCCAAGACTCTCGAATTATAAAAATGTGTGGTTATGACAACCGACTCCACATCCCTTGACACGATGAATTCGTATGTTTCGGTTTCGGATTCTCCCGGCTCTACGACAAGCTCGTCTTCCCCCCAAGCGCGCCGAGCATTATCCAAAGTGGCCCACTGAAGGTATTTTTGCTCTCTATCCACAAATACCTGAGCATACAAACGCTCAATGTCTTCACCCGACACCGGTGCTATTTGCTGCAAGGTAAAGGCGCCGTCACGGAATTCCACGTTGACACTTGAACTATTGTATAAAGTCGCAGTCACTGCGATATGCACGTACCTCGCGCCGATATATCTGTGCGAAATCTGGTGGGAGACAGTGACATGAGGCTCCCGCGACCTGAAAAGGTGCAAATTGCGCCAGGCGAAAACCCCACCGACCACAATTGCAGCAACCGTGGCAAGCGACTGGGCAGTCCTGGCCCAGTCCAGGAATCCCCCAGTAGCTGAAGTGGTGTCCACATCGAGCACAGGAATCTGCGCTGATACAAGGCTCGGTTGAGCGTAAGCAGTAACAACGACGACTAGCAGTGCTGCTATCGCGGCGTTCCTAGTCTGCACCTTGGTTCTAATGTAACATATCTCAACGACCGGTGTGTGTATATTTTCGCACCCATAAGGGAAGCCGGGAGAGGGCTTGGATTCCCGCGTGCGCGGGAATGACGGGTGAAACAGTGGGAATGGCAGGGCGGGGGTGGATTGCGGCTTGCGCCGCAATGACGAGGTGGGAGGACGGGCGCAACATGTTGCGCCCCTACGGCTTGGCTCGTAGCTGGCGCGGTTAGGAGGGGGATGGGTGGTAAGGTTGGGGTTATGAGTGACGAGGGGTTGCGGTTTCGGCCGCGGGTAGCGGTGGTGGATGCGAACGTGGCGCTGGGGCACTGGCACGATCAGCCGTCGCCGGCGGCGGACGCGCCGGGGCTGCTGGCGACGCTGGACCGGCACGGTGTGGAGCAGGCGGTGGTGCATCACGTCTACGCACAGACGAAGAGCACGGTCGAGGGCAATGAACTGCTGTTCGAGGCGCTTGCGGGGCACGAGGGGCGGCTGATTCCGCAGTGCGTGGTATCGCCGACGGATGCGTCGCTGGCGCAACTGCGGGACTTCCATGGGCAGGGGCTGCTCCGCAGCGTGCGGTTGCACGATCTGAGTAAGCAGGGCGTGCCGTTTGCCGACTGGGTGTATGGCGACGCGCTGGCGTGGCTGCAGGAGGAGGGGATTGCGCTGTGCGTGCCGCTGCCGGAGGTGGACGTGGCGCAGCTGGCGACGACGTTGCGCGGGTTCCCGGACTTGCAGGTGATGCTGGCGGGGGTGCATTACCAACACGTGCTGCTCGTGCGGCCGTTGATGCGCCTGCTGCCGCAGCTACACCTGGAGTTGAGTCGCTACGAGACGCTGGGCGACGTGGAGGTGCTGTGTGCCGAGTTCGGCGCGGAGCGGCTGCTGTACGGATCGTGGTATCCGCGGTATGAGATGGGACCGATCCTGTACTACTTGCGCCACACGACGCTGACGGAGGCGGAGCTGGCGGCGGTGTGCGCGGGGAACGCGGCGCGGCTGCTGGCGGGGGAGGGGGCAGCGTGATCGGCGGGAGCGAGGTGATTGACTTCCACGGGCACGCGGGCCTGTGGGACGGGACGGGGATGGTGGACGACGTAGACACCATGGTCGCGGCGATGGACGCGGTAGGGGTGGATCGCTCGTGCGTCTTCGGCATATTCCACCTCGACGGACGCCGGGGGAACGACCGGACGGCGGCGATCATCGCGGCGCGGCCGGAGCGGTTCATCGGCTTTGCCTACGTGTCGCCGCTGATGCCGGACACGATGCTGGACGAGTTGACGCGGGCGGTGGACCGGCTGGGATTTCGGGCGCTGAAGCTGTACGCGCCGCACACGCCGTACAAGATCAGCGACCCGGCGTGGGACCCGATCTACGCTTTCGCGGACGCGCGGGAGCTGGCGGTGCTGCACCATACGGACGAACGGTGCTCGCCGGCGCACTTGGCGGAGGCGGCGCGGCGGTTTCCGAACGCACGATTTGTGGCGGCGCATAGCGGGAACACGCCGCCGGCGCGGAAGCTGGCGATTGCGGCGGCGCGGGAGCTGCCGAACTACTATTTGGAAACGGCTTCGACGTACCGCACGCCGGGAGTGACGGAGGAGCTGGTGGCGGGCGCGGGGGCAGAGCGGGTGGTGTTCGGGTCGGATACGCCTTTGATGGATCCGCGGTCGCAAATCGGCAAGATTATCACGGCGGACATCTCGGACGCGGCGAAGCAGTTGATTCTGGGCGAGAACGCGCGGCGGCTGCTGGGGCTTTAGGGGGGCGAGGGCGAGGGCGAGGCCTCACCCCCCGGCCCCGTCTGCACGAGGTGGGGGGGAGTGAGTATCGCCCCCCTATGGTCCCCCCGCTACGCAGGGGGACGGGGCTTCCGGCGGGGGCGAGGCGAGGGCGCCCACAAGGGACGCCCCTACAGGATTGGCGGCCGGGGGGACGGCCGGTGCCACGACGCCGCTTGGCGCTGCTATCATTGGCCTGCATTGCGCCGCCTCGGCGCATGGAGGAGGAGGTATGCCGCTACGATGGGGCATCGCCGGCTGTAGCGACATCACGAGCAAGCGTGTTGCGCCGGCCATCCGGGATCATCCGCTCGCCGCACTCACCGCATTCTACAGCACCGACGCGGAGCGTGGCCGGCGCTTTGCGGAGAAGTTCGGAGCTACACGCGCCCATACCGACCTCGCCGCCTTTGTCTCGGACCCGGAGATTGACGCCGTCTACGTGGCCAGCCCGGTAGATCGTCACCTGCCCGAAACGCTCGCGGCAGCCGGCGCCGGTAAGCACGTGCTCTGCGAGAAGCCGATGGCGCTCGACGCTGGTGAAGGCGCCCGGATGGTCGCCGCGTGCCGGGCGGCCGGCGTGCAGTTCGCCGTGGCCTACTATCGCCGGTATCTCCCGCAGATACGGCGTATCAAGCAGTGGCTCGACGAGGCGGCCATTGGGCAGGTGGTTCTGGCCCGCGTGAATATGTCCTCGTGGGTTGACCTCCAGCCCACCGATACGAAGTATTGGCGAACGATCAAAGCGCAGTCGGGAGGTGGCCCGCTGATGGACCTCGGCAGTCACTATCTCGACCTGCTCTGCTATTTCCTCGGCCGCCCCAGCGCCGTCAGCGCCATGACCGACACGCTGGCGCGGACCTGGGACGTCGAAGACTCAGCCTCCCTGCTCGTGCGCTTTCCCGATCCGACGGGCGCTGGCAACTCGTGCCACGCGGTGCTCACCGGTAACTGGAACGTCCATGCCGACCGGCGGCACGACGACATCGAGATCGAGCTTCACGGCACCGCCGGCAGCATCGTTGCCGGCCCGCTCGCCGCCGGGCGCCTGCTGCTCAAGACGGACCGGCGTGAGGAGCGGCTGGTCCTCACCCCACCCGACAACGTCCACATGCCCTTGATTGACGACGTGACGCGACGGCTCCTCGCCGGCGAACCATTAGCGTACCCTGGTGAGATCGGGCTACTGGCGACGCAGGTTATCTCCGGCGCCTACGAATCGTCGCAGAACGGCCGGACGGTGGCGCTCCCTACGGATGAATGAGGCGAGTGCCGACGTGATGACCGGGCGCGATACCAAGGGGGAACGGCGATGAAGGTCCTCTTCTTCTGGGGTGGCCCCGGCAATATGGACCGGCAGTTCGGGAATCCGTATGCCCGGCTGCTCGCTGAGGCGCTGGAGCAGCACGGCGTCACGCTGGAGGTGGCCAGGTCGCTCAACCTCTGGCACCACGTGTTCCGCAGCGACATCCAGGCCATGCACTTCAACTGGATTGCGCCGCACTATGCGGCCGAGCGCTTACCCGCGGCGCTGCTGCAATTCGTCAGCTTCTGCGCTGCGCTGATCGTCGCCTGGCTGCGGGGCTATCGGATTGTGTGGACGATGCACAACCTGTATCCCCACGAGATGGCGTTCCCCTGGATTGACCATGTTATCCGGCTGCTCACGTGCCGGTTGGCGCACGCGGTCATCGCCCACTGCGAACAGGCGGCCAAGCTGCTGGATGAATACTTCGGGCGCACGCACGGGGTCCACATCATTCCGCATGGGGAGTTCATCACGCCGTATCGCAACACGATCAGCCCGGAAGAAGCGCGCGAGTCCCTGGGCTTGGCCCCGGACGATTTCGTCTACCTCTTTGTCGGCAATATCCGCGCCTACAAGGGCGTGGCCCCCCTCATCGAGACGTTCACGACGCTCGACGCGGCGGACGCGCGCCTGCTGATTGCCGGACGCATCCACCGGACCTATCACGAGGGACTGCCCGCCAGCGCCACGGCGGACAGTCGGGTGGTGCTGCGGGTGAAGCCCTACGACGATGCTATCCCCGCCGATGATATGCAGATTTACCTCAACGCCAGCGACGTGGTGGTGCTGCCGTTCCTCGACACCCTCACCTCCGGCTCCGCGATCCTGGCGCTGGGTTTCGGCCGGCCGGTGATTGCGCCGGCGGTGGGCTGCCTGCCGGAGCTGCTGCGCGGTCACGGCTGCGGCATCGTCTACGAGCCGCACGGGGAGCACGGCTTGTTGCACGCGCTCCGGTTGGCGCGCTCGCTCGACCTGCGCCGCGCCGGACAGCAAGCGCGGGAGCGGGCGGAAGGCTTGGGCTGGGACGGCATTGCCCGCCTGACCCTTGCTGCCTATGGTGTTGCGTAGCGGAATGGCGGGGTGTTAGCCCCCCTATGGCCCCCCCGCTCCGCAGGGGGACGGCAGCGTCCTCCCCCGTTGGGACGGGGGAGCGCTAGGGTAGGGAGGTCAGCCGCCGAGTACAGAGTCTGAGGAGCTACGAGCATGGAGTATGTCAATCTAGGGACGGCCGGGGTCAAAGTATCGCGGCTCTGTTTGGGCTGCGCCTACTTTGGCGCTTTGCTCGACGCCGACGAGGCGCAGCGGCTGGTCCGCACGGCCCTCGACATGGGCATCAACTTCTTCGACGCCGCCAACGCCTACAGTCTCGGGCGCTGCGAGGAGTTGCTTGGTCGGGCGGTGGCCGGTCAGCGCGATGAGGTGGTGCTGGCGACCAAAGTCGGCCGGCAGATGGACTACGGGCCCAACGACTGGGGCCACAGCCGCTATCACATCATGTCCCAGGTCGAGGCGAGCTTGCGCCGGTTGGGCACCGACTACATTGATCTCTACCAGCTCCATCTCCACGATCCGACCACGCCGCTGGAGGAGACGCTGCGTGCCCTCGACGACCTGCGCCGGCAGGGTAAGGTGCGCTACTTCGGTACCTCCAACTTTCCGGCCTGGCGGCTGTGTGAGGGCCTCTGGACGAGTGACCGCTTGGGGTTTGCCTCCTTCGTCACCGAGGCGCCGGCCTACAGCCTGTTCAACCGCGAGGTCGAGGGGGACGTGCTTCAGTTCTGCCAGGCCTACGGTTTGGGCGTCGTGTGCTACAGCCCGCTCGGTGGCGGCTGGCTCAGCGGCAAGTACCGCCGCGACCAGCCCATGCCCCCCGACTCGCGGTTTGCCCGGCGCGGTACGCTCGTAGACCCGGCCGAGCACGAGCGGGCTTACGATGTTCTGGAGGCGCTGGAGGCCATCGCGCAGGCCAAGCAGTTGTCCCTGAGCCAGTTGGCTCTCGCCTGGCTGCTGGCCCAGCCCGGTGTCACCGCCGCCAACTTCGGCCCACGCACACCCAACCAGCTACGCGAGGACGTGGGTGCGCTGGAGGTGGAGTTGACCGACGAGGACCTCGCGGCCATTGACGAGATCGTGCCGCCGGGCAGCCAGGTGCTCTCGCGTGTCCCCGCCCCCGGCGGCATTGTCATTGCCGACCCGATCCCGCCGAACGGCATGACGAGCACGCCGCGCTAACGTGGCCGGCGGCGATGCGGCGGGACGTGTAGCCCGGCCCGCCGATGGAGGCAAGCATGGTTGAGCCAGCCGGGAAACTCGCGCCGCCGTGCGTGCTGGTCATCTTCGGCGCCGCCGGGGACCTCACGAAGCGCCTGCTCCTCCCAACGATCGTCAATCTCGTCGAGCACGGCTTGGTCGGCCAGCGCTTGGTCATCGTCGGCGTGACACGCCAGCCGTGGGGGCACGACGACTTTCGCCAGGTAATGGCGGATGCAGTACGAACCTTCAATGTCGGCACCCTTGATCCGACCGTCCTGGAATCCCTGCTCCCGCGCCTCTATCACGTGCGCGGTGACATCAATGACCCCGCCACGTACACCGGCCTCCGCACGCTGCTGGCCGAGATTGATGCCGAATGGGAGACCGAGGGCAACTACATCTACTACTTGGCCGTACCGCCGGGCTTGTTCGAGGTCATTGTGGACCATCTTGGGCAGGCAGAGCTGGCCAAGGCCGCGCCGGGGGCGGCCGGGTGGCGCCGAGTCATTGTGGAAAAGCCGTTCGGTCACGATCTGGATTCCGCCCAGGCACTGGTCGCCCGGATGAGCCAGGTCTTTGACGAAGAGCAGATTTACCGGATTGACCACTACCTCGGCAAGGAGACCGTCCAGAATATCTTGGTCTTCCGCCTCGGCAACGGTATTTTCGAGCCGGTGTGGAACCGGCGTTACATAGACAACGTGCAGATCACCGTCGCCGAAAGTCTCGGGGTCGAGGGCCGGGGTGGCTACTACGAGACGG
>JAJDZR010000246.1 GCA_022824545.1 Chloroflexota bacterium
AGACGACCGCTACTGGACCATCCAGTATGGTCCCGTGCAACTGGGGCGGTTGGATGCCCATACGGGCCACGTGCTCCCGACCGCCGCCAAGGTGTTACCCATGTCCCCGGTTTAGGTGTTACCTATGTGCCCGGTCGCACAAACGCTGGGACCGGGGCCGATGCATGGCCCTGGACGGCGGCTTTTGCTGCCATGACCAGCGCCTGGGCGCGATGAATCACGCTCCCACAAAAAACCTATCCCTGTCAGGGACCGGAGTGAGGGGCACCGGTTCCTGGCTAGCCCTCGACTGCCCTGATGCGAGAAATCTCCTGCTGCATCTGTACGAGCTGATAGTAAATACCTCGCTGTGCCAATAGCTCGTCGTGGGTGCCGATCTCCGTGACCTTGCCGTCCTCGAAGACGATGAGGCGGTCGGCATTACGCAGTGTGGAGAGCCGGTGGGCAATGGCAAAGGTCGTGCGCCCCTTGGTGAGGCGGGCCAGGGCTTCCTGAATCTGGTGCTCCGTCTCGGTGTCTACGTTCGAGGTCGCTTCATCGAGAATAAGGACGCGCGGATCGCGCAGGATGGCGCGCGCGATGGCGATGCGCTGTTTCTCGCCACCGGAAAGCTTGCCACCTCGTTCGCCGACGCGGGTATCGTAGCCATCGGGCCGAGCGACGATGAACTCGTGGGCGTTGGCTGCGCGGGCTGCCGCGATGATCTCGTGCGGGCCGGCCTCGGGTTTCGCGTACCGGATGTTGTCGGCGATGGTACCGTTGAACAGGAACTGATCTTGGAGGACAATCCCAATCTGGTTACGCAACGTTTCCAGGTCGAGTTTCAGGATATCGTGACCGTCAATGAGGATCGTTCCGTGGTCAGGATTGTAGAAGCGGCAGATCAGGTTGGTAAAGGTCGTCTTCCCGACGCCCGACTTACCGACTAAGCCGATCATCTCCCCCGGCTCGATAGAGACTGAGATGTCTTTCAAGACCGGTTTGCTGGGGTCGTAGCCGAAGGTCACGTCGCGGAACTCGACGGCGCCCTCGATAGGTGCCAGGGCCAGCGCGCCGGGGGCGTGATACGGTTCGGACTCCTGGTCAATGATCTCGAACACGCGCTCGGCGCCGGCGGCAGCCTGCGAGAACCAGTTGTAGACTTGGGTGGCCCACTGGAGGGGGCCGTAGATGAGCCAGAGGTAGCCGAGGAACCAGGTGAGTTCACCGAGCGTCAGGTCGCCGCCGACCACCGCGACGCCGCCGGCAAACCAGAGCAAATATACGCCAGCGCCGGTGAGGAAGTTCAGCCCGGAAGACGAGGTAGACCAGGCGCGCGCGGCGGTGATGGTGCGGCCGGTCAGATCATCGTTGTGCCGGTCAAAGCGGCCGATTTCAGCCTCTTCTTGGGCAAAGGCCTTGACAACCCGGATACCGGCCAGCGACTCGGTGAGATGGGCGTTGAGTATGCCGCGGCTCAGGAAGAGGCGGCGATACATGCCGCGAAAGCGCCGCCAGATGGCGCCGCCACCGAGGGCCACTAACGGCGCAGGAAGCAGGATGAATAGTGTGAGCTGCCAGTTCAGGAACAACAGCACAACGACGATTCCGGTCAGCATGAGGGTGTTGGTGACGAGATATGGCACCCCCTCGATCATGAAGAAGTTCAGACTCATGGTGTCGTCCATGACCACCGACATTAAGACGCCCTGCTCGCGCTTGCTGTGAAACGAGAGCGACAGGCGCTCCAGCCGGCGATAGACCTGACTACGTACAGCCGCGATAATGCGCGAACCGAGCGCGCCGGATACCCAGCCGGTGGTGGCTTGCAGGCCGTTGCTAGCCAGGCCGGCGGCGACCATTCCGAGCACCAGGAGCGCCAGAAAGCCGATATCGCCGTGCCGCGAGCCTGTCTCCGCGCCGGGAGTAGGCGGCAGTAGTACGCTGTCAATGATGATCTTGGTGATGAGTGGCGGGAGGAGGTTCATGCCCGTCTTGGCGACGAACAACACGGCGAGGGCGGCTGCCAGCGGCCAATGGGGACGCACGTAGCGGGCGAGCCGTGCCACCATCGCGCCCTTATTGACGCAGCGTGGGCAGAGGCCGTTCTTTTCCGGCAAGAGACGACCGCAGGTATCGCAGCGTACCTTGGGCAGTTCGTCGGTGATCGCGAGCGGCTTCCCCTCGGCGATTTGCTGAATACCGCGAGCCACCTCGGCGAACTTGGGGGCTAAGGAGTTGGAAAACTCCACGACCGGAATGACCAGGCCGTCGCGCTCCACCTCCAGCAGACCGCCGCCGACATGCTGAGATGTCGTGGCAGAGGAGATCGCGCTCATGGGCACGGCGAGAAAGCCGTTGCGGTCAGCACCCTGATGCGGGAGCACGACGACCCGCTGATCCGTCACCACCAGCCAGCGGTCGCCGAATCTCCCGTCTGCCCGGATATCCGAGGTTGCCGACAAAAGCACCTCTTCGTCCGGCACTTTGAGGTCCGACCACTGCCTGGTGATCGGCGCAGACAAGGGGTCAGGAAATGGCATTGTCCGGATGCCTCCTTCTGGGGGCCACTCTTCCTGGATGCCCGTTAGGACCTGGCTTTCAAGGGCCGGTATCCGCCTGAGGTCATGCGGTGGGAGCGAGCGAAGGGAGTCGGCGTGCTAATATCAATGCGCGACTGCATAGACGCGCGTACACGATGCCGAGGCGATTGTCCACGCGAGAGCAGGTACCGCTGCTCCTATTGGAGCCGACTAGGTACCCACTTGGCCGGGATGGGCACCTCGCAGCACGATTGAGTATACGCAGGTGTGATTAAATGAGTCAACGTTATTGTGCTGGGAGACCGAGGGTGTACTAGACGTGGAGATGCAACGTCGCGACAGATTGGAGCCGGGAAGGCCTCCCGCTCCGCAAGCGCTTGACCTCCACGATCCGGCGGTGCGCCGGGCCGGCGTGGCGCAGCTCCGGCGTGTAGACCGGGCGCTGGGTGTCGTGCTCGATGGCGTCGGGCCGCTGACCGCGATCCCGCAGCGAGAGCAGGGGTTCAGCGCCTTGGTGGCGGCCATTGTCGGCCAACAGATTTCCGTGCAGGCGGCCGACGCCATCCTAGCGCGGGTTGCGGATCATCTGGCGGTACCCGCGGCTGCCGACGCGGCGGATGACTACGGCTTCGAGCCGCAGCACTTCCTCGCCAGCACGCCGGAGGAGTTGCGCCGCGCCGGACTCTCCCGCGCCAAGGCGCGCTATGTCCTCGATCTGGCGGCGCGCGTGGCCGATGGTCGGCTCGATCTGGAACGACTACCGAGCCTCAGCGACGATGAGGCCGTTACGCAGTTGATGACGGTCAAGGGCATCGGCCGCTGGACGGCGGAGCTGTATCTGCTGTTTTCGCTCGGCCGGTCGGACATCCTGCCGGCCGGCGACCTCGGGATTCGCAAGGCGGTGCAGCGCCTCGACCGATTGCCCGCCATGCCCGACGAGGACATGGTGCGGCGGCGCGGCGCGCGCTGGCGGCCGTACCGCTCATTGGCGACGCTTTACCTCTGGCGTGGTCGTCGGGTACTGCCGGCCGCCGATGAATCGGACTCGACCACCGCTGCTACTGATGAATGAGGCCGTCGAATGCTCTTTGCGGCCTCCGGCGCGTACTAGGAAGGGCATTAGTGACGTTGACCGGCTCGTTTACCGCTATTCCGGGCTGTGGAAGGGTGCAAGTCGGGGGCGGTGGCGCTTGGAGCGCCTGATATAATCGGTCACGTGGGGATGTGCCGTCATTGTTCTGGTCACCGTAGGGTGCTGCTGGCAAGTGTGGGGGCGGAGGCAGTTGGGTGGCAATCCACATTGAGGAAGCGGTCGAGGTCGAGCACGACCTGAATGGGGCGGCCAAGGCACCAACTCCTGATGGCGCTTTGCGGTTGGATGATCTGCTGAGGGAGTTGCGTAACTACCTTCCTGAGGAAGACGCGGCGGTCGTGCGCCGGGCCTACAACATGGCCGCGGCCGCGCACGATGGCCAATTCCGGCGGTCGGGTGAGCCGTTTGTCCAGCATCCGCTCGCCGTTGCGCTGGAGTTGGCGAAGCTGCGCCTGGACTGCGCGACCGTCGCCGCCGGTCTCCTCCATGACGTTCCCGAGGACACGGCGCTCACGCTCGGCGAGATCGAGGCCCGATTCGGCAAAGAGATCACGCTCCTCGTTGACGGTGTGACCAAGCTGACACGGATTGCCTGGGAAACGCTGGAGGAAGAGCAGGCCGAAAACCTCCGCAAGATGTTCCTGGCCATGGCGCAGGACATCCGAGTGGTGCTGGTCAAGCTGTGCGACCGTCTCCACAACATCCGCACGCTGGAGCCGTTCTCCATTGAGCGGCGGCGGCGTATCGCGCAGGAAACCCTCGAAATCTACGCGCCGCTGGCCCACCGCCTCGGTATCTGGGAGTTGAAGTGGCGGCTGGAGGACGGCGCCTTTTACTACCTGGATTACGAGCGGTACCAGGAGTTGAAGCGCCTGCTGGCGATGCGGCGTGAGACGCGCGAGCGCTACGTCCACCACGCGCTCGCCCTCCTGAGCGATGAGCTAGCCGCCATGAACCTGGCGGCCAAGGTGAGCGGCCGGCCAAAGCATCTCTACTCCATCCACCGCAAGATGCTGCGGAAGAACGTGCCGTTCGAGGAGGTGTACGACCTGCTCGCGGTACGGGTGCTGGTGGATTCGGAGGCAGATTGCTACGCAGCTCTTGGCACCGTGCATCGGTTGTGGACCCCGATCCCCGGCGAGTTCGACGACTACATCGCCCGGGCCAAGCCGAATATGTACCGGTCGCTCCATACGGCCGTGATCGGTCCGGCCGGGCAACCGCTGGAGGTACAAATCCGCACCCAGGAGATGCACCAGGTCGCGGAGTACGGCATTGCGGCCCACTGGCGCTACAAAGAGGGGCGGCAGCACATCAACGAAGAGTTCGATGTGAAGCTGGCGTGGTTCCGGCAGTTGATGGCGTGGCAGGGGGAAGTGGGTGCCGAGGACTTCGTGGAAGCGCTCAAGACGGACATTTTCCAGGACCAGGTTTTCGTCTTCACCCCGCGCGGCGACATTAAGGAAATGCCGGCTGGGGCCATCCCGCTCGACTTCGCGTACCGCATCCATACCGATCTGGGGCACCGTTACGCGGGTGCGCGGGTCAATTCGCGGCTGGTGGCCTTGGAGTACCAGCTCCAGAATGGCGACATCATCGAAATCCTGACCGGGCGACCCGACCGCGGTCCCAGCCGGGACTGGCTCAATGTCGTCGGCACTACCCACGCGCGCTCGAAGATCAGACAGTGGTTCAAGCGGCAGCAGCGGGAGGAGAACGCGGCGCGTGGCCGGGAGCTGGTGGCGAAGGAGCTGCAGCGGCTCGGTCTGCCGGAACTCAGCAGCATCGAGCCGGAGGCGCTGGCGGCGGCGGCCTCGGAGCTGCGGGTCGCCAGCGTGGAGACGCTGTTCGCGGTCGTGGGCTATGGCGGTCTCAGCCCGCATCAGGTGGTCAGCAAGTTCGGGTTGCAAGTGCCTGAGGTCGAGACGCCGCAAATTCTGGGTACGCCGAGCAGCCCGCCCACCGCCGGCGTGACCGTCTCCGGGGTAGGTGATCTCTTCACGCGCATCGCGCGCTGCTGCAATCCGGTGCCCGGCGATTCGATTGTGGGGTTTATCACGCGCGGACGAGGCCTGACCGTGCATCGCCACAATTGCCCGAACGTGCAGTCAACGGCAGAGCGCGAGCGGCTGATTGATGTCGAGTGGGGCGCGACCCACCAGCAGGTCTATCCGATTACCCTGCGTGTAGAGTCCGGGGATCGTCCGGGGCTGGCGCGGGACGTGACGACGATTGTGGCCGAGGACAAGATCAACATTGTGGACTTGCGGGTGACGACCGAGAGCGGGGCGGCCACCTTCTTTGTCACGGTTGAGGTCACGGACGTGAATCAGCTAGTGCGTCTGATCCAGCGGATCGAGCGGATCAAGGACGTGAGTCACGTGGCCCGCGATACCTCGTTCACCACGGCAACCGGTAATGGCGAGGTAGTCAGCGTGCAGGAGGGAGTGGTCGCCAACAGGCCGCGTTGACAGTGTGGCTGGGTGAGGCTATACTTGGCGATGATGCGGAGTGTGCTCCGCAGGAGCCGTTTACAAACTCAATATGAAGCGATGACGGGGAGTAGTAGAGGCTACTTGCCCTCCCTCAGAGAGCCAGCGGTTGGTGCGAGCTGGTGGGAGTGTAAGTGACGAGTAGTATCGTGCCTCGAACTCGCCTCCGAGCTGATGCTACGAAATTGCTCCGACAAGCAGGCGGCGCAGAGTAGTAGCAGACGAGCCGTAAGGCATCCGTTAGAAGAGTTACGAGATGGTGTGGCAAGCCGGGCGGCTGCCCACAATCTGAGGTGGTACCGCGGGAGCGTCGATTCGCAGCCCTCGTCCTCGGGACGGGGGTTTTCTGATTCTCAAGGCGGCACTTTGGACACCGCAGATGTCGTGCCGGTCGGCCGTGTGTGCTCGCTGCACCAACAGTAGGGTGGTATCGCGGGAATCGCCAGTAAGCTCTCGCCCCTCGGGTGGGAGACTTTTTTTGCGCTGCGACTGTCCCGTATTGTGCAACGGTGTTGTGGAATAGGGGCAGGGACGCTATAGTGATTGTGACTGCCGAGGAGGGATTGGTGGCTCGCCACCGTAGGTTCGTCGCCATCATGGCGGTTGTTGTCGGGGCATTGATTCTGGACTCCTGTGGTGCGGCGCAAACACCTGGGGCTGCACCAAAGCCGGACGAGAACATCGTTCCTATTGTGCGCGTCATTGACGGTGATACTATCGTCGTTCGCTACCGTGAGGTCGAAGAAAGGGTCCGGTATCGGGACGTGGATACGCCGGAAAGGGGCCAGCCGGGATACGACGAGGCCCGCCGGTTCAATCAGGAGCTGCTGGTGGGAGGAACGGCTCGTCTGGAGATCAACTACGCGGAGGGTAATGGTCGAGATAGCTTCGGGCGGTTGTTGGCCTATGTCTACGTCGAAAAGGACGGTCGGGAGGTCCAGGTCAACCAGGTTATGAACGAGGCTGGTCACGTGAAGCCCGGGTCGAAGCTGGTTCCGCCGCAGTACCGGATTGAAGTTACCGCGATTCAGGAGCCAACGGTGCAGCCGACTGCGGAATCGCTACCGACACATACGCCATCCTTCTTCACAAGCTGTGACGCGGCTGAGGGGGCCGGAGTGGAGCGGGTGCTGGGTGCGAAAGGAACGGGGCGTGGCTTTCCGGCTGCCCTCGTCCCGTCAGTTCGTGATGGAGACGGCGACGGAGTTGTCTGCGAGCGATAGTTAGCCAGTCGGCCGGGGCGGATCACATCGGGTACACAGGAGGGAAGGAACGATGAAACTGAACGGATCCCAAATCCTCTGCGAGGCGCTGGTGCGGGAGGGGGTTTCGGTCGTATTCGGGCAGCCCGGTGGGGCCATTATGCCCTTCTACAACTTCCTCCGCGACTACGATCTGCGCCACATCCTCTGCCGCCATGAGCAGGGCGCGGCCCATATGGCCGATGGCTATGCGCGGGCGACCGGCGAGGTCGGTGTCGCGATGGCGACCTCCGGACCGGGCGCGACGAACATGGTGACGGGCATTGTGACGGCCCTGATGGACTCGGTGCCCATTGTCTGTCTGACCGGGCAGGTGCCGACCAACATGATGGGCGGCGACGCTTTCCAGGAGACCGACACCACCGGGATCACGATGCCGGTCACGAAGCACAACTATCAGTTGATGGACGTGCGCGACATCGCACGGATCGTCAAAGAGGCCTTTCACGTCGCGCGCACCGGGCGGCCGGGGCCGGTGCTCATAGACTTCCCGAAGGACGTCCAGACTGCCGAGGGGGAGTACGTGGAGCCGGACGGCATTGATCTACCGGGCTTCAAGCCGACGCTGCGCGGGAACGTGCGGCAGGTGCGACAGGCCGCCAAGCTCATCGGTCAAGCGAAAAAGCCGATCATCCTGGCCGGTCACGGCATCATTCTCGCCGAGGCCTACGATGAATTGCTGGCATTTGCCGAGAAGACGGAGATTCCGGTCATTACCACGCTGCTCGGTATTTCCGGGTTTCCCGATACGCACCGACTGCACTTCGGCTTCCCGGGGATGCACGGTACCTACTACGCCAACATGGCGATCAGCGAGTGCGACGTGATGGTCGCGGTGGGCATGCGGATGGACGACCGCGTGACCGGGCGGCTCAACGCCTTCGCGCCGTATGCCAAGATCGTCCACATTGACATTGACCCGGCCGAGCTGGGCAAGAACGTGCAGGCGACCGTGCCGATTGTGGGCGATGCCAAGGAGGTGCTCGGTCAGCTACTCGCGGAGGTCGAGCCGAAAGAGCACCCGGACTGGCTGCAGCGGCTCAGAGAGCTGCGGATTGCTCACCCGTCGCTGGCGCTGCCCGAGTCCACGGACAAGATGAGCACGCCATGGATTCTGCGGCAGCTCTACCACGCGACCGGCGGGGAAGCCATCCTGGTGACGGACGTGGGGCAGGCGCAGATGTGGGCGGCGCAGCACTACTTCTTCGACCGCCGCAATACCCACATCACCTCCGGCGGTCTGGGGCCGATGGGCTATGCCTTGCCGGCGGCGATTGGGGTGCAGGCCGGGCGGCCCAACGAGGAAGTGTGGTGTGTAACGGGCGATGGCGGCTTCCAGATGACGGTGCAGGAGATGGCGGTGATCGCCGAGGAGCGGCTGCCGATCCGCATTGCGCTTATCAACAACGGCTACCTCGGGATGGTGCGCCAGTGGCAGGAGTTGTTCTGGGAGAAGCGCTACATGGCGGTGGAGATGCAGAACCCGGACTTCGTGACGCTGTCGGAGGCCTACGGCATCCCGGCCAGGGTGGTCGAGACGACCGATCAGGTGATGCCTACCTATGAGTGGGCACGGCGGATTGATGGTCCGGTGCTGATTGATTTCCGGGTCGAGCGCGAGGAGAACGTGTGGCCGATGGTGCCGCCCGGCGCCTCGCTCCAGGAGACGCTGGAGGACCCGGCGCAGGCCAGCGAGGAAGCTATCACGGTGGATGAGATGCGGGAGATGGTGGCCAGCGGTTCCGGTGGTGGCGGGGTCTAGCCCGCGACGGAGGAAACGGAGATGCAGCACACACTTGTAGCCCTCGTGGAGAACCAGCCTGGAGTCTTGCAGCGTGTCGCGAACCTGTTTTCGCGGCGCGGCTTCAACATCGAGAGCCTGGCCGTCGGTCATACCGATACGCCGGAGCGGTCACGGATGACGATTGTGGTCAACGCTGCCGATACCCAGGTTGACCAGGTGACAAAGCAGCTTTACAAGCTGATCAACGTCCTCAAGGTGTCGGATGTCACCACCGACCGCACCGTGGACCGCGAGCTGGCCTTGATTAAGGTGAATGCGAGCGCGTCCACCCGCGCCGAGATCGCGCAGGTTGTGGACATCTTTCGGGCGCGGATCGTGGACCTGGCCCGCGATTCGCTCACGGTCGAAGTGACGGGCGAGTCCGAAAAGATCGACTCCATCGTCGGGCTGCTGCGGCCGTTCGGCCTGAAGGAGATGGTGCGGACCGGCCGGATTAGCATGACTCGTGGCTCCGGCGCCATCGGCGTCAACGGGAGCGCGTAAGGGTAAGAGTTTGACCTACCCCCTAGCCCTCCTCACCCCCCGTCCCCCTCTCCACCATGTGGAGAGGGGGAGTATGGGAGTAGGGTGGAGGCCGGGAGGCGGGGGCAGGTATAAGGAGAGCAGGAATGGCACGGATTTACTACGACGGCGATGCCGATTTGGGGCGCCTGGCCGGTAAGCGCGTCGCGGTGCTGGGTTACGGCAGTCAGGGTCACGCCCACAGCCTCAACCTGAAGGAGAGCGGCGTAGACGTGGTGGTCGGGCTATACGCGGGGAGCCGGTCGCGCGCGGCGGCGCGGGAGGCGGGCCTCGACGTGGCCGACGTGGCCGAGGCCGTGCAGAGCGCCGATTTCGTGATGTTCGTGGTGCCGGATCATATCCAGGGCGACCTCTACCGCGAGGAGGTCGCGCCGCACGTGCGCGAGGGGCAGACGCTCATGTGGGCACACGGGTTCAACATCCACTACAACCAGATCGTCCCGCCGCCCTTTGTGGACGTGAGCATGGTGGCGCCCAAGGGGCCGGGCCATCGCGTGCGGGAGGTCTACGTCGAAGGTGGCGGCGTGCCGGCGCTGTTGGCGGTGGGGCAGGATGCGAGCGGCCAGGCGCACGAAAACGGCCTGGCCTACGCCAAGGGCATCGGCGCCACGCGCGCCGGGGTGCTGGAGACAACTTTTCAGGAAGAGACCGAGACGGACCTCTTCGGTGAGCAGGTGCTGCTCTGTGGCGGGGTGTCTGCGCTCATCAAGGTGGCCTACGAGACAATGGTCGAGGCCGGCTATCAGCCGGAGTCGGCGTATTTCGAGACGCTGCACGAGCTGAAGCTGATTGTGGACCTGTTCTACCAGGGTGGCTTGAGCTATATGCGCTACTCGGTGAGCGATACGGCGGAGTACGGCGATTACACCTCCGGCCCGCGGGTGATTGACGAGCACGTGCGCGAGAAGATGCGCGGCGTCTTGGAAGACATCCAGACCGGCAAGTTTGCCAGCCAGTGGATTCTGGAGAACCAAGCCGGGCGGTCATCGTTTCTGGCGACGCGCCAGCGCGAGGCGGCTCATCCGATCGAGCAGGTAGGCAAAGAGCTACGCGCCATGATGCACGGCCTGGAGGCGAAGTAGCGACCGGTCTCAGTGACACACCCCGGTAGGGGCGTGACACTTTCCCTCCCCTGTCGCAACGGGGGAGGGCTAGGGTGGGGGGCCAGTCCCCCCTATGGTCCCCCCGCTTCGCAGGGGGACAGGGATTCCCGCTTTCGCGGGAATGACGGGAGGGGCGCCATGAATGACGCCCCTACAAGCTCATTTGGGTGAAACAAAGAGAAGGGAGTGGTGACGATGCGCCAGATACGAATTTTCGATACCACGCTGCGCGACGGCGAACAGGCTGCCGGCGGCTCGCTCACCCTCCCGGAGAAGATGGAATTGGGCCGCCAGCTCCAGCGGCTCGGCGTGGACATTATCGAGGCGGGCTTCCCGGCGACCTCGCCGGGCGACTTTCGGGCCGTGGAGATGATGTCCCGCGAGCTGCGGGACTGCCAGATTGCGGCGCTCTCCGGGTTCAAGGAAGACCAGATCGAGACGACCTACCGGGCGTTGAAGGATGCCGTAGCACCACGCCTGCACATCGTGATCTCCACGTCGGACAACCATCTGGAGAATCAACTACATATGTCGCGCCAGCAGGTGATTGAGATTGCCCGCGACGCCACGGCCTTCTGTAAGCGGTTCTTGTCCGACGTGGAGTTCTCCGCGATGGACGCGACCCGCAGCGATCCCGACTTTCTGTGCGAGGTGTTCAGCGCCGCCGTTGCTTCCGGCGCGACGGTCATCAACGTGCCCGATACGTTGGGATACCATCAGCCGCCGCAGTTCGCCGATCTGGTGCGGTACGTGATGGAGCACGTGCCGGGGGTAGAGAGCGTGGCGGTCTCCGTTCACTGCCACAACGACCTGGGGATGGCGACGGCACTGTCGCTGGCAGCGGTGAACGAGGGGGCCGAGCAGATCGAGTGTACGATCAACGGAGTCGGCGAGCGGGCCGGCAACGCCTCGCTCGAAGAGATTGTCATGGCGCTCCGCACGCGCCAGGACTACTACCAGGCGACGACGAACATCAACACCGAGCAAATCTGGCGGGCGAGCCGCATGGTCAGCCAGTATATGGGCTTCGTCGTGCAGCCCAACAAGGCCATCGTGGGCGCCAATGCGTTTGCCCACTCCAGCGGCCTGCACCAGGACGGGATGCTCAAGGAGCGCACGACCTACGAGATCATGACGCCGGAGAGCATCGGTCGCAACGATAGCCGGCTGGTCTTGGGCAAGACTTCCGGCCGGCACGCGGTCCGGTCGCGGCTCGAAGAGCTAGGCTTCGAGCTGGACAATGACGACTTTGCGCTGGTCTTCGCGGCGTTCAAGGAACTGGCGGATAAGAAGAAGGACGTCTCCGACGGCGATCTGGAAGCCATCGTCAGCCAGCACATGGTCCGCACCCCGGAGATGTACGAGCTGGTGCGGGTGCAGGTCGTCACGGGGAACGACAGCGTGCCGACCGCGACGGTGCAGCTCCGCACGGAAGACGAGGTGCTTGAAGACGCCGCCATCGGCGACGGGCCGGTAGACGCCGTGGTGCGCGCGATCTCGCGGATCACCGGCGTGGAGGCGCGACTTACGGAGTACACGTTGCAGGCGATCACGCCGGGGGTAGAAGCGCAGGGCGAAGTGACCTTGAGGATTGCGTCGGAGGGGCACACGTTTATCGGTCGCGGGACGAGCACCGATATTGTGGTGGCGAGTGCGGCGGCCTACCTCAACGCCGTGAATAAGGTCTTGGCCCGCCGCGATGCGGACCACAACGGGACGGTTGACGCCCTTGGTTTACATAATCAGATGAAAGTGAAGGTGGGGCCGCCCGCCGAGCAGCCGGTGGCCGTATAGAGCTATGAGTACCGAACCGCGCACACTGTTTGCCAAGGTCTGGGACAGTCACGTGGTCCACGAGGCGCCGGGCGAACCGGCGATCCTCTACATAGACCTGCATCTGGTCCACGAGGTGACGTCGGCGCAAGCCTTCGAGGGGCTGCGGCTGGCCGGGCGGCCCGTGCGTCGTCCGGACCTCACGCTGGCCACGCTGGATCACAACGTCCCGACGGCGGACCGCCATCTGCCGATTAACGATCCTATCTCGGCGCAGCAGGTCGAGACGCTGCGCGAGAACTGTCGGGAGTTCGACATCCCGCTCTACGACCTGCAAGATCGCCAGCAGGGGATTGTCCATATCATCGGCCCGGAGCTGGGCCTGACGCAGCCGGGCATGACTATTGTCTGCGGGGATAGTCATACGTCCACGCACGGCGCATTCGGCAACCTGGCGTTCGGCATCGGCACCTCCGAGTTGGAACACGTCTTGGCGACGCAGTGCCTCCAGCAGAGTCGGCCGCAGACCCTCGAAGTGCGGATCGAGGGCGAGCTACCGCTGGGGGTAACGGCGAAAGATGTGATCCTCGCCACCATCGGCGAGATCGGCACCGACGGCGCGACCGGCTATGCCATCGAATACACCGGCTCGACGATCCGCTCGCTCTCGATGGAGGCGCGGATGACGATCTGCAATATGTCCATCGAGGCCGGGGGGCGGGTCGGCATGGTGGCACCGGACGATACCACCTTTGCCTATCTGGACGGGCGTCCCCATGCGCCGAAGGACCGGGACTTCCACGAGGCCGTGGCGCACTGGCGTGCGCTGCCCACCGATCCGGCGGCGACCTACGACAAGACGGTGCAGCTCGATGCGGGCGCATTGGCGCCGCACGTCACCTGGGGGACCAACCCCGGGATGGTCGCGCCGGTGACGGGCCGGGTGCCTGACCCGGCGTCGTTCGCGGCCGATGCAGACCGACGGGCCACCGAGCGCGCGCTGGAATACATGGCGCTGGCGCCGGGCACGGCTATCGAGGACATCGCCATTGACCGGGTGTTCATTGGCTCCTGCACCAACGCGCGTCTGGAGGACTTGCGGGCGGCTGCACGCATGGTCCGTGGGCGGCAGGTCCATGATGGGGTGCGGGCGATGGTGGTGCCCGGATCGGGTGTCGTCAAGTGGCAGGCGGAGGCGGAGGGGCTGGACGCGATCTTCGAGGCGGCCGGCTTCGAATGGCGCGATGCGGGCTGCTCGATGTGCTTGGGCATGAATCCCGACATTCTCGCGCCGGGCGAACGCTGCGCCTCGACCTCGAACCGCAACTTCGAGGGTCGCCAGGGCAAGGGCGGCCGGACCCATCTGGTCAGCCCGGAGATGGCCGCGGCGGCAGCCACAACCGGACATTTCGTGGATATTCGCGCGTGGGATTAACTTTCCGTTCGATCTGTCCGGGCCGGCAGGCCAGAGTCGTGTGACAGTAGATAGAAAAGGATGCGTGAGCGGCTATGCAGCCATTCGTGCGCGAAACGGGTGTGGTCGTCCCCTTGGATCGTCCCAACGTAGATACGGACCAGATCATTCCGAAGCAGTTTCTCAAGCGGATCGAGCGGACCGGTTTTGGGCAGTTCTTGTTCAACGACTGGCGCTTCCGCCCCGACGGCTCGCTGGACCCGGACTTCGAGCTGAATAGGCCGGGGTACGAGAGCGCGACGATCTTGCTCGCTGGACGCAACTTCGGCAGCGGCTCGTCACGGGAGCACGCGCCGTGGGCATTGGACGACTACGGGTTTCGTGCGATCATCGCGCCGTCGTATGCCGACATCTTCTATAGCAACTGCTTCAAGAACGGCATCCTGCCCGTGGTCCTGCCGGAAGCGGTCGTCAATGACCTGATGGCGCGGGCGACCGAGCGGCCCGGCTATCGGCTGACGGTAGACTTGGAGCGGGGTGTCATCTCCGACGAGGAAGAGGGTGACATCGCCTCGTTCGAGGTGGACCCGTTTCGGCGTCACTGCCTGCTGGAGGGCCTCGACGACATTGGCCTGACGCTCCAACACGAGGCGGCGGTCACGACCTACGAGCAGCGCCGCTCGGCCAGCCTGCCGGTCACGACGCCGCAGGGAGCGGGAGCGTGAGCGATGCTCGACTGGGTTAGTTTCTTCTTTAAGCGCAAATATGACTAAATATAAGGTCGTCATCTATTGGAGCGATCAGGACCAGGCGTTCATCGCTGAGGTTCCGGCCCTGCCAGGCTGTGCAGCCGACGGACAGACACGCCAAGAAGCACTCGACAGCCTTGAGATCGTCATGCAGGAGTGGCTCCACACAGCCGATGAGTTGGGGCGCATGCCGCCACTCCCAGAGCTGGAGGGTACTGTGCCTGATGGCTGGAAGGATGCTATCTATGGTGAAGAGGCATGACGGCTCCATGGCTAATGAAGTAGAGTTGTACGACACGACGCTGCGCGATGGCTGTCAGCGCGAGGGGTTGACGCTCTCGCTGGAGGACAAGCTCAAGATCGCCCAACGGCTCGATCAACTCGGTATCCACTACATCGAGGGCGGGTATCCTGGCTCTAACCCTCGGGACCAAGAGTTCTTTGCCCGCGCGCGCGCGATGACCTGGCAGCACGCGACCGTCACGGCTTTCGGGAGCACGCGCTACAAGACCAACCGGGCCGAGGATGACCCTAATCTACAGGCGCTTTTGGATACGGAGGCGGCCGTCTGTACGCTGGTCTGCAAGAACTCGGAGCGCCACGTGCGCGACGTGTTGGGCACGACGCTCGACGACAACTTGGCGATGATCGCGGATTCGATCCGGTTCCTGCGCGCCCACGGCCGGCGGGTTTTCTACGACGCGGAGCACTTCTTCGACGGCTGGCGGGAGAATGCGGCGTATGCGCGGGCCTGCCTCCGCACGGCGGCCGAGGCGGGTGCCGAGTGTCTGGTGCTGTGCGATACGAATGGCGGCATGCTTACTGAAGACGTCACTGCGATGATGGGCCAAGCCATTGACGCGGTACAGCCCGGCTACACCGGCACGTTCGGTATTCACGCCCACAACGACGCCGAGCTGGCGGTGGCCAACTCGCTGGCTGCCGTGCGGGCGGGAGCGACCCATGTCCAGGGCACCATCAACGGCTATGGGGAACGCTGTGGGAATGCCAACCTGTGCTCGATCATCCCCAATCTGGTGCTCAAGATGGAGATGCCGGTCGTCAAGGAGGAGCAGCTGGCCTGGCTCACGGAGAGTGCCCGATTCGTAGCGGAGCTGGCCAATGTCGCCCTGGACCCGCACTTGCCCTACGTCGGCCATAGCGCGTTCGCTCATAAGGCCGGCTACCACGCTGACGGGATGATGAAGTCCAGCACGAGCTACCAGCATAGCGATCCGACGCTGGTCGGCAACGACATGCGTATTCTGATCTCGGAGTTGAGCGGCCGGAAGGCCATCGCGACCAAACTGGACCAGTTGGGCGTTGAGCTGACCGACGGCGTGGAGACGAGCGATATTGTCGAGCGTGTCAAACAGCTAGAGCACCAGGGCTATCAGTTTGAGGGGGCCGAGGCGTCCTTTGACCTGCTCGTGCGGCGGCGGCAGGCCGACTATCGGCGGCCGTTCGAGCTAGAGGACTTTCTCATCGTGGTCGAGACCCACCGGCGGCGGGAAGAGGTGATTGCCGAGGCGACCGTCAAAATCCGCGTCGGTGATGAGGTACAGCACACGGCCGGGCACGGCAACGGCCCGGTCAACGCGCTCGACGACGCGATGCGAAAGGCGCTACTATCGTTTTATCCCCAGTTGGCCGCTATTCGCCTTACCGACTACAAAGTGCGGGTCGTTGATGCCGGCTCGGGCACAGCGGCGACGGTGCGGGTGTTGATCGAGAGCACGAACGGCCCCCAGACGTGGAGCACGGTGGGTAGCCACACCAATATCATCCAGGCTAGCTGGCAAGCCCTCGCCGACAGCCTGGAATATGGTCTCCTCCTGACCACCGGTGCCTCGCCCCGGTACGCCGACGCCGGAGTAGGTATGGGCCAAGGTGTTGGTCAACAGAAACAATAATGTCTAATCTTGTAACCTCCACTTGTCTGATTTCCGGTTGGCTGATGTCTGTAGGCGTCGCGGTTGCGGCTTAGATTCAGGCGGAGATTTTTTGGTTGTCACATCGTTGTCAACCGCGTGGCCCATGCAGGCAAGCCAGCCAATGATAGTCCAATTGAAAAAGAAGTTTACAATAAGGAATGGCCAACTGAACTTACCTTTTTTGTAAACATAAATGGTCACTGGAAGGTAGTATAGAAATCCAAGGAATGAGTACAACAACAAAAGCAGAAATGTCGCGAATGACACACCGGACGTTAAGTTCCCCCCTGCCAGCAAAACCCCTGCAACGACTGCCGGTGCGAATGCCTTTACGTGGGTGTTCGACCAGATGTGCCTGCCGGGCCGGATAGGAGCGGGTTTGGGGGGAGGTGGTTTTGCGGGCTGGGAGGTTGTTGGCGTTGTTTGGAGGCTAGAGTGGACGCTAGAGAACACGTCAACTTGATGCTCCACGGAGGCGACTTGTTCGATGTGCCATTGAGCGTCTTTGATAGCTTTATCGAGCGTAGGCGCATGGCCGGCGAAGGGCAGCGCCTTATCTTTAGTCACGACTGACCAGCTCCACACAAACCGGCCGTCCGATACGGATGCCTCAATGGTCGCCTCGACAGCCGCGTAGCCGACGTAACGCAAGGTGCGGTAGTCATGCTTCTGCCACTCGCCAGAGGCTTGTGCCTTGATAAGCTCCCGGTCTATGTTGACTTCTTCTGATGTCATGGTTACTCCGTTGGAGAGCGCTTTGGCGTCATGGTGAACCTCCCCAACACTACGCTCGATCGACCAGTGTACACTTACTCCGACATTAGTGTCGTACAGGCTCTAAAGCGAATCATCCCCACGATCTTGAGTGGCGCCTTGTAGACGACGTGGTTGTGGTGTAGGTTTAGGGGCAGGGGTAGGAGAAGAATCAGGAGTATCTTCGCTGCCAATCGCGTAGAGCAGGAAGAAAATCCAAAAAATAATCAAGGCAAAAAGAAGCCACTCTAGGAAGATACCAATTATAGCGATAATTCCACTAACTACAAAGAATGCCCAAAAGAACGGCCAACTGAACTTATCATTCTTGTAGACATAAACGGTCACTGGAAGCCAATACAGGAACGAGAGAAAGAAGACTACTAATGACATTATCCCTGATTCGGTTATTGCCACCCAGACCCCGAAAATGAATGCCGGTGCGAACGCCTTTAGGTGGGTTTTGAGTGGCTTACTGGTCCAACGTTCAGGAACGGCCGGATCAGGTTTGTGCAGAGGTGCTTCGGGCTGCGAGTCTGCTGGCGTTGTTTGGACATCGGAGGGAAGGCCGGAGAGCACGTCAACTTGTTGCTCCACGGAGGCGACTTGTTCGATGTGCCACTGGGCGTCCTCGATGGCTTTATCGAGCGTAGGCGCATGGCCGGCGAAGGGCAGCGCCTTATCTTTAGTCACGACTGACCAGCTCCACACAAACCGGCCGTCCGATACGGATGCCTCAATAGTTGCCTCGACAGCCTCGTAACCGACGTAGCGCAGGGTGCGGTAGTCGCGCTTCTCCCACTTACCGGAGGCTTGCGCCTTGATAAGCTCCCGGTCTATGTTGACTTCTTCTGATGCCATGGCTACTCCGTCGGATGGTGTGCGTTGTCCACCCTAAGGACGAATGCTGCGACCGGCATCGGCTACGCTCCAGTGTATGTGCCTGACAGCAGGCCGTCAAGAGACCGAGAGCGTGTGCCCCGCGACCGGCTGTTCCCGACCGCTCGTTCCACACAGCCCACCGCTGGCCCATTTCCACCCTACGTTGGTGGCGATTCATCCTGTGTTGCGGCGGCGGCTTTGCTCATGGCGCGGTGGGCGAGCCAGCGGTGGAGCGCGAGGAAGAGGCCGTGGATGGCAGCGATGATGAGGCTGACGACCGGCACATACGTGGGCAAGCCCACCTCGGCGAGGATGAGCACACTCGTCACGGCAGCGGCGAGCAGCCAAAACCCAATCGCAATGACGTGCAGTCGCGCGATGCTGTGGTGCAGGCGGGCGATGGCCTGAGCGCCGGCGGGGGTAGTAGTCCGCGACGGCGTAGCGCGGGTCGTGCTGGCCGGGCGACGATCTGCCTGCTGATCGTTCGGTGCGGTCATTGTTCTTACTCGCCTACTGCTGATCTCGGATGCAGGGTAGCGCATCGGTGGGCCGTTTGCAGCGCGGTGTGGAGCTCCTGGCCACCTAGTCGGCCGCTCGCGCAACTCTCGACCGGCCGGCATCGTCTCGATTGAGGCAGGCGTTGGCCCTCGCCCACCGCTGGTCCGGTCCGGGCGCGCTCGGCGGCGATTTCTCCTGCTCCTCGCGCCGACGCTTGCCGCAGTGGAAGGATGCCTCCCTTTGATGAACGGGCGGACATGGCTCATCGTCTTGGTCGTTGCTGGCGTGCTCATCGGCCGGACTGCCGTGGCCCCGGCGGTGCAGGCGCAAGGCACGTTCGCTCACGGCACCGTGGTGGCGCTGCGGGGCACTCCGCATCTGTGGATCGCTGATCGGCAGGGCGTACTGCACTGGGCCGGCGATACGCGGGCCTTGGCCGACAAGTACGTCCGTTGGGGGATAGAGAGCCGCGTCGAGGTCACGCTGGAGCAGTTGCGGCGGCTCACCCGCGGCGATCCCTGGCTTTCGGCCGGCTTGCTCAAGAATGGCGACCCGATCTACCTGGTCAAGTGGGAGAACGACTGGTCGGAGCCGCAGCTACTCCACATTCAATCCATTGGAGACGTGGAGCTATTCGGAATCAACGGTGGCAACTACGGGCGCTTCGTGGTGGATCGGCCGACGTGGGAGGCGCGCTTTGGCCGCTCTGTGGCGCACCTCCAGCGTTCCGCGCTGGCCGTGGTCACAATGCCTCGCGCGCTGCCGACGCTGGCGCCGTTGAGCGGCCGACCGCTGGCAGGGCTGAAAATCGTCCTCAATCCGGGGCACGGGGGCAATGATCCCGGCGCGATGCATCATGGCCAGCGCGAGGCGGCCATCAACTTGGCGATTGCGGGGGTGCTGCGGCCACGCCTGGAACAGCTAGGGGCGAGCGTTATTTTGACGCGCGATGATGACAGTAGCGTGCTCGGGCCGCGCGTACACGAGAACGACGAGCTACAGGCCCGCGCCGACATTGCGAATCGCGCCGGGGCCGATCTCTTTGTGAGCATCCATGCCGACGCCAGTGAGGACCCGCGGCTGGCGGGCGCACTGACGTTTTTCGGGCCGGAGCGCGGGTATCCGATCATCGCCGACCGCAGCCCGGTCCTGGTCGCACAGAGCCGGGAGTTTGCTCGCGCCATCCAGCGGGAGCTGGTTGCGGCGAGCGGACAGATCAATCTTGGCATCAAGTCGGCACCGTTCTGGACCATTGGCGCTGCCCAGATGCCGGCAGTGCTCGTCGAAGTGGGGTTTCTGACCAATGCGGGCGATGCGCGTCTGCTCGCCCAAGCCACCTTCCGCCAGCGGCTTGCGGATGGTATCACTCGCGGGATCGTCGCTTACGTGCAGAGCGCGGACGATGCGCTCTTTGTGAGCGATCTCACCATTCCCGATGGGAGTCCTCTCCGGCCGGGGCAATCGTTCACAAAGACCTGGCTACTACGCAATGTTGGCATGCAAACGTGGTCCGAGGAGTATCGTCTGACCTATCGCAGTGGCGGGGAGTGGGGCACGGTGAAGAGTGTGCGGTTGCCACATTCGGTCCCGGCGGGGCATGACGTCGCGGTCAGCGTGGCGATGATTGCGCCAAAGGTGTTGACCACGAACCGCTCCGCGTGGCAGCTGCAAGCCCCGGACGGCAAGTGGTTTGGTGATCCGGTATGGGCGGAGATCGCGCTCGGTGACGGCTCGCGCCCAACGGACCGGGCCGCACCCAACCGCACCCCGGCCTTTAGCTACTTCGAGGAGACGGGGCATAACGTGGGCTACGCATTTCGGCGGTTCTTCGAGGCGCATGGCGGCGTGGACACCTTTGGTTATCCGCGCACCGAGGAGCTGACGGAGGGCGGGCGCACGGTCCAGTACTTCCAGCGAGCGCGCTTGGAGTACCACCCCGAGCACGCCGGGACCGGGCGCGAGGTGCAACTGGCGCCACTCGGCACGCTCGCTACGCGGTCGCAGCGGCCGTTCCCGACCGGCGAGCCGTTCGAATCCGGGCCGGGCCGGCGCTTCTTCCCCGAAACCGGGCACGGGGTTCACTTCGCGTTCCTGGAATTCTTCGAGGCGCACGGTGGCGTTGCGATGTTCGGGTATCCGATCTCCGGTGAACGCCATGAAGCGGATCACTACCGCTCCGGCCGTATCCGCACCGTCCAATACTTTCAGCGAGCGCGGCTGGAGTATTACCCGGAGCACTCTGGCACGCCGCTGGCGGTGCAGTTGGGGGCGCTGGGGGATGAACTGCTGTGGCAGCGCGGCTGGCTGCTGGAATAGCGCGCCGGCGGCGAATGAGCGGACTACCGTGGCTACGTTCTATCGCATTGTGGAGATGAGGCCGCCGGCCCTGGGGGATTTTCTTTCAGACAAGGCCCAGGGGAGGCTACCGCGCAGCGAGACTCATCGTCGTCTCTGGGATGGCATCTCGGTGTACGCCACAGAGCATCAAGCACGGAGGAAGGCGCAAGATTACCCGTTCCTAGGGTCGTTTATCGCTCAACTCGATATTCCAGACCAGGCTTCCGTAAGGATCGAGCGTACATTACGGCGCAGTCGTGGTCACCATACACTGTGGGGCGATCCGGTCTATCTGCTCCGCTGTGTCGTATCGGTGACCCGGGTGTGAGATAGCTATACTTAGGACTATGAACTACGAACTGTGGTCGTTGTCGTCCCGCAATATCGTCGCGGACTTTGAGACAGAAGCGGCAGCGTTACGGGCGGTCGCTGTAATCGTGCAGCAGCAAGGCCGCGACGCCGCTTTGGACTTGCTGCTGGGCGTCGAAGACGACGCCGGTCGGTCGCGGCCTATTGCACAAGGCCAAGACCTGGTGGACCGTGCGCCCATTGCCTCGCTTTCCGACCGTGTGCCTGTCTAGCTGTGTGAGCGGCCCCCTAGGGTTTCTCACCGACGTAGGGGACAGGATTTTTTACCTCTGCTGCCAGCACCATGACCAGGGGACACGATGTAGTGGAGCTGGTGGGCCGGCCGTCGGAGCAGTCCGTCAGTGGGTATCTGGCAGCGGTGGATCATGGCATTCTGCTGGTTGGTGGCGCCTGGTTTGCACAGCAGCGTGCGCGTCTCGCGGTGTTGAAGCGGGAAGGATGGCAGCGCACGCCGCGCGGCTGGTATCGGGAGACGGGCAGTAATGGGTCGGCCGCGTATTGTGGATAGTCATGCCCACGTATTCTCGCCGGAGGTCGTTGCGAGGCCGGAGACTTACCGGGAGCGCGATGGCTGGTTTGCGTTGCTCAATCCCGGTCCCCGGCCGCGGCTGGCTACCGCCGATGATCTCACGGCGGAGATGGCACGCAGCGGGGTGGATGTTTCGGTAGCGGTGGGCTTCGGTTGGCGCGATCAGGCTCTCTGTGTCGAGCAGAACGATGCTCTGATTGCGGCCGGACGCAACTCCG
>JAJDZR010000045.1 GCA_022824545.1 Chloroflexota bacterium
GCGCGGTTTACGGAGCTGGTGCAGTTGTACAATAATACCCCCCGCAAGTGTCTGGACTACCAGACCCCGGCGGAAATCTTCTGGCAGGAACTGTTGCACTTCAAATGTGAATCCACCTTCCCGCTTGCGCGGGAATGACGAATGGGGATTACAGTCGTGCCGATGACGCCGGCCGACGCCGCGGCCTCCGGTCGGCTATAATGCCGCTAGTAGGTAGCCCTACGTTGCTACCGCACGCACCGGCTATTCTGCACGAGGCCCTCGATGGCAACCAAAACCGTCCTCCGCGCTCCCCCACGCGGCGAGTTCGCTCATCTGGAGCCGCTCCCCGACCCACCTCGGACACCCGATATGCAGCAACACATCCAGAACGTGGCTTTCGACAGCATCCTGCAAGCTCACTTTGCCCAGCGCACCGACGTGCTGGTCTGCGGCGCGGGCTATCTCCGCCACGTGGCCGGCAATGACGCAGAGCGGCTGGCGCCCGACTGCCTGGTCGCGTTTGGGGTCAATCCCGAGGCCATTGTGGCGCGCAACGGCTATGTGATTAGCGAAGTGGGCCAGCCGCCGGACTTTGTGCTGGCAGTGGCCTCGCGCAGCACCGGGCGGCGGGACGATACTGTCAAACGGGCCGGGTACGCTGGCTATGGCGTGGGGGAATACTGGCGGTTCGACCCCACCGGAGGGCGGTATCACGAGGCAGCGCTGGCCGGGGACCGGCTGGTGAGCGGGATGTACGAACCCATCAGGATCAACGAGGAGCCGGACGGGCTACTCTGGGGGCACAGCCCGGTGTTGGGGCTGAACCTGTGCTGGGACGAGGGCGATCTGCGCTTCTACGACCCGGTGGCGGGAGCGTATCTGCTGACGCCGGCAGAACTGAGAGCACAGCACGCTGCCGAGCGTGCGGCCCGCTTGATTGCCGAAGCCCGCGCTGCCGGGGCCGAAGCCCGCGCCGCTGCCGAGCGCACGGCGCGCTTGGCTGCTGAAGCCGAACTGCGGCGGCTCCGCCGGCTGCAAGGGGAGTGATTCCAGAGGGGCCACTGCCGCTCCGCCCAGCGTCACTCCGGCGACAGCCGCAATCCACCAGACAGTAGCCTGGATTCTCGCTTGCGGCGCGGGAATGACCGGGGGCTGGACAGGGGCAGCGCCGCCGTCCCTGCGGAGCGAGGGGAGCAGAGGCGGGTGCTATACTGCCTCGCGTGTCCACAGAGGGACCACCAGCGCTTATCGTAGACCTGGATACGTCCGCCGTGCGGGCGTTCGTCTTGGAGCAGGTCGAGGGCGAGCGGCGCCTGGTGGCACGGGTCAACGTACCGGTGCCCCACCCGGCTGTGCCCTCGGCCATGGCGGCAGCCGTGGCCAGCGCCACCGAGCAAGTCTGGCAACTCAGTACGGACCCCGAGGCGCCCGCCACGGAAATCCACTTCCTCACCAACCGGCCGGCGGCGCCGCGCACGCTGCTGGTGGCAGCGCGGGCCGATCAGGTCGCCGAGTATACGCTGGCGACGCTCAATGAGATCGGCGTCCACCTGCTTGAACCGCTCTATATGCACGGTCGGCAGGCCGCAGCGCTGACCGACGTGACCGAGTACCTCCGCACCGCGCCGGCGGACATCGTCGTCCTGCTCTGCACCGGCCGTCACCAGGACTGGCTGCCGATTCAGGCCGTGGCCGAGCTGTTGGCGCACGGTACGCCGGGACCGTCGCGGCCGATCCCGATTGTCGCCGGTGACGTGCCGGCGGCGCTGGCTGCCGTAACCGAGGCGCTGGAGCCGATCTTGACACCCGGCACCGTTCCGGTGAGGAACGGCCACCAGTTGGCCGGGGCCATGAATACCTTGCAGCGCCAGCGAGCCGAGGCAACGCTCCACCGTGACGGCATCCGGCCGCTGCCGCTCAACCCGGAGGTGGCTACGGCTACTCCCCTTGCAGCGTCCATCTCGACGACCGCGATAGGCAGCCGGCTGTTGGCGCGTCGCTACCAGCTGGACGCCTACGTGTTGGACATCAGCACCAGCCACGGCGCCGTCTACGCGGCCGCAGCGGACGAATCAGCGCAGCACGTGCGCGTGGACGTGGGCGGCCGGCTAGGGCCGGCGACCATCCTGCGGGAGGTCGGAGCAGAAGCGGTGCTGCGCTGGCTGCCGACCGACGTGCCGGTCGCACGGCTGGAGGAGTTGGCCATGGTACGCCTCACTGCGCCGAACTGTCCGGCGGCGACGCGGGAAGAGCTGCTGGTCGAGCACGCCTTTCTGCGGGAGCAGGTGCATCTGCTGGCCCTCAGCACTCAACGTTATGTCGGCGAGGGGCCGGGTGCGGTTGACCGTCCGATGGACCTGCTCATCGCCGGGGGCAGCCTGCTGGGCCAGACGCCGCGCATGATGCAGGCTTTGCTCATCCTGCTGGACGCGCTCCAGCCGGAGGGGCTGACCTACGTCGCCGTGGACCGTACCGGGGGCTTGCCGCTCTTGGGGATGCTCGGCTCGACGCCGGAGGCGCCGGTCGCGCAACTCTTGGAGCGCGATGCCGTCCTGAACGCCGGGCTGGTCGTGGCGCCGGTTGGCCGTGGGCGTGCCGGGCAGACGGCAATCACGGTCGAGGTGGCCTATGCCGAACGCACCCCGGTCATGACCGAGGTGCCCTACGGTTCGCTCGCCGTGGTGCCGCTGCTGCCGGGCGAGCGGGCTGCGCTCACGCTCCGGCCGGAGCAGGGTCTCGACATCGGGGTTGGTGTGGGCAATGCGGCGACGCCGCGGTTCGAGATCGAGGGGGGCGCGGTGGGCGTCATCGTGGATGCGCGCGGCCGGCCCTTGGAGCTGCCCACGGACGCGGACCGCCGGCAAGCACGGCTCCTCGATTGGTTCCAGTCTACGGGCGCCTACCCCCCGCTGGCGTTCGTCACCGCTCCTGAGACGGAGGCGGGGTGAAGGCCGGGGCGGGATACGGCCTCCCTCACCATCCCCTAGCCGCGTGCTCCACGACGTATCCGCAGCCGACTTTGCGTCACCACGATCATGCTTCCCGCGTACATCGCATCGGCATGGTACGCGATCAGATCACGCATGGCGGCCACTTTCTCCGCGACCGACATGCCGACAAAACGAATGATGCATGGGTGCGGCAAGCGGCGTACAAATACCAACTCGCCAAAGTCCTTGTCTTCGGTAACCAGGACCCGTTGCTGCTCAATTGCGAGGGCGATTAATTCCTCGTCCGTGGCACGAGGAGCGCTCTCCAAAGCTGATAGCACATCATGACCCAACTCAGTCAGCGTCCTGTGCATCCTGTGGGATGCCGCGCATACATCGAGCAGAAACTTCAAGACGCTTCCCTAACAGGGACACGTTCATACACATGCTCACCGGCCATTGAGCGGTGAGCAAAAAGCAGGCACGCCTGGATGTCTTCAGGTTCCAGGATCGGATATTCCCGGAGAATCGTCTCCACGGAATCACCGGCCGCAAGCATTCCCAGCACGTGCTCCACGGCAATACGCAGGTCGCGAATGATGGGCTTGCCACCAAAGACGCCCGGCCGAGCGGTGATACGCCGGAGGAGCTCGGGATTGGTCGGCATGGCTCTTTTCCTACCAGTAGGGCCGGGCAAGTCTACCATTTCCGGCCGGCGTGACGGCAGCGTTGTGGCGCGTTGAGTTTTGGGATAGGCTCTAAGTTTGGTATAGCCAAGCACGCTTCGCTTGCGGGCAGGACGCCGATGAATGGACAGCCGCCGGGCACGGCCTGGGAAGTCGGACCGCTGACGCGCCGCGTGGCCTTGCCGTCGGAAGCGGAGGCCGCAGTGGCCGTCGGACAGCCGGTGGAACCGGCCACTCCCCTCGCTCACGTCCCGGTGGCAGCAGCGTCGGTGGCGCTCTCTCTCAGCGCGGAGCTGGGTGTCGGGCCGGCGCAGGTGGCCGAGTATCTGACCGTCGAGGCCGGGCAGACCGTTGAGGCGGGGGCCGTGCTGGCCGAGCGAGCCGGTCTGTTGGGCTTGCAGCAGCGGGCAGTGACGGCGCCGCAGGCCGGCCGCGTGGCGTTCGTTTCGCGGGACACGGGCACCGTCGTCATCCACCCGCACGCGGATGCGGGTGTCGTGTCGGTGCCGGCGCTGGTGTATGGCACGGTCACGGCGCTGGAGGAGACGCCGGAGCCGGCGGTGGTGCTCACGGCGCCGGGCCTGGCTATCGCCGGCGCGTGGGGCTATGGCGCGTCTGCCTGGGGGCCGCTGGTGCTCTGGGAAGAAGCAGATCCGCCCGTTGGGGCCGAAGACCGGGACGACTGGGAGGCGGCCGTGGTGCTCCGGTGCGGCGCGGCGACGGCCGCCCTCCTGGCAACCGCCGCCAGGCAGCGCGCTGCGGGCATCGTCGCGGCGGGCAGTACGGATCTCCGGCCCGGCGCCGACCTGCACCGCACCACCCTGGAGGTGGCGCCAGCACCGACGGTGCCGACATTGCTGCTCTACGGCCACCTGGCGCCGACACTCCCCGCTGCGCTCTTGGAGGCGTTGCGGCCCTTGGCGGGTACGACAGTCGGAATGACCAGCGGGGACCGGAGCGGCGTGCCGGAGCTGCTGCTGACCGGCCCGGTGGCCGAGGCGCTGGCCGCACGAGTTGGCCCGCCGGTGCTGGCGCCGGGCAGCGACGCCGTGCTGCTCGGTGGCCGGCAGGCGGGGACGGTCGTGCAGGTTGTCGAGACGACCGCGGCGTATCTCTTTCCGAGTGAGTGGCGCGGGCCGGCGGCGCAGGTACGGGCTGAGGACGGCGCGACACAGTGGGTACCGCAGGTCAGCCTGGCGCCGCTGCCGACGGTGCGTCCGGGCTAGGGCGCGGCAGCGGTGGATACGCACGACTGAGCATGTTACGCGCTGCGTCTCCCGACTCGTAGCTGCTCTTGCCAGCCGCGCAACTGATAGGCGTTGGGATCCCAATTGAAGCACTCGAATAGCTCACGTGCTCCTTGAAGGGCCAGAGTGCGCGGCTTGGCAATCAGCTCGATCCGGTTCCGATCAACCGTGTAGGAGTAGTCCTCACCAGTTGCCCGGTATTCCGTAGCAAGCAACTGACCGTTCGGGCGATCAAATTGAAGGACACGATTCTTGAGGCCCTTGAGGGTAACGCCGACATGCATGAAGTCGTCACTGGCATCGGTAAACGCCAGGCGTGTCACCAACTCGAAGATCTCGGTAAAGCGGAAAATAGTATCACCAATACCGAGATTGGCACCCGGCTGCCAGCCATCATTTGCCGGCCGGTAGCGGGAGCGATCTTGCCAGTCATCACGTATGCCGGCAAGATGGACAAACTGGCCGCTCTGGTAGAAGCGCCATAACTCCAGGCGATCCTCCCACTTCAGCTCCTGACCGATCCAGTCGGTACCTTCCTGCAGAGGTCTGCCCGGGCCCAGATGAGGGAAATCCCAGCCCCGCAATCTGACCGAGCACCGCTGTAGGATGGGATAGAGATCGGAGACATCCGCGATTCGCTGCTCGATAAACGTATGGGGCTGGATGACAACCTCCCAATACCCCCGTGAGCGTATCTCGTCCAGTAGCTTGCTCATCTCAAGGCTCCTCGCTGTGCATCGAAACGTCTCCGAGCCGAAGGTGGCACTGTGCCTGGGGGGAGCAAGCCGGTTGCCTCCAACCGGGTAAGAAACTTGTGAACACCTTTATCGGTCGCAAGGTCGAGGAGTTCACGCATCTCCGTCTGCGACGGAATCTCGCTCGTCTCGGGTATCCGGCGCGTCCTGACGTAGCACGCCCCCTTCCGCAGCACGCCCGGATAATCCCGCTTGCATAACACGGGAATTTCCTCGAACTCCGCAACGTGCAGGATCACGAAACTGCGGTCCTCGTATACCAGCACCTGCAACGCCAAGTCCACATAGGGGTCTGCGTACTCGGCCAACGATGCCGCAACGTCGTCGTAACTCCAGGTGTCAAGCTCTGCATCCGACAATCCTGCCAGGCTACCGTCGTCATCCACACCGATAATCACCAAGCCGCCATCGGCTCGATTCGCCATGCCGAGGGCTGCACGCGCTACCTGAGCCAACAGCCGCCGTTCGGTGCGGGCACCTGGCCCTTTGAACTCCACACCATATTGCTCGTAGCCAGGACCGACGAGCGCGGCGAACAACTGCTCTGTTAGCTCCCATTCACTGCCACGCACTGTCCCTCCCAACGAGCGCTACCGGTATGGCTATTTACACTGACGCGGCGCGCTAGATGTTTCTGCTACCATGCCCGTCACTGCCGGGGAGGAGGGCGTGTGATGGAGGGGCCAATGCTCACTGCTGCCATTATCGGGGCCGGCAATCGCGGCGCGACGCACCTGGCGACGGTCAGCACGCTGCGCCAGCACTTCCGGCTGGTGGGCGTGTGCGACACGCGAGAGGAACGCCGGCAGTGGGCTGCCGAGACCTACGGCGTTCCCACATTCGCGCATCCGGTGGCGCTGCTCGACGCGGTGCGTCCGCAGGTCGTGGGCGTGGTGGTGCCGCCCGACGCGCACCACTTGGTCACGGCCGTTGCCGCGGCGCGCGGCGCGCATATCATCACGGAAACGCCCATCGCAACCACGCTGGCGATGGCCGATCACATGCTGGAATCTGCTGAACGACACAACGTCTTGCTGGAAGTCTCAGAGAACGTGTGGCGGTGGCCGCACGAACGGCTGAAGCGGCTGGTAGTCGAACAAGGGCTACTCGGTCAAGTGACGCAAGTCCACCTGTGGTACACCTCCGGCAGCTATCACGGCATGGCCGCCATGCGCCGCTTCATTACGAGCCGGCCGGTGGGCGTCCGGGGAGTGAGCGCGCCTGTCGCGGTGCAGCCGTTCGTCGAGGTGGACGGGCAGACGCGTTCGCAACGCACCTGGGAGCTGGGCGTGATCGAGTTCGCCGATGGTGAGCTAGGCGTCTATCAGTGGCCGATTGGTACCACCCGCGGCAACGAGTGGGAAGTCGCCGGCACGCAGGGGGCGATTGTCGGCAATGAGGTGGTGTTGTGGGAAGATAGCCGTAGGCGGCGTGGTCGCCGGCTGCCGATCGAGACGATGCTGGGGGCCAGCGCGGACGGTAGCGAAACGATTACGCACGCCGAACTGGCGACTAAGCCACCGCTGACCTGGGAGAATCCCTACCGGCAGTATGCGCTGCCCAACGCAGACGACGTGGCACGCGCGGATACCTGGCTGGGCCTGCACCACTCGATTGTTGAGGGCCGGCCGGCGGTCTACGGCGCTTCCGCCCGCACCGACTTGGAGCTACTGATTGCGATCCGCGAATCGTCCCGGCAAGGGGGCCGCCGGCTCGACCTTCCGCTGCGCGCGCCGACGGAGCTGGAAGGGCAGCTGCACGCGGAATTCGCGCAGCAGTACGGGGCAGAGCCGTTCGAAGACGCGGAGGCGCTGCTGACACGCCTGTTTCCGGCGCCGAGTCTCAGCCGTTCGCCCTACAGCTTGGGCGTCGGGGCAGCCCAGTCGGAATGAGCTGAGGGCGAGGTACTAGCCCCCCCGCTCCGCAGGGAAACTATCCACTGAACTAGCCAGCAGCGCCAGATCGTCGCCTCTGCTCCTTCTCCTCCTTCCCGATTTCCTCAATACGCTCACGCTCACGCTTCTTAGTCGCCAGTTCCTCCGGTGAACGGTACTCATCAGCAACACGGTCAATGTCGTCAGCCAGGTTACGTGCACTAGCCTGTATGCACTCAACCATCATGGACAAAGCTACGGAGCGAGTATGCTCATTCTTCTCACGGACGAGATGATAGTCTGCTGATGCCTGGCTGCGAATTGCATCTGCCCACCCACTCCAAGCAGGGATTAGGTGGCGCATCTTTGTTTCTCGAACTAGGGACTGGCGCCACTGCCAAACGTTGAACGCCATCGAAACAACAAGACTGGCCCAAGCAAGCCAGTTGGGAATATCCGGCATGTTTCCTCCCTTGACCTTAGCGGCCACCTTGACAAATCGAAACGGCCGCCCCTTGCACCGGGGACGCCGCGCTGTATGATGAGTGCGGACGGGGACTACGGGACCTTGCTGTTGTGAACAAGGTTACTCTAGCCCGTAGCCCCCTGATGGCATGGGCGGCCGATCAAGCTCTTGCTGGAACAATCGGTCCCGCAAGGCCTGATTGGCCGCTTCCTTTGCAGTCATGCCCATCACCACCATCCAGCGGCGTGATCCAACCAAGGTCGCCGCAGCGGCGAGGTAGCTGTCAACTGTGCGGCGGCCCGCTGGCTAGTCCCCGACCAACTCCTGCTCCGCAGGGGGACATGGATTCCCATGCACGCGGGAATGATGGTTCGGCAACGGTCTCACTTGCGGAGAGGGGGAGTGTGGCGGTCGGGCGCTGTTCGGGGTCAGAGGACGAGGTGGTGGGTGGTTTCTAATGAGGCTGCGAGGGTGCGGGGGCCGGTGCGGCGGGCGGGCCAGTCGGGTTTGTGCTGGCGGCGCCAGGCGACGTAGCCGGTGGTTGTTTCCGGGTCGGTGAGCTGCAAACGCACGGCCAGCGGGAAGCGGGGGCGGTGCGGCCGATGGTGGTGTGCGCGTTCGACGGCCGCGCGGGCGCCGGCCCGGATTTGGGGGTGCGTGTCGGCGGCCGGGAAGAGGTCTACCGTCCCGTCGGGGCGTAGCCGCTTGACGGGGACGGTCACGAGGTCGGGGCCGAGCCAGGTGTGCGCTTCGCGGCACAGGCCGGTACAGCCGGTGGCCATGATGATCGGGACGCCGTGATCGTGCCCGGCCGCGATGGCGTAGGCGGCCAACTCGCCACCTTCCCGGCCGTTGAACCAGTAGCGGCGACGACGGGCGCTGGACCAGGTGTGGGCCAGCACGGCGTCGGTGGCGCCCTCCATGGCGTGGAAGCCGACCAGCATCACGCCGGCGAAATGCTTGTCGAGGCCGTTGAGCAGCGAACCGCCGGAGAGGATGAGCTGCGCTCGCGGGTCGAGTAGCTCCGGGAGGATGTTCCGGTCCCGAAAGCCGTCGTCCTTGACCACTACGGCGGAGGCGCCGGCGTCGAAGCAGCCTTGGACGGCAGCGTTGACATCGCCGGTCATTAGCTCGCGGAAGGGCCGCAGGCGCGGGCTGGTGGACGGGAGATTCCTGGCCCAATACTCGGCGACGCCGGTGGGGCCTTCGCTGTCGGCGACGATGAAGATTTTGGGTCCGTCGTTGCTCATGGCAAACCTAGGTGACTTGCGGGCCGGTCCTCTCCAGACTAGGGCGGGGACGCCTCTCTACGCGGCATCCCCCTGGCCCACCAAACTGGACAAAATCAAGACCTTTCCAGGACAGCAAAGGCAGCATGGCGCCATACAGGCGATTGCACGGAGCCGCGCTAACCTAGACGCCGAAACTCGCTGCCGCTGGCCAGGCCCTTGTTCGAGAAAACGTTCCGAGTCTGCTTGGACCGGGCGGCGCAACGGGAGATTGCCGGAGCACTCGGATAACATGTCGGCCACGCTTCAGGTCCTGAAACCGCCATGGGCGAACTGCAACTACAGTACACGGGAGCCGGAAACGGTGGGTCTCGGCGTACTGTGCAACTATCGGGGGCACGTCACGGCAAGTCTACCCTATAGTTCCCGTTGAGGATGCTGTCCGGGGGGCGCCGTCGAACGAACGTCGGGAAGCCAGTATGACCTGCTCGCGGCCGGTCATTCCCATCATTCCCAAATCGGAGTCCAGTTGATGAAGGCCCTTTTTGTCATAGCTGCCTTGGTATTGACCACAGCCGCCTGCACCCTAGAGCCGGGCACCACGACCGGCTGGCCGTTCGTCGGTGCCGACCAGGCGCATACCAAGTACTCGGTAGCCGAGGAAATCACGGCCGCCAACGTCAGCGAACTGGAGATCGTCTGGAAATGGGAGCCGAACGAGACACCCCTCGAGGAGTATGGCACGCGGCCAGGCCCCTTCCAGTCCACTCCCATCATGGTTGACGGCATCCTCTACCTCTCCACGATGTACACGCGGGTGGCGGCACTCGACGCCGAGACGGGAACGGAACTCTGGACGTTCGATCCGAGAGCCTACGAGGGCGGACCGATCGGCGCGGGGCCGACTGGCTTCAAGCACCGGGGCATCGCCTACTGGCGCGACGGGAACGACGCGCGCATCTTCCTCAACAGCCGTGACCGGCTGTACGCGATCGACGCCGCGACTGGTGAACTGGACGCGGACTTCGGCGCGGGCGGGAGTGTCGTACTGACCGAGGGGCACGGCCGCGCGGTCAGCCGCTACGAGTTCGACCAGACCTCCCCTCCGGTAGTGTTCGAAGACGTGGTGATCGTCGGAAGCCGCGTGCCCGACGGGGTGCAGCGGGAGTTCGATCCGCCCGGCACAGTTCAGGGGTTCGACGCCCGCACGGGCGAGCGGCGCTGGGTGTTCTTCACCATCCCGCAGTCGAGTGACGACTTCGGAGCAAACACCTGGGAGGACGAGTCCTGGCGCTACACCGGCCACGCCAACGTGTGGGGGTTGATGTCGCTCGATGCCGAGCGGGGGCTCCTCTACGTACCGACGAGCACGCCGAGCAGCGACTACTGGGGGGGGGCGCCGCAAGGGGGCGAACCTGTTTGCCGAGTCGTTGGTGTGCCTCGATGCGCGCACGGGCGAGCGGCGGTGGCACTTCCAGGCCGTACACCACGGCTTGTGGGACTACGACCTCTCCGCGGCACCGAACTTGGTGAGGATAACGGTGGACGGGCGTAAGATTGACGCGGTGGCGCAGGTCTCGAAGCATGGCTTCACATACGTGTTCGACCGGGTGACGGGTGAACCGGTGTGGCCGATCGAGGAGCGCGCAGTGGACACGGTCACGGATGTCCCGGGCGAGGAGGTGTACCCAACGCAGCCATTCCCGACGAAGCCTCCGCCGTTCGCCCGGCAGGGCGTATCGCTCGAAGACGCGAACGATCTGACTCCGGAGATACATGCGCTCGCGGTGGCGGAGATGAAGCGGTTTCGGCTGGGCCCGCTCTTCACCCCGCCGAGCCTACAGGGGACGCTTCAGCGCCCGGGCGCGAGCGGCGGGGCAAACTGGGGCGGGGCGGCGTTCGACCCCGAGACCGGGTTCCTGTACGTGCGGACGTCGGAGGAAGCCGACACAAACCAGGTCTGCGAGAATTCGGGCAACGACCCGCGCGTTGACGTCGCGTACAGCAACAACTGTCCCTATGGGGCGACACGGGTCATGTTCCGGGAGGCCGGCGGACCGGGCGCGGTAGAGGCCCCGGAGAGCGAACTCGGTGCGATCCCGCTCACCAAGCCGCCCTACGCGCACCTGGTGGCGATTGATCTCAACGCGGGCGAGATCGCGTGGAGGGTGCCGTTCGGGGCAGGGAGCGACGAGATCCGCACACACCCGTTGCTTCGCGGCGTCGCCTTGCCGGAGCGGCTGGGCACGCTGGGTAACTCCGGACCGCTGGTGACCAAGGGAGGCCTGGTATTCCTCGGCGGTGGTGACCCGTACCTGTATGCGTTCGACAAGGCAACGGGTGCCGAACTCTGGCGTGGCGCAACGCCGTTTCCAACCAACGCGAACCCGATGACCTACCGGACGCGGTCAGGGCGGCAGTTCGTCGTCATCGCTACGGGCCGTGGCACGGACGCGGCGCTCGTCGCCTTCGCGCTACCCGGGCAGTGAGATTGAGCGGGTTAGGGGCGGCGGAGGGTGATGGCGGCGAGGGCGAGTAGCCCGATTGCAAAGCCGCCGAGTACGGATAACTCCAGGCCGATACTCCACAGGGTCTCGCCTTGGAGCATGATGGCCTTCAGGCCGTCCACTACATAGGTGAGCGGTAGAAACTGGCCAACGGCTTGGAAGTAGCCGGGGAGCTGCTCGAACGGTAGGACGGCGCCCGATAGGAATATCTGGGGCAGTAGTATGACCGGGATGAATTGCACCACTTGGAACTCGTTCCGGGCGAACGTCGAAATGAAGATGCCGAGGTTCACCGCCATGATGGTGACGACAACCAGGAGCACGAAGATCTGCCATAAGGAGCCTGCGTATTCGATCCGGAGGGCGAAGATGGTGTAGAGGAGGATGACGAGGGCCTGGATTCCCGCGAACGGCAGGAATCCGAGCAGGTAGCCGGCCAAGATGTCCGCCCGGCCAACGGGGGTAGTCAGCAGTCGCTCCAGGGTGCCCTGGGATCTTTCCCGCAGGAAGCTCACGCCGGTCAGAATAAAGACGAAGAAGAGGACGAATGCGCCGATCAGGCCCGGCGCGATTTGATCGAGGATAGGCTGCTGGTCCGCGAAGGAGAATCCGACCAGTGACATCACGATGACCGGCGCGACGATGATGAGTGCGAGGGAACGGTGGTCGCGCGTGATCTGGTTGACGATCCGCGAGGCGATGGCGAGGGTCCGGTCTATGGTCACGATGGCCCGCCCTGCCTGACGAAGTGGAGGAACGCATCCTCCAGGGTGGCATCGCTCCTCCCGGTAGACGCCCGCAACTCGTCGGGACTCCCCAGGGCTACGACGCGCCCTTCCTGGATGAAGGCGAGCCGGTGGCAGTGGGTGGCGTCGTCCATTGTGTGGCTGGAGATGATGAGGGTGGTGCCGGAGGCGGCCATGTTGCGGAAGTGCTCCCAGAACGAGGCCCGTAGCTCCGGGTCAAGGCCCACAGTGGGTTCATCCAAGACCAGCAGGTCGGGCTTATGCACGAGAGCGATGGCGAGGCTCACGCGCTGGCGCATACCGCCGCTCAGGTGGGTGAGGGGTTCCTGCTGACGCTCAGTCAGCGCGACCCATTCGATGGCCTGATCTACAGCTTCGCGCCGCTCGGCAGACCGGGAGAGGCCATACATGCGGGCGAAGAAGTCTACGTTCTGGCGGGCGGACAGCTCCTGATACAGGGCACTGAGCTGCGGCATGTAGCCGATGCGCCCGGCGATGCGAGACGATGGTGGTTCGCCGAACACGCGGACCGAGCCGGAGGACGGCTGCTGGAGACCGATGAGCAGCCGCATCAGGGTGGTCTTGCCGGCGCCGTTGGCGCCGAGGATGCCGAAGATCTCCGACTTGTTCACGGCGAGGGTGAGGCCATTGATGACGTTGAGGGGACCGTAGCTGAACTCGACCTCGTCCGCTGCGAAGACCGGTGGCATTGCTGGCGACCTCTATAGTACCCAAGGTAGCAAGGCGTCACCTGGGCGGCAAGGCCGAATGGAGCGGCGGACCCACCCTTATGAGGCCTAACCCCTGACAGGCCAAAGCCGCACGGATAGTGCCAGGTGTGGTGCAGCTTTGACCTGTCACCGGTCCCTTCCCTGGATGAAAGTTGACAACTTAATCAGGTAGTGGGATGTAGCCCCCCTATGGTCCCCCCGCTGCGGCGGGGGGACGGGCGCAACACGTTGCGCCCCTACAGCTTGGCCTCTGCCGGCCCCGTGCTACCATTCAGCGGTAGTCCGGGGGCTTGAGGGGTGGTAAGGGCGGACGGCCGAATGGCCGGCCAAGGAGCGAGCAATGGCTGAGAGCACGAGCAGCGGAGCGCGGCCGCGGGTCTTCTGTAGCTGGGGTTATCCGGAGAGCGGGCTGGCCCTGCTGCGCGCGCGCTGTGACGTGGAGGTGTGGGAGGGCAAGCTGCCGGCGCCGCCGGAAGTGACGCATCAGCGGATTGCCGACGGCGTGGAGGGTGTGTTTGCCATGCCGCCCACCGACCGGCTCGACGAGCCGATTCTGGCGGCGGCGCCGCGGCTGCGGGCGGTCACGGGGTTTGGCGTCGGCTTCGATTACATAGACGTGGACGCCGCCACGAAGCATGGAGTGGCGGTGACCAACACGCCCGGCGTGCTGGTGGACACGACGGCAGAGCTGGCGTTCGGGCTGATGCTGGCGGCGGCGCGGCGGCTGTCGGAGGCGGATCGCTACGTCCGGTCCGGGCAGTGGGGTGAGTACGAGCCGGGGCTACTCTGGGGACGGGACCTGTTCGGGTCCACGTTGGGCATTGTCGGCATGGGCGCCATTGGACAAGCAATCACGCGCCGCGCGGTTGCCTTTGGGATGGACGTGATCTACACGAGCCGCACGCGCAAGCTCGACGTGGAGGGGCGGTATGGAGCGCGCTATGCGAGCTTGGCAGAGGTGCTGGCCGAGTCGGACTACGTGAGCATTCACTGCGCGCTAACGGCGGAGACGCAGGGACTGATCGGCGCTGCCGAGCTGGGCGCGATGCGGGAAGGGGCGATCCTGGTCAATACCGCGCGCGGTCCTATCGTGGATCAGCCGGCGCTGGCAGCGGCCTTGCGCGACGGCCCGTTGGCAGCCGCCGGCTTGGACGTGTTCGAGGAAGAGCCGCTACGGCCCGACGACCCGCTGCTGACGCTCGACAACGTGGCGCTCACTCCGCACATCGGGAGCGCCACGCACGGCACACGCGCGCGGATGGCCGAGCTGGCGGCGCAAGGGCTGCTCGACGCGCTGGAAGGCCGGCGGCCGGCGCATCCGGTCAACCCGGAGGTGTGGGGGTAGCGTGGGACCCCGGGCCGCTGTACCCGTTCTAAGCGGACGCAGATTGCTGAACTTCAGTCCCGTCCAGATAATGGGCACTATCGCTGAGGGAGAGGAGATATGACTGCAAATGCCGATACTCTTCACATACTCATTTATGATCTCTGTAACGTTGTCGAAGAGATTATCAGGCACCTAGCACCTAAGGACAACAACTTCCACAGGCGTTCACTTATCGTTGGATGTATGGCTCGTGGGGTAAGTTGTCTGCGCAGCATTAGCTTGTTGTGCAGAAATGGATTTCTGACAGAGCCTAACATGGTTCTCCGCAATCTAGTTGAAACACACGCCACGCTCGTAGATGTCATGAGAAATGACAAGTTCCATGAATACGAGTACCGCTCACGATATGAGATAATGAAGGCTTTCCAAAGCCAGGAGAAGGCTTTGCATTTGGCAATCGAGGAAGCTGGAGACGAAGCTGAGAAAGAGCGACATCGCAATACACTACGTGATGTTCAGAGTTTAGTAAAACTCTGGGACGATGCCTTCCGAGGATTTGGCAAGAGCATGATACAAACGGGGCGTTGGGAGAAACTTCCAAAGAAGGGCGATATATATAAAGTGCCGAGCGTGGAGCAGGTCTTCAAGGACTCTCCACTTGCGTCTAGCTTTCTGTATGATCTGCCGTCGTCAGTTGCCGTACACATCAAGTCCGCAACCGTATGGAACGACTTGGTGCCGATTGTTTCTAAGAGTGTGTACGACACTTATGAAGATGGGCACAAACGGCGGAGTAACAACGCACACATGGCCAATGCAATCCAGGTTTCGCTGGTGGCCGGGTCCGCTTCATAGTCCTTGCTCAACCGGCGGCAGCGGCCCAGCCACCCGAAAGTC
>JAJDZR010000276.1 GCA_022824545.1 Chloroflexota bacterium
GGGGGTGGGGTGGGGTGGGGGCGATTACCCGCCCACCCCACCACCCACCAAGCGCATCCTGCCATCCAAGTACCGCCCTACCCGCGGCCTTGCTCCACCGCGTGTACGGGCCTCTCCCATCACCACCCCTCCCGCGCCCCACCCGCGCCCCACCTGGTATCCTCGAACGGATGTTCCCGCCCTGACGCCGCGCGCGTGACGAGAGGGCTATCCGATGCCGCGCCAGACCGAGCCGAACGCCAACAACGCCTTGGGCCAGCTGCTGCAGCCCATGCTGCCCGGCAGCAGCGTCCTGTTCGAGAACACCCGCGTCATCGCCGGCAGCCCCGGCTTGCAGCCCGACCTGCTCATCACCGATCCCGGCCGCGCCCCGGTCGTCATCGAAGCCGAATACCTGCCCGCCGCCACCGTCGAAGCGGAGGCCCGCGCGCGCCTCGGCCTGCCCGTGACCGTCCACCCGCGCCCCATCGAGGCGGCCATTGCCCTGCGCTATCCCGCCGAAGTGGCTGCTGCCGCCGACCTCCGCGCCGTCCTCGCCGCCGCCCGCCTCGAATACTGCGTCTTCACCGCAGAGGCCGCCGGCGTGCAGCGCTTTCCGGTCAGCGGGTGGCTGGAAGGCAGCGTCACCGACCTGGCGGACCTCGTGCGCCTCGTCTCCGTGCCGCAGCACGCCGTGGATGCGGCCACCGACACGCTCCAAGCTGGCATTGACGCCGCGGCCCAGCTCCTCGACGCCGTAGACGCCACCCGGCCGGGCATCACGCGCGAGCTGGCGCGTCTGCTCGGCATGGCGAACGTACCCCAGACCCGCCGCATGGCCTGCGCCATCATCGCCAACGCCCTCGTCTTCCACGAACGCATCGCCGGGATGCACGCCAAGGTCCAGCCGCTGGACCTGGTGTGCGGCGACACAACCCCCAACCCCAAAGGCGCGATGCTGGCCGCCTGGACCGCCATCCTGAAGATCAACTATTGGCCCATTTTCCACATTGCCAGGAAGCTGCTCGAACAGTTGCAGTCCGGTGACGCGGCCCTGATTCTGCGTTGCCTGCGCGAGACCGCCCAAGCGATCAGCGCCACCGGCGTAGACCAGGCCCACGACCTCACCGGCCGCATCTTCCAGCGCTTGATTGCGGATCGCAAGTACCTGGCCACCTTCTACACGCTGCCGGCCTCGGCGGCGCTGCTGGCGCGGCTGGCCGTCGCCGAGCTGGACGGCGTAGATTGGTCGGACCCGGCCGCGATTGGCAAGCTGCGCGTCGCCGACTTTGCCTGCGGCACCGGCGCCCTGCTCTCGGCCGTGTACGAGCGGCTGGCCGCCCGGCACGAACGCGCCGGCGGCGACCCGGCAGCCCTGCATCCCGTGATGATGGAAGAAGTGCTGTACGGCTGCGACGTGATGCCCTCGGCGGTCCATATCACCGGGGCCACCCTCTCCGGCGTCCAGCCGGCCGTGGCGTTCGGCAACACCCGCCTCTACATCTTTCCCTACGGCCGGCAGCAGGACAACAGCGTGCAGATCGGCTCGCTGGAGCGCCTGGGCGACTCGCCAGCGATGACACTCATCAACATGAGCGATCCGACGCAGCGCACCGGCAGCGCCGGGGAGGAAACGGTAGAGCAGGTCATCGCCGACATCCCCGACGCGAGCTTCGATCTGGTCATTATGAATCCCCCCTTTACCCGCGCCACCAATCACGAGGGCGCCCACGCCGACATCACCAATCCCGCCTTTGCGGCCTTTGACGCCACGCCCGCCGATCAGACGGAGATGGGGAACCGGATTAACGAGTTGGGGAGAGGCACGTGCTACCACGGCAATGCCGGCATCGCGTCGGCCTTTGCGGCGCTGGCTGATAAGAAGCTCAAGCCGGGCGGTGTCCTCGCGCTCGTACTGCCCTTATCCGCCGCGGCCGGGCTGTCCTGGCAGAAGTTCCGGCACATGCTGGCCGCCGACTATACGGACTTGACCGTGCTGACTATCGCCGCTGCCGATAACGATGATCTGTCGTTTTCGGCCGACACCGGCTTGGCCGAATGCTTGGTTATCGCCCGCAAGCTCAAGCGTCGTGAGCAGCCGTCTCCACGCCTGCACTTCACCTCGCTCACCCGCCGGCCCCAGGGGTTTGCCCACGCTGGCGCCATCGCCGGCAATGTGGCCTCGGCCAACGGCGTCAGGCAGGTCGAGGACGGTCCCTACGGCGGCACCCCGCTGACGGTCGGGGCCGAGTTGGCCGGGCAGATGATGACGGTGCCCAATGACACCGAGAGCACCGTCTGGGGCGCGGTGCGCCTCTCGGATTACTCCCTGGCCCAAACTGCCCACGCCCTTGCGAGTTCTAGGCTGTGGCCGCCCGGCAGTCCGGCCGCGCTTGACCTAAATGTGGCGTCGTTGGGCAGCGTCGGCAAACTTGGCTTGGTAGACCGAGACATTACCGGCCCGGCCCCGCGTGGCCCTTTTGACAGAGCACCGGCCAGCCCGACGGCTACCTATCCCGCGTTGTGGAACCATAACGCCAAGAATGAAACGCGACTTATATGCCTTCCGGACTCACAATTGCTGGCGCGTCAAGGCATGGATGGAGACGTTCCCAGAGTTTGGGCTACCGCCAGCCGTGCCCATCTAAGCCGGGGCTTCCGCTTCAATTCACAGCCATTGGCAACGGCTTTCACCGAGCAAGAGAGCATTGGTGGCCGCGCCTGGCCCAACGTGAGCTTTGACAACCCACAATACGATTACGCCTTTACCTTATGGGGCAACAGCACGTTAGGCTTGCTGTGCTATTGGTGGCATTCAAGTCGCCAAGTCGCCGGTCGCGGTGACATGACCATCCGCTCTGCTGAGACCCTCCCCGTACTCGACTTCCGCACCCTCAGCGACGCGCAGCTACGCCAAGCCGAAACGATCTTCGACGAGTTCCGCACCCTCCAGCTCCAGCCCGCCTACCTCGCCGACGCCGACCCCAACCGCGCCCTCCTCGACCGCCGCATCATCTGCGACCTCCTCAACTTCGACGAACCCACCTACACCGCCATCCGCCGCCTCGCCGCCAAATGGTGCGCCGAGCCATCCGTCCACGGCGCCAAGCGCCGCCCCCGCAATGCTAAACTCATTATCTAGCCCATCTGGTATCATCTAGGGTCTGGGGATTGACATGAGCACTGACGATCCGAGGAAGATATATCTGAGTCACAAGACTTGCGACAAGGCCCTTGTACTCGATTTCAAGGAAACCCTAGATTTACTAGGCTACGAAACGTGGCTTGATGATGAGGCGATGCCTGCCGGTGATGAACCTGAACGTGCGATGCTGCAAGGAATGCACGAGTCATGCGCCGTCGTATTCTTCATCACCCCATCGTTCAAGGATGAAGGATACTTGCGAAACGAAATAAATCTCGCGGTTCGAGAGAAGCGGAATAAGGGGGATAAGTTCGCAATTATCACTTTGCTCTTGAGGGGTGATGATGGTGAGACGGCATCAATACCTGATCTCTTGGAATCTTACGTTTGGAAGAAGCCCGAGACGCAACTTCAGGCATTGCGGGAGATCATTCGAGCGTTACCTGTCACGCCTGCAAATAGCGGATCGCAGGATGATGTTGCCATGGTTGCTACTGGGCCGGAGATACCGTCGCAGGCCGTAGAGCTTTCAGACGAGGCAAAGACGATTTTGCGAGAAGCTGCCAGTCGTGATGGTATGATAATAAATGAGCCTGATCTAGATAATCACCACATTTTTGCGAGGCAAAAACAACTTATTCCTGATCAGAACCCCAGAACACTCGCTCGCTGGAAGGGTGGCCTTAAGCAACTGCGAAGATGTGAATACATCGAACGCATCGGGGCCATGAGTGAAGTCTTTGATCCTACAGAAGAATACATCACGCCCAAGGGCGAAGTCTTCAAGGTCACAAGTGAGGGGTACGACGCGGTAGACGAGATAGAGACTTGAACGCCTTGGCCCTAGAAATGGAGGGAGCCGGGGACTTCCCCGACTCCGACAAGTCCTACCCCCACGCACCGGCGCGGTCTCGGACTAGCACCGCTACTCTCACTGATGTTGCTGGAATATGCACGGCGAGGGTTGTGACGACGGCGGCCCTACAACTGGGCCATACACCCCCTCTCCAAATGTTGGAGAGGGGGCCAGGGGGTGAGGCCGTCACCCGTCACCCCGAGCCTTCGAGCAGCTTCAGGACGGCAACCGCGATAGTGACCGCAGCGACAATCAGCCCGCCGAGCCGGAGCAGCAGCCACATCTGCGCGTCTTTGATCTGCGCCTGGAGCCGCAGTTCGATGTCTTGCAGGCTGGCCTGGATCCGCAGCTCGGTGTCCTTGAGATCGGCCTTGGTCGCATAGTGTTGCAACTCGCGGTGAATGCGATCCTCCGACTCCCGGATATCGGTTCTGGTGGCTATTTGCGGCTCGGCAACGACGGCTTCTGCGGTCATCGTGCGCTCCTCACTTGCCGGCGGCCCGCTCCCCGCGGGAAAAGAAACAGTCCCCAGCAGTGGCCTCGCCCCCAGTATACCGCCCCCCACGCTACAACTGAGCCATACCCCCCCTCTCTATCGCTCCGCGATGGAGAGGGGGCCGGGGGATGAGGCCGGCCCCTGTTACCCCCCACCTAGGGCTAGGGTTTCAGGACGGCGATCATGATGATGACCATAACCACGGTCAGTCCGCCGAGGCGGATCAGTAGCCTCCACTTCATGGCCTCGATTTCAGCCCTGAGGTCCTGGATGATGGCCTTGGTGGCGTAGTGCTGGTGTTCGCGGTGTATCCGGGCGTCTGCCAACTGGAGTTGGCGGCGCAGTCTGCCCTCTGCCAGTTGGAGTTCACGACGTACCCGGCCCTCTGCCAGTCGGAGTTCGTGGCGTAGTCTACCCTCTGTCCCCTGGAGGTCCTGGCGTAGTCTGCCCTCCCACCCCTGGAGATCGTACTGCTGGAGATCGTACTGCATATCGTCCCTAGTGGCCGCGGGCTGTTCGGCAGCGATGACTTCTGCGGTCATCGTCTGCTCCTCACCCCCGGCGGCCCTCACCCAGCGAGAGCAGGCTATCACCGCGGTAGCGAGCTAACCGCCAGTATACCGCACCCCACGCTACAACCGAGCCATACACCCCCTCTCCAAATGTTGGAGAGGTGACCGGCCAAAGCCGCACCACACCCGGCCCTATCCGTGCGGCTTTGGCCGGCCAGGGGGCCGGGGGGTGAGGCGAGGTTACCCTACACCTTCGAGGAGCTTGAGGACGGCCACCGCGATGGTGACCACCGCGACGATCAGGCCACCCAGCCGGAGCAGTAGCCGCAGCTCCATGTCCTTGATGTCGGCCCTGAGGCCCTGAAGATCGGTCTTGAGCCGTAGTTCAGTATCTTTTAGGTCGGCCCTGAGGCTACTGATTTCCGCCCCCAGCCGCAACTCGGTATCCTTGAGATCCGCTTTGGTTGCATAGTGCTGGAGTTCGCGGTGTAAACGGTCCTCCGCCTCTTGGAGGTTGTGCTGTAACTCGACCTTGAGTTCCAGCAGGTCGTCCCTAGTGATCACAGGCTGTTCGGCAACAACGGTTTCTGCGGTCATAGTGCGTTGCTCACCCCCGGCGCTCCTCACCTGACGGGAGAGGCTATAACCGAGGCAGCGACCTAGCCGCTAGTATACCCCACCCCGCACCGCTGACTCCCCTTCCCTTCAGGGAGGGGGTTTGGGGGTAGGTGTCGTATGTCCATGCTTCGGCACCCAGTAATTGACGTAAAGCTGCTCGCAATCCAGCGAGCAGAAGCTCCGCACCTCCCCGTCAACCTCCGCTACCCAGCGCCGCTTGGGAATCATCTGCCCACAGAACGTGCAATTGACCACGTTCGTATCCCACCACACCAACTCCAGGTCTTCCCAGTAGCCCACCGCCGCCCCCTACTCCCCGCGCAACCCGGCCGTCTCCGCCTCGTTCACCGCGTACCGGCCGCCGTCGCACTCCACCGCCACCTGGTACACCTCCCGCGCCGCCCGCTCGGAGATGAAGCCCTGCTCCATGTCGTTTAGCACCAGTTGCGGATCGCGGCTCGACGGCGGCCCATAGCCGCCCCCGCCCGGTGACTGAATCAGTATCCGGTCCCCCGGCCCCACCACGCAGTTGGCGAACTTCGCCGCGCTGACCGTCCCGTACACCTCCGAGAAGGTGCGGAAGCGGTCATCCCCCCGCTTCTGCACCAGGATCGCCGACGTCGTGGCCTTGCCGCCGCCCAGCAGCCCCCACGGGTTGACCTGCATCCGCTCGAACACCGCGCTGACCGTGATCTCCGCCGGCGCCACCACCTCCAGCAGCCGCCGTGCCCCCAGCCCGCCCCGGAACTCCCCCGGCCCAGCCGAATCCGGCACCAGCGCGTAGGCGTGCGTCAGCCAGGGATAGCGCGTCTCGAACACTTCCACCGGCGTATTCCGGCAGTTCCCATTCGGCACCACGACGACGTTGTTCCCGTCCTTGTAGTGCCTCGCTCCCCACCCGCCGCCCTCGAAGCTGTACACGACGTAGTATTGATCCGTCTCCGGGTGATGCCCCCCGAACAGGAAATTGCACGACGTCCCGCCCTCGGCAGCCGCCACCCGCTCCGGTATCACCTGGCTCAACGCGCCCAAGATGATGTCCACAATGCGCGGGTGCGTTTCCGTGTTCCCACCGACCGAGGGCGCCGGATGCTGCACGTTCATCACCGTTCCCGGCGGCGCGATGATCTTGATTGGCCGGTAGCAGCCGGAGTTATGCGGAATCTCGTTGTCGGTCACGTGGAAGAGCGCGTTATACGTCGCCGAGGCCGTCACCCCGTAGGTCGCGTTCACGATCCCTTTCGCCTGCGGATCGGACTCGCTGAAGTCCGCGATGATCTCGTCGTCACGGACCACCATCGTCACCCGAATCCACGTCGGGTCGCTCGTCGCGCCGTCGTCCTCCACGCAGTCCTCGAAGGAGTACTCGCCGTTCGGTATCTGCCGTATCTCTTCCCGCATCCACCGCTCGGCATGGTCCATCAGCGCCGTGCAGGCCTCGTTGATGACCGGCACCCCGTACTGATCCAGCAGTTCGTGCAGCCGGCGCTCTGCGATGTGCAGCGACCCGATCATCGCGTGGAAGTCGCCCCAGGTGTGCCGCGGCGTCCGGTGGTTGGCCAGGATGATCTTCCAGATGTCCTGTACGTATTCGCCCCGCCGCATGATCTTGACCAGCGGCAGCCGTAGCCCCTCCTGGTAGACCTCCGTCGCCGTCGCTGCGAACGAGCCGGGCGCCATCCCCCCGATTTCCGCCACGTGCCCGATGTTGGCGACAAACCCGAACAGCTCGTCGTCGTAGTACACCGGCTTGATGATCGTGTGCTCCGGCATGTGGCAGCCGCCCCGGTAGGGGTCGTTGTGGATCAGCACGTCGTCCGGCTCGAAGTTCTCCAAGCCGTACTCGTCAATCGCCCACCGCACCGTGAAGAGGATCGCCCCCAGCTGCGCCGGGCAAAACTCCGCCTGCGCGATCATCTCCCCGTCGCGATTGAAGATCACGCAGGAAAAGTCCAGTCCCTCGTTGAAGATGGTCGAATACGAGGTCTTCATCATGGCAATGCCCATCTCCCGACAGATCATCACCAGCCGATTGTGGATCACGCTCTGCGTCACCTGCGACCCCGCCACACTCGCCGCCCTATCCACGCCTTGCGTACCTACCATCAGCACTCACCATCTCCCTCATCGTAGGGGCACAGCACCCTGCGCTCATCCCCCTCGCGCCCTCACCCCGATCCTCTGCCGGCCTCCGCCGCACTCCCCCTCTCTATCGCTCCGCGATGGAGAGGGGGCCGGGGGGTGAGGAGTGGCTGGGAATACCAGCCTCCCCTCATCCCGCGCCCCTACACCTCAATCAGCAGCAATCCGTGCTCCGTCACGCTCAGCTGCCGCCCGGTTGGCAGCAGCGTCGTCGAATCCGCGTCCTCAATGATCGCCGGCCCCGTCAGCCCCGCGCCGGCCGCCAAGTCCGTGCGCCGGTAGATCGGGCAGCGCACCCGCCCGGACTCCGCGAAGTGTACCTCCCGGTGCGACCGGGGGCTGGCCGCCCCGCCGTCGTCCGCTTGGGCCGGCCAGCGCGGCAGCGTCACCTTAGGCGTCGCACCGATCACGCTCACGTTGAAATGGATCAGCTCCATAATCTCGCCAGCGATGCTGTAGCCGTAGAAAGCCTCGTGTTGCCGGTGAAACCGCTGCATCACGGCGGCAATGCTCTCATCCCCAATAGGGCCGGGCGGCACCGGCACGTCCTGCTCGTAGTTCTGCCCCAGGTACCGCATACTGATCGAGCGAGCAATCGTGGGCGTGCCGGCAAAGCCCTCGGCCCGTAGGTCCCGCCAGGCTGCTTCCGTCAGCTCGTCAAAGCGCGCGTTGATCCGCGCCACGTCCAAGTCGTTGGAGCGATAGGCGTGCGTCCACGACCGGTCTACCCGCAGGTCTGCCAGCAGCGTGCCCAAGGCCGATGCCAGCCCGGCGTGTGGGGGCACGATCACCCGGCCTATCCCCACCGCCTCGGCCAGCGCCACGGCATGGAGCGGGCCGGCGCCCCCGAAGGCCACCAGATCGAACTCGCGCGGGTCAATCCCCCGCTCCACCGTCAGCAGCCGCAGCGCGTTCGCCATGTTCTCGTTCGCCAGTTGTACAATGGCCAGCGCGGCATCGTCTGTTTCCAGGTTCACCCGCCGGCCCATGTCGGCAACGGACGCGCTCGCCCGCTCCCGGTTCAGCGCCATCGTCCCGGCCAGGAAGTAGTCGGGATTGAGCCGCCCCAGCACCAGGTTCGCGTCGGTCACGGTCGCCTCGTCACCTCCGGCGTCGTAGCACGCCGGCCCCGGATCGGCCCCGGCACTCTGTGGCCCGACCTTCAGAAAACCACCCTTATCCCCCCAGGCGAGCGAGCCGCCACCGGCGCCAATCGTCGTGATGTCAATGAACGGCGCCGCGACCGGAATGCCCCATTCGACCTGATACTCCGTCGTGTAGCCGTACTCGCCGTCAATGACCAGCCCCACGTCGGTGCTCGTGCCCCCCATGTCGAAGGTGATGACCTTTGACCCGCCATCCGTGCCGTTTCGGCCCGCCGTCCCGGCCAGTTCCCCGAAATAGCGGCCGGCAATGATCCCTCCGGCCAACCCCGAGAGCAGCAGTTGCACCGCATGTTGCGGCGCGGCCGCCGGGAGCATCGTGCCGCCGTTCGACTTCATCAAGGCCCAAGGCGCTGCCAACCCCCGCTCCCGCAGCCCCCGCTCCAGGTTGCCGGCAAAGGCCGCCACGTGCGGCTTGATGTACGCATCGGCGACGGTCGTGCTGCCGCGCTCGTACTCCCGCCAGATCGGCGCGACGGCGTGCGACAGCGATACGGGCACGTCCGGGAACTCGCGCTGCAAGCACGCCGCCAACTCCCGCTCGTGCTGCGGGTTGACGTAGGAGAACAGCAGGTTGATGGCGATAGCCGCCGGCCGGTCGCCTCCGCCGCCCTCCGCGAGGCGCTCCGCCACGACGGCGCGCAGCCGGGCCAGTTCCTGCTCGTCCAGTGGGATGAGGATGTCGCCGTCCTTGCTGATCCGCTCCCGCACGCCTAGACAGTCCCGCCGCTCGGCAAACGGTGCCGGCTTCACCCAGTCCAGGTCGTAGTGGAACCGGCGATTGATCCGCTGGATGAACAGCACGTCCTCGAAGCCCTGCGTGGTCAGATAGAGCACTCTGGCGCCGCTCCGGGTGTGGAGCATGTTGATCGCCATCGTGCTCCCCAGGATCAGCGAGTCGATCTCGCCAGGGCTGAGGCCGGAGTCGGCCAGCGTCTCGAACACCCCCGCCTCCGGGTGGCGCGGTGTCGAGGGCCGCTTGGTGACGAGCAGCCGGCCGGAGCCTTCCGACTGCTCGTGCTGCACCACACCGATCAGGTCGGTGAACGTGCCGCCCGTATCTATCCCTACCCGTAGGATCATCAGAGCCTGCCCTCATCCCTGGTCAGACTTGTGGTTGCGGCGAGGGTCATTGGTGTGCCAGCACTTATACTAGCAGGGCGGCGAGCCAAGGACGGAATGCTGTTCATGCAAGCGATCCCAGGCTGGACTGGGTTTTTCGTGTAGTGACGTTACATAGCGACTACACCACTTTTCCTGAATGAGGAGTTCCGTGAACATATTTGAGACTATTGGGAAGGTCACGAGCCGCATTGAGCGGTTCCACTCGCAGTTTCTTGCGGATGCGTTGACGGACAGCTTGAATGGAGACCGTTCGTTGTTCGAGGCGGTATGGAAGTTGGCTGTGCCGCCTGAATGGGAGATTCCAACCCGCGCTGAAGTCTCATCTGAGGAGGTCGTGGGCCACGGACAGAGGATAGACATCTGTATCCACAGTATCTCTCCGCAAAATCAAGTTGTGGGTATTGAAGTCAAGACCGACGATGCTTCGACTACTGACGGTCAGTTAGTGAGATACTTTGATGGCCTCGAAAGGAGATTTCCCAAATCAGGGATACAGATTGCCTATCTCACCCCGTTCAATAGAGAGCGGGCTGGGAGTGCGGCGGGCCGGCTCTCCACAGTCAGAGAGTTCGAGAAATTTGCTACGCGATTACCGCAAGCGCGGCATGTGAGTTGGCTTGATGTGGCAGACGTTCCCTGGGATGGCAATGCGCTATGGAAGCAACATCAGGCATACGTGCTAGAGCGCATATCGCCACTGGCGAAGCTTCAGGTAAGAACGGAACGGAACCGGGAACT
>JAJDZR010000051.1 GCA_022824545.1 Chloroflexota bacterium
TCGGCGACAAGCTCGGCGTCCGCCGCGGATAGCCCTAGTGCCGCGAGGACGGCTGCGGTCCACTGCGCCAACGCAGGAGGCGCTACGATCCGCTCGCTGGCGGTATCTGTCGGCTGCTTGGCGACCGGTGGAGATGCATTCATCTGCGCTCTTGACCTCGCGTTGCTCGCCCGGCGTGAATGATAGCAGGGCAACCGGCTGGACGGTGGGCGGCGGTCACTGTGTTAGAATCGATCAGTGGAAGTAGCGGGAACGGGGCGTTCTCGCGCAGTGCGTAGGGCCGGAGCTACGGGATTACGGCAGTAGCGAGCGAGAGCAGGATGAACTCGCGCGTCCTCGTCCTTAACCAAAACTACGAGCCGCTGAACATCTGCAATGTCCGGCGGGCTTTTGTGCTGGTGTTCCGCGGCAAGGCCGAAGTGCTGGAGCTGCTGGCGGAGCCGCTCGTGGGCGTCAGCCAAGTCTATCCGCGCCCGTCGGTCATCAAGCTGATGTACATGGTCAAGCGGCCCCGGCTCATGGTGCGGCTCAGCCGCCGCGAGGTTTTCCTGCGCGATAACTACACCTGTCAGTATTGCGGGTATGAAAGCCGCGACATGACCGTTGACCACGTGGTTCCGCGACAGCGGGGCGGGCGCCACACGTGGGATAACGTCGTGACTGCGTGTCGCCGCTGCAACCATCGGAAGGGCGCCAGAACGCCCGCCGACGCGCATATGAATCTCATCCGGCAGCCGCGTCGCCCCTCGCCGCTGCACTACTTCTGGTGGCAGCAGCAAGGCCTCAACGGCGCTGCCAACGGGTGGCGGAAGTTTCTGCCGGAGCCGAAGTAGCCCTCGTGTGCTGCGGCACCCACCCTAACCCTCCCCCGTCCCGACAGGGGAGGGAACACCTCGTCCCCCTGCCACAGCGGGTGGACCATAGGGGGGCCAATCCCTCGCATGGCGGGATTACTCCGTCGCCCGGTCGGGATCATCTACTGTCGGCTCGGACGGTGCTTCGTCTGCGGTGGCGTCTTCCTCCGGCTCCGGCTCTCGCTTGTACTCCTCCACAAGCTCGCCGACGCGCTCGGCGGTCAGCTGGCCGATCACCCGTGCGCCGATCCAGAGGGCCGCCGCGATAACCAGCAGCACGATCCCGGCCGGCCACGCCCCGACCGCCAGCGTGAAGGTGCCAAAAAAGCCGATCAGTACCGCCGCGACCAGCAGTAGCTTGCTGCCAAAGCCCCCCATCATGGCTTTCTGATCGCTGGTGCGGGCCGACCAATCGAGCACTTGCACCACCATGGCGCCGATCATCGTGCGGTCCTCCGGTAGCCGCTCCTCCTCGGCCAGCACGTCCCACCACTGCTCCAGCGGCCGACCGTCGCGGACGAAACGGTCGCGGAGGATGGGGACAAAGGTGTGCTGCCGGCGCTTCACCGAGTCGAGGGCGAGGTCGTCGTCGCTCTCGTATGACGCCGGTTTCAGCAGCACCCGCTCTTCTTCCTCGGACAGGAATTGGCGCTGCCGTTCCAGCTCGGTACGCAGGATGTCTATGTATTCAGCCGCCATGCTCGTTCACCTCTTCGCGCCACGGCTCCGGCGGCAGATCGTCTCCCATCTCTTTGTAGGATTCTATGAAGGCGGCAGCAACGCTCTGGAGGTTCTCCAACGCTTGGTCAGTGCTATCGCCCCATGCCCTACACCCAGGAAGAGCAGGTATCTCAGCCATGAACTTATCCTCGGTTTCTTCACCGGGACCGTGCATGACAAAAGGCAGGTTATATAGCTTCAATTTGCAAAGCTCCCGTAGAACTGTAACCGGATTCTAGTACGGGCAACCCGGCGACCCTGCGGGACTCACCCCGGCAGCCGTCAACGGTACACCTTGTCACGGCTACCAACCCTCACCACTAAGATACGCAAAGCATCGTCCTGAATGTCGCAGATCACGCGACAATCCCCTACCCGATAACACCACAATCCACCCAGGGGACCAGTCAACGCCTTACCCATGTTCCGCGGATTATCCAATCTCGCAACACGTCCGTCCATGTAATCTACAATGCGTCGAGCCATCCGCCTGCCAAGTCTGCGAAGCTGGGTCCTGGCCGTTGAGGTGTACTCAGTCGTCCAAGTCAAGTGCTTGCCTCACTTCGGCAGCGGAATACACCTGCTCCTTACCTTCGCGCAGACGCTCCAGCACGTCCATTGCAAGATAGTAATCCTCTACGTCCTCCAGGCCACGTTCAATCATCTCCCGCAGGTAGAACGACTTGGAACGCCCGGTTTGCGCCGCTAGAAAATCAAGCCGTTGCTCGGTTTCGGGAGTAAGCCGAATCGAGGTCACCATGTCGCAGCCTCCCCGCTCGTGACTATGCGTACGTATTGTATCGCAAGTATTTCTCGACCTACGCCTCGTCGAGCTTGGTCATGGGGGCAATGCTGCCGAGCAGTAGCTTGACGCCGGCCGTGTCGAAGCGCACCCGCACTTCTTGCTCACCACGCCGATTGAGCATACTCTCCACGACGCTGCCCTCGCCGAACGCGCCGTGTCGCACCCGATCACCAACTTGATAGGTAGGCGGTCCGGCGGCGGCACTCTGCTGCGGTAGCTCGGCGGCCGAGCGGATGCCGAGCCGCCGCCAATCCGGGTCGCCACTGGCTGGCCGCGTCACCGGCGGCGGATGTGCTTGGGCCGGCGTACTGGCGCGTGACGCCGGAGTCCAGCCAGTTGAGGATACCTGGCCGCTCCAGGGGCGAACTGCCGCCGAGGCGGCCGGTTGGCTCCCGCCGGCCCGGATGCGGAGCGCGGCCGTCTGCGTTTGCTTGGCGCTGTGCTCCGGGATCGCAGTGAGAAAGCGGGAAGGGTCGGCTTCGCGCGGCGCACCCCACAGGGCGCGTTGGCGGGCATGGAGCAGATAGAGCCGTTCCATCGCGCGAGTTATTCCCACGTAGCACAGGCGCCGCTCCTCATCCAACTCCTCAAGGGTATCTTTGGACCGGCTATGGGGGAGGATATTTTCTTCCAGGCCGGTGATGAAGACGACCGGGTACTCCAGCCCCTTGGCGCTGTGGAGGGTCATCAGGGTGACGGCATCGCGGTCGTCACGCAGCGTATCGAGGTCGGCGTGCAGGGCAGTCTCTTCCAAGAAGGCCAGCAAGCCCGTCGGCGGCTCCAGCTCCGTGTACTCGCTGACGACGTTGCGTAGCTCCAGCACATTCTCCCACCGTTCCTCGAACCGATCACCTTTTTCGAGCGCGGCGCGGTAGTCGGTGCGGGCAAGCATTTGATCGAAGAGGTCCTCAAGGGGAATCTCCCGTGCGGCGGCGCTCAGATCAGCCATCAGCCGCGCAAACCCCAGCAAGGCCGTGCGGGCGCGGCCCTGGAAAGGATGCGCCGGCTCCGTATCGCGCTGCTCTGCCGCGTATAGGTCCAGCAGCGCGACCAGCGGTGGCTCGCCGCGCCGGGCGGCCCAATCGTCCAGCACTGCCACGGTACGGGCGCCGATGCCGCGGGTGGGCACGTTGATGACGCGCCGCAGGCTCGCCTCGTCCGCCGGATTGTAGGCCAGCCGCAGGTAGCAGAGCAGGTCCTTGATCTCGCGGCGAGCATAGAACTTGGTGCCGCCGACCAACTGATACGGGATACGCCGGCGGACAAAGGACTCTTCCAGGCTCCGCGACTGGGCATTCATGCGGTACATCACTGCACAGTCCCGATAGCGCCGCCGGCCGGCGCCGACCTGGCGCTCGATCTCGTTGGCGACAAAGCCGGCTTCATCGTGCTCATCGAGCGCCTGACAGACGACCACCTCGTCGCCGGGTGCTCGCTCGGTCCACAGCCGTTTCGGCTTGCGCGAGCGCAGGGTCCGGACGACGCCATGGGCGCTATCGAGGATGTGCTGGGTGGAGCGGTAGTTGCGTTCGAGCTTCACCACCGTCGCGTCGGGGTACTCGTCCTCGAACGCCAGGATGTTGCGGATGTCGGCACCCCGCCAGGAGTAGATACTCTGGTCGTCATCGCCGACGACGGTGATATTGCGATGCACGGCGGCCAGCCGCCGGACAATCTCGTATTGCACGCGGTTCGTGTCCTGGTACTCGTCCACCAGCACGTGCTGATACCGCTGCTGGTAGCGCCCTAGCACATCCGGCACCGCCTCGAAGAGTTGGAGCGTGGTCAAGAGTAGGTCGGCGAAGTCGAGGGCATTCGCCTCCTCCAAAGACGCTTGATACCGCCGGTAGACCCGCGCGACGGCCTGCTCGTAGGGGCGGTCGGACGCCTGCGCCGCGTACTCGTCGGGGAGGAGCAGCTCATCCTTGGCCCGCGAGATAGCGGAGCGAATTTCCGGCGGCGTAATCATTCGCTGGTTAATGCCGGCCTCGGTCATGCACCGCTTGATGACCCGGAGCTGGTCGTCGTCGTCGTAGATCGTGAAGCTGCCGTCGCGGCCGAGATGGCGCATATCGCGGCGGAGCCAGCGGGCGCAGACGGAGTGGAAGGTGCCGCACGTCACCACGCGGCCGGCCTCGCCGACAAGGCCCTCGATACGCCGACGCATCTCGCCGGCAGCCTTGTTCGTGAACGTGACGGCCACCAAGCGGTGCGGGGGCACGCCCTGCTCGCGGATGAGGTAGGCGATGCGGTGGGCGATGACTCGCGTCTTGCCCGAACCGGCGCCGGCAAGGATCAGCAGCGGCCCGGCCGGCGCCGTGACCGCCTCGCGCTGCGCGTCATTGAGGTCGGCCAAGATGTCGGCGTTGTCTTCCGGCACAGACACAATCGTTTTTCCTCGCTCCACCAAGCCTCTGAATCCTACCCGATCAAGGGTACGCTGACAGCGGCGCCAGTGGCCCCCACCCTCACCTTCCCCGTTGCGACAGGGGAGGGAACGACCGGATCCTCGCCGCCGCAGTGCCAGCAGCAGCCGTCCCCCTGCCGCAGCGGGAGGGCCATAGGGGGGCCGAAGCCCTGGTATCATTCGCGGCGGGCGGACGGGGGGTAGCGTAGGCAGCCATGGTTAGTGTAGTGGAGCGGACACCTAAAGCCGCGCTCGTCGAGCGCATGACGGAGGCCGGCATTATCGCCATTATGCGCCATACGGCCCCGGCGTTGGCCCGGCAGACGGTGGAGGCCCTGAGCGCCGGCGGCGTGCAGATCATCGAGGTGACGATGAACAGCGCGGGCGCCGCCGACATGCTCCGCGAGCTGGCAGACGCCTACCGGGACGACGTGTTGCTGGGTGCGGGAACCGTGCTGACCGTTGCCAGCGCCGAGCAAGCATTGAACGCCGGGGCAACTTTCATTGTCGCACCGAACACGGACCGGCACGTCATCGAGTATTGCAACCGGCGCGACGTGCCCGTCGTACCCGGCGTGTTGACGCCGACCGAGGTGGTGAAAGCCTGGCAGCTAGGGGCCGATCTGGTGAAGATTTTCCCGGCTGGCGGCCTGGGGCCGCGCTATCTCCGCGACCTACGCGGGCCACTCGGCGACATTCCTTTCGTCCCGACGGGCGGCGTGAACCTGGACAATGCCGCCGACTTCATGCGCGCCGGGGCAGCCGCCTTGGGCGTGGGCAGCGATCTGGTCCATCGTGACCTCGTGGATCAACGGGATTTCGCCACCATCACCACCCGCGCCGAGGAGTTTGTGGCGGCCGTCGCCGCGGGGCGGCGCTGACCTCTCCACCAACGGCTGCAACCAGCCCGGCCACAATCACCGTCTAGCTAACAAGGAGGCAGCGGCATGGAACGGATTGAGCCGCAGGTAGTGACCGGTCCCGTTGGCACGGCGGCGACGATTTTGTGGGATCGGTGGGGTATCGCCCACATCAGCGCCGACGAGCCGTATGACCTGGGCGTGGGACTGGGCTACGCGGTTGCCCGCGAGCGGCTCTGGCAACTGGACTACATGCGGCGCCGGGTGCGTGGCGAGCTGGCCGCGATCATGGGGCCGGAGGCGCTGGCGAACGACCGCGAGATGCCGACCGTCGGCATCGCAGCCGCGGCCGATACCGTCGCGCAGACGATCAGTGGGCCGACTGCAACCCTGTTGGAAGGCGTGGCGGCCGGGATCAACGCTTGGCGCCAGACCGCCATCGAGACCGCTGCGCTGCCGGAGGAGTTCGGCATCCTCGACTATCAGCCGGCGCCCTGGACACCCGCCGACTCGGTTGCGCTATGGCGCTGGCGCTGGTGGATGCTGACCGGGCGACTGGAGCCGGTCGCCCTCATCGAGGCGGCCCGCCGGACGCTGCCGGCCGACCTGCTGGAAGCCTTTCTGGAGGTCGAGGCCGGCGAGGAAACCATCGTGCCGGGGCCGGCTGGCGGCACACCTGGCTCCATCCCGGGCGGTGATGCCAGCGGCGAGGGCAGCAACAACTGGGCCGTAGCCGGCTCGCGCACGACGACCGGCTTCCCCGTGCTGTGCAGCGACCCGCACAACACCTTCGATCAGCCGAGCCAGTGGTTTCAGGCGCAGCTGACGTGTCCGGCCATCGGCTTGGATTCTATCGGTGCGGTCTACGTCGGCACGGCCAGCGCCTATATCGGCCGCAACCGCCACACGGCTTGGGGTGTGACCAACCACGTGGCGCCCATCCGCGATCTCTATATCGAGGAGACCGATGCTCCCGACGGCGACCGCTACCGCGACGGCGCCACCTGGCGTCCGTTCGAGACCGAGCGACACACGATCAAGGTGCGCGGCGCGGCGGACGAGACGCTGATCGTGCGGCGCACGGTGCGCGGACCAATCGTCAATGACCTGCTGCCCTGGACACCGACGGCCGACGGTGGCGGCGCGCCGCCGATTAGCCTGCGCTGGAGCGGGCTGGAAGACGGCGTGGCGTCCGGGCTGGAAGCCATGCTGGCGATCAACTGCGCCCGCAACGCGGATGAGACGCTCGCGGCGCTGGAACAGTGGCCCGGGCCGGTACTGAACTACGTCTTTGCCGACCGCGCCGGGCGCATCGGCTATCACGTTGCCAGCCACATCCCGCGGCGCGAGATCGCGCTCCGGGGCCTGCGCCCGGCCAACGATCCGGACCACGCTTGGCAGGGGACACTGCCTTTCGACCGGCTGCCGCAGCTGATTGACCCGCCGCGGGGGTGGGTAGCAACCGCCAACAATCCTCCGTGGGCCGAGGACCCGCCGGACATGCCGTACCTCGGCCTGGGTGGCTGGGCCGACGGGTACCGGTTCCGACGCATCCGCGAGCGGCTGGAGGGGGCGGCGCGGCTCTCACCCGACGAAATCGCCGCCATCCACGGCGACGTGCTCCACGCCCGCGCGGTCGACTTGCTGCCGGCGCTTTTGGCGCTCTTACGCACCGTCCCCGGCCAAGGGCCGCGCGCCGCCTATCGCCACCTGGCGGAATGGAACGGCTCGTTCGACACCGAGGCGATGGGCGCCAGTATCTTCACCGCGTTCTGGCAACGCTGGCTGGAGCGCATCGCCGCCGCGCACTTCCCGGAGCAGCTTGCGCCACTCGCCGCCGGCCAAGCCGGGGCCGTCGCCCGCCGCCTACTGCTCGGCGACGATATGGGCTGGTTTCCCAATACGGACTGGCGGGAGGAGGCCCGTGCCGCCTATGTATCCGCAGTCGAGTGGCTGGTCGAGGTGGCCGGGCCCGATCCGGAGGGCTGGCGCTGGGGCCACCTGCACCAAGTCACCTTCCCGCACCCGCTCGGCGAGCACTCGCCGGAGCTGGCGCGGCGGTTTGATCTCGGCCCCTTCCCGACCGGCGGCGGCAACGGCACCGTGCGCGCCGCCGGCCCCTCGTTCGAGCAGCCGTTCCAGGCAGCCAGCGGCTCGACCTACCGTTTCCTCGCCGACCTCTCGCAATCAGGGTACGCAGAGGCCACTAGCACCACCGGCCAGTCGGCGCATCCCGACAGCCCACACTACCGGGATCAGGTGCAGCTGTGGCTCGAAGACCGGCGGCTGCCGCTTTGGATGGACGATGCCGAGGTGCGCGCCAACCTGGCGGCCGAAACCCGGCTGGTGCCGGCGGGCTGACGGTTGACAGTAGGGAATGGGAGGACAGCTATGGTCATCAGCGCCACGCCCGCAATTAAGCTCACCTACGAGGACTATTGCCACACCCCGGATGATGAACGCTACGAGCTGTTAGACGGAGCGTTGGTTATGGTACCGGCACCGCGTCTAAGCCACCAGCGATTTGACACCAGGCTAGGGGCACTGCTCCATATGTTTGTGCAGGAGAGGGGGTTGGGGGAGGTCTTCCATGCTCCCTGCGACGTGGTACTGTCGGACACCGATGTCGTGCAGCCCGACCTGCTGTTTGTCTCCAACGCCCGGGCGCACATCCTCTTCAGTGGTGATAACGTTCAGGGCGCCCCGGACCTGGTCGTCGAAATCCTCTCACCTTCCACCGCCGAGCGGGACCAGACATTCAAGCGCGCGCTGTATGCCCGGTATGGCATACCCGAATACTGGCTCGTGGATCCGGACGCCAGGACCATCACGATTCTGCTGCTCGATGCCGGCGTCTTTGATGTGGCAGCCCGCTACGGACCTGGGCAGACATTGACCTCACCCACGCTGCCCGGCTTCACCGCTAACCTGGACCAACTCTTCTAGGTTGTGTTGACATTTCCCGGTCATTGCGGCGAAAGCCGCAATCTAGCCCCCCCTATGGTCCCCCCGCTGCGGCGGGGGGACGTGGATTCCGCTTTCGCGGGAATGACGGGCCGGGGCGGGCGCTCACCCCGGCGGTTCGACGTTGGCCCTTTCCCTATCACCGGCCATCGGCTACTGACCGAGTACCGTAGCGAGCGCGGCGCGGGTGGCGGGGGCGGCGGGGGATTCGGAGCCGGCGAGGTCGGCGCGGAGCCGGGCGAGGTCGGCGGCCTCGTCCACGTCGTACCACTCGGCAACGCGATGGACGCGCAGGTCGGCCGCCGCGCACCGTTGCAACGTATCTGCCACGACCTCGCTCGTGCTCCAGACCATGTTGCGAAATAGGTCGGGGTAGAGGGCGCGCGCTGCCAGCAGATAGTATCCGCCGTCCTCGCTCGGCCCGATGGACACGTCGCTGCCGGCCGCGAGCGCGGCATAGGCCTCCGTGAGCGCCGCCGGCGGCAAGGTGGGATTGTCACTGCCGAGCACTCCGACGGCGGTACACCCGGAGGCGAAACCGAGCCGAAAGGCCGACTCCAGAGCGGCGCCGAGGCCGTGACCGGATTGGACCGCGACCGTCGCTTGGTCGCCGACGAGACGCTCCAAGGCTACGCGCTCGCCAGCGTCACGGCAGATGATCCGCGCCTCCAGCCCGGCCTGGCGAACGATATGCACCGAATCCAACAGGAAGGCCGCGGCCAGGTGTGCCGCGGCCGCCGGAGTGAGTGGAGGACACAGGCGCGTCTTGCTGGCACCCGGACGCGGAGCCTTCGCCACCACGTAGACGGCGCTCTGCCCCGGCATTAGGCGCGCTCCGTGTCCCCGGTAGCCTTGGCGACGGGAACAGCTGCCGGCTGCCAGCGGGCATAGCGCAGGGCACAGGTGCAGAGCTTCCAGGCCGCGCCTACCGTGCCGCGCACCGTACCCGATACCTTCGATTGGCCGGCCAGGCGCGGGCGGTACGCAACGGGCACCTCGACAATCCGCAGACCGGCTCGCACGGACTTGACCACCAACTCGGTCGTCCAGCCGTAGGTCATCTCGGACATCGCCAGGCGCCGGAGACAGTCCATGCGGATCGCCTTGAACGACGGGAGATCGCGCAGCCGTCGCCGCAGCAGCAGACCCAGCATGGTCAAAACTAGCCAGTTGCCGAACCGCGCATGGAGGCGCTGGGACTCTGGGTAGTGGGCGAGGTCGCGCGGGCCAAGTACAACGTCGGCTTGCCCGGCCAGCAAGGGCGCGAGTACGCGCGGTAGCTCGGCGGGCGGATCGGCATAGTCGCCGTCGAGAAACACGACGATCTCAGTCCCGGCTTGCTCCGCAGCGAGTACACCCGCCCAACAGGCCGCACCATATCCGGGCCGCGCTTGGGGCAGAGCGGCGGCTCCCAGGCCGGTAGCGATCTCATCCGTGCCGTCGGTACTGTCGCCAGTGACGACAAAGACACGGCCCACCACGTCGGGCGGCACTTCGGACAGCACCGCACCGATAGACTCGGCTTCATTCCAGGCCGGGATTACCAGGGCAATACGAGGCGTTGGCACGCGCCTACTATTCACCCCAACCCCGCTAGTTGTTCGTGGTGCCGCTGAGCCAGCGCACAATGTCACCACGGCTGACCACCCCGGCCAGCCGGCCGTCACGCACAACCGGCATGCGCTTGATGCGCCGGCGAGTCATCTCCGCCGCGACCTCGGTGATAGGCACGTCGGCTGCGATGGTGTGGGCCGGCGCGGTCATGATGTCCGCGACGGTTTGCCCCTGGCGGGCGATCACGTCCGCCTCACTGACCACGCCGACGACGGCATCGGCATCGTCAACGACGGGGAGACCAGTGATGCCGTGGAAACTCAGGATCGAGGCGATTTTGCCGATGTCTTCATCCGGCTGCGCGGTGATGACCGGGGTGCTCATGATGTCGCTAACCACACCGGGACGTCCCGGCACGGTAGCCGGGGCCGGTTGCGCCTCTTCCGACTGCTCCAGGTAGGCGACATCGCCGACGGTGGACAGACCGGCACCGGCGCCCTCGTGCCGACGATAGTGTAGTGCTGCCGGCTCGTCATCGAAGAATGCTCCGGAAGCGTCGCGATGGATTTCGAAGATGAGCACCCGCTCATTCTCCAGCCGCAGCGCGCCCCGCAGGACGGTAGCGTCCATCACGACCAGATCGTCGGGCGTTCCACCCTCGACGACCGTCGTGATCTCTCCACCGCGGACGGCAAGCAGGACGACCTCATCGGCCTCTTCGGCGGCGGTACCCTCCTGGTTTGGGTTGGCCTCACCTACAAAGGCCTCTTGGATGTTCAAGCGCTTCATACCGGCGCCTCCTCACCATGCACGTCATGCGTGCGGACCGCGCTGACCACTGGTGGCTGGCGGTCAGTCTAGCAAATGGAGGGACGACAGTGGGGGGAAGCCAAGGGGAAGCGGGGCCGGGAGGGGTAGGTAGTTACATGGATGGACAGGAGAGACAGGATGGGAGTTTGTGTCGGGGCGTGGGTGGGTAGCTCCGTACCGAAAAACCTCCAGTTGTGCGGGTGAGTGCCCCCGTATGGTCCCCCTCACAGGGGTAGGTTTTTCGGCGGAGAGCCGCGGGTGGGGCCGCCCTCACCCGCTGACGGGCCAAAGCCGCACGGATAGTGCCAGGTGTGGTGCGCCTTTGGCCCGTCACCCGGCCCCCTCTCCAACATTTGGAGAGGGGGTGTAGCGCTCGGACCGGGGCCGATGCATGGCCCTAGACGGCGGCTTTCGTTGCAATGATCGGTGCTTGGGCGCGATGAATCACGCCCCTACAAAAAACCTACCCTTGTAAGCTATGGTCCCCCCGCACTGCGGGGGGACCAGCGCAGCATGCTGCGTTCCTACGGCTTGGCGCGCCCCTACCCCTTCTCGATGGGCAAGCTCTGGTTGTTGCTCCAATCTTGCCAGGAGCCGTCGTAGTTTCGCACTCTCGGATACCCCAGCAGCTTCAAGACAAAGTACGCGTGCGCGCCGCGCACGGCAGACTGGCAGTAGGTGATGATCTCTTTATCCGGGGTGATGCCGGCCGACTCGTACAACTGCTTCAGGTCGGCCAGCGCCTTGAAGACGGGGGTCTCATCGCCGGTCACGCTGTTCACCCAGTCAATGTTGATGGCGCCCGGCACGCGGCCACCTCGCCCAGCGCCACGACGCACGTCCTCGCCGGTGTATTCGGCCGGGGTGCGAGCGTCGCAAAGCGCCACACTGTCCCCATCCATGTTGGCCAGGATGTAGTCCTTGTCGGCAACTTTGGTCGGATCGGGCGTGGCGCTGAAGGTCGTCGCCTCGAAGCGAGGTGCTTGTCGTGTTAGGGCTCGATTCTCGGCCGACCACTTGGGGTAGCCACCGTTGAGGATCGAGAGGCGGGAATGACCGTAGTAATCCAAGACCCAGAAGAGTCGCGCGGCGATCACAGAACGATTGTCGTCGTAAATGACGACGTGGTGATCGTCGCCGATGCCGGCGGCACCGACGATCTCGGCGACCTCCCCAGCCGGGCGCGCATCGCTGACAAACTCGTTGACCTTGTGGTCCAGCGCCCCGGTCGTGAGGTTGATCGCCCCCGGCAGGTGGTCTTCCTGGTATTTGTCCGGGCTACGCACATCCACAATCCGCAGGTTGTCGTCTTCCAAGTGGTCGGCAAGCCAGTCGGTTTCGACGAGCAGATTGACCATTGAACCATCGGCGCCACCCGTGGTGGCCTCTTCTTCTCCGCAGGCGGCCAGCAGCAACATCGCGGTCAACGCGGCGCTCGTACCGAGCAGGCCACGCCGAGATAGCTGTAATCCCATCGTCTCCCTCTCCTTATTCCGGTTTCAGTGTGTGGCCAGATCGACTCACGTGTCGTCCGGCCGCGACAGGGTGATTTTCCACTCCGCACCTCCCAACTCCTGGACTTCAGCGGTAAAGCCTAGCTTCTGGGCCTGCCAAGGCACCGTCGTCAGCGCGGGGGGATGGTCGGTCAGCAAGTCGAGCACCTCATCGAGCGCCGCGCCCTCCATGGCCTCCTTGGCGCGCAGCATGGGGTAGGGACAGATTTCACCGCGCACGTCGAGCGTCGTCCGTTGCTGGGTAACTTGGCCCATAACCAGCACCTCCCTTGTACACGTGTACACGCAATCAGCCGATCCGGCGGATGGCTTTGACCCCGGCCCAGGCACCGCCGAGCAAGCCCAGGCCAAAGACCCAGCCGCTCAAGCTCAGGCTGGGAATACCGGCGAAAAAGGCCCCGAGGGTGCAGCCAATGCCCAAGCCGGCGCCATAGCCCATCAGAACGCCGCCGCCGAGGGCCTGTGCGTACCGCCGGCCTTGGCGTGGTGCCCTGATCTTGAACTCACCGGCCAGCAGTGCCGCCACGAACGAGCCAATGACCAGGCCGAGCACCATATACAGCTCTTTCGTGGCGATCACACCGGCGACAACGGTCATGCAGGGGCCGAGATCGGCACCGGCCAGCTCGACGTGCCAGCCGCCGAGCGCCTCGAACAGTCCGTGCGACCAGCGGCCTAGCTCGCCGGTCACACCGACCGGGCGCTCGTAGAGGTACGACACCATGCCGATGACGCCGAGGGCGACGCCGCCACCGACCGCGGGCCAGCCCGTCACAAACACGCGCCGCAGAACACCGGTCCAGTGGTCACGCACGCTTGTCGGTGGTAGCTCCGGGCCGGCGGGGAATGCGGGCATGAGCATGTCGGTGCGTTGCTCCCACCAGACGAGCAGCGCATAGACACCCAGGAGTCCTAGCAGGGTCAGGACGACGGCCCCCGTCCACCCTAGCGTGTGGGGCAGCCACACCATTGGCTGGCGGACAATCAGGACCTCGTACCACCAGTTCCAGGTCAGCATCATGACGATGAGGCCGCCCAGCATTCCGAGGAGGGCCACCACAGAGGCGACGTAGCCCTCGCCGATGCGATAGAGATTGCCCGACATGCAGCCACCGGCGATCACCATGCCGAATCCGAACATCAGGCCGGCGATGAGCGTGGTGGAGCCAACAGGGCTAATGCCGGCAAAGGCTGGGAAGTGCTCCGGGGCGAGGCGGGGGACATAGTTGTACATCACGAACGCAAACCCCACCGTGGCAACGCCCAACCCGGCCAAGACACCGCGCAACATCCGGCCATCGCCCAGGAGGAAGAGGTCGCGGAAGGCCGCAGTGAAGCAGAAGCGGCTGCGCTGGAGCACGAAGCCAAAGGCGAGGCCCACAATCCAGTAGATCGCCGCTGCGGCCCACAGCCGGCCCAGCACCAGGGCAAAGGCCAGCGCCACTGCGGCGGCAATCGCGCCGGCAGTGGTGGAGTAGGACCACCGCGACTGTGACGCGGCAGTCGGTGCGGCTACTGAGGTCATCGCTGCCATGAAGTCACTGCACTACCTATCGCCGCGCCGGGACGGCCAGACTCAGGAAAACCCAGTATTTTACGTAGAATACTAAACAATCTGCGAGGATGTCAAGATTGCCGGCGATGAAAGGGGAGGGGACTTGCCCCCTTGTGGTCCCCCCGTTGCGACGGGGGGACGGTTTCTGCACTCCTCTGGGGGCGTCAGTCCCATTTGAGGAGGCGCGTGGCGACGAGGAGCGCACCGACCGTCCAGCCGGCGAGGACCAGGAGGTCCAGCTGCATGTCGAGCAAGCCACCACCGGTCATCATCACCGTGCGTAAGGCGTGGTTGAGGTAGGTGAGCGGCAAAGCCTGGATTAGCGGCTGCAAGAACGCGGGCGCACCGTCGGTGGGGAAGTACGAGCCGCCGAGGAACATCATCGGGAACGAGACGAGCATGGTCACGCCGGCGGCGCTATCGGCGTCGCGGGGCATACTGCCCAAGAGATAGCCGACGGAGAGCATACAGAGCGTGCCGACGATCACGACGAACGCCAGTAGCCCGTAGCTCCCTTTCACGGTCACCCGGAATACGAGAAAGGCCGTCAATATCAGCACCGCGGCCTGCGCCAGGGAGAACAGCAAATGTGCTGCCGCTTGGGTCGCCAGTAGCTCGATGGGGCGCAGGCCCGTGACCGCGAGGCGCCGGAGCACCCCTTTCTGACGCCATTCGACCAAGCGCGTGCCCACAAAGAGGTTGGCCCACATGATGACCATGCCCACCAAGCCCGGCGTCATGAAGTCAATAATGCGTCGCGCCTCCGCCTCGACCTCGGATTCTTCGAGCTTGACCGGATCGGGACCGCTGGCCTGCAAGCTGCGGTTCAGGCCGGCAACGATGTTCTGGATTGCCGAGCGGGCGATAGCGGAGGTCACCGGGTTGCTCTTGTCGTAGAACGCCTGAATGGTGGCATCTCTGGCCGCCAAGCGCTCCTGGAAGCCAGCGCCGATCACGAGCACCGCCCGCCTGTCGCCGGCCGCCAGCGCCTCTAGCTCGGCGTCGCGCTCACCCTCCGTGATGTCCAGCGCCTCCACAGTTTTCAGGCTCTCGATGATCCGGACGGAGGCCGCCTGGCGATCCTCGTCAACGATCCCCAACCGCAGCAGGTCGGTGCCTCCCGAGCCAAAGAGCGCGCCAAAGAGCAACATGGAGATCAGGCCGATGCCGAGGCTGGTGACGAGGGTGATGCGATTGCGTAGGAGCATCCGCGTCTGCATGATCGTGAGCACTGAGAGGCTGCGGAGCATCGCTTTTCTCCTCCGGGGATAGCACCATGAGGGGGGCGGATTCGGGTGTAGCCGGCCCTAGTCGCGGAGCCGGTGGCCGGTGAGCGACAGGAACACGTCCTCCAGCGTGGGCGTGCGGACTTGCAGGGTGTTGAGCGGGAGACCACGCTCCGTGAGCAGCTGCAAGAGCGCCACCAGGGTCCCGTTGAGGTCCACGGAACGGAGCACGACCGTCTGCTCCAGGCGCTCCTGGCGAACAACGCCGCTGAGGTCGTTCAGCACGTCGGTGGGCAACTCATCGCCCAGACTGCACTCAATCGAGCCTTCCTCGGTGAGCTGACCGATCAGTGCGCGCGGGGTATCCAGGGCCACGATCTTGCCGCGGTCCATGATGGCGATGCGATCACAGAGCGTTTCGGCCTCTTCCATGTAATGAGTCGTCAGCACGACGGTCTTGCCGTCCTGCCGAATCTCACTGATAAGCTCCCATACCGACCGCCGCGCCTGCGGATCGAGACCGGTCGTCGGCTCGTCGAGGAAGAGCACCTGGGGATCGTTGACGAGGGCCAGGGCGAGTGAAAGGCGCTGCTGCTGCCCGCCGGAAAGGTCGGTGGCATAGGTGCGCCGCCGCTCGCCGAGTCCGAGTCTTTCGAGCAGCCCGTCGCGGGGCAATGATCCTGAGTAGAGGGAAGCAAAGAGGTCCAGGGCCTCGCCGGCGCGTAATAGGTCCGGCAAGGTCGAGGCTTGCAGCTGCACGCCAATACGCTGCTGGACCGCGCGCCGCTGCCGCCGCACGTCCAAGCCGTCAACGGTAACGGTCCCGGCATCGGCTTGGCGGAGGCCCTCGATGATCTCCAGGGTCGTCGTCTTGCCAGCACCATTCGGGCCGAGAATGCCGAAGATCTCGCCGGCGCGCACTGCGAAGCTCACGTTTTCTACGGCGAGAACGTCTCCGTAGAGCTTGGCAAGTCCTTTCACCTGGACAATGGAATCGGTCATCGCCGTTGCTCACCCTTCATCGCGTACACCCCACCCATCAAGCTCTACGACCAACGTGATCCGGCAAGTGTTTCGCGTGCCGGCCTCAGGCTGCGAACGAGCGGCTCCGAGCATGTGCCGGTATAGGGTCCCCGGCCGGCGGTTGGGTGGATAAATCCATTCGTGCGGACCGGGCGGCGGGGGCGCGCAGCAGCCCCCCACCCGGCCCCGCGCGTCTTCCGACACAGCGCCGGAGGGCCGGGCGCTGGGGGGTAACGTTGAGGGTGAAAGCGGGAGGAGGTGCGGCGCTCTATTCCTCGCAGCCGCGCTGGACGGCGGTCGCCACGGTCTCCATGGACCGGACGATGCCCTTGTCCAGCAGATACGCTTCGACTTCCTCGCCGCTCATGTCGGGAAGAATGTCGTCGCCGATCTGGAGCGAGGGTTGGAGATACTGCCCCGTCAAGCGGACCATCTCCGCGTAGTTGTAGGGGTTGTTCACGATGTCCTTGTCTTCATACTCCAGACCGTACTTGCCCAGTACGGCGCGGACACCCTGGCTCCAGCCACACACCGGCTTCATGTAGGCGACGATTTTCGGCTGCTCCGCTGCCATGGCAGCACTCCTTCTCTCGGTTATACGACACGGCCGGTCCCACGACGGCCGACTGCTTGGATGACTCTAGCACACCCGCCGCTCAATGAGGTAGTGGGGCCTCACCCCGGAATGATCGGCAGGAGGGCGTGCGAGGGGTGGTCGGGGTCGTGGTGGATCAGCTGGCGGGCGACGACGTGGTGCGTATGGGCATTGAGCGGCTCGCCGGTGTTGGGGTTGACATCGAACCGCGGGAAGTTCGAGTTGGCAATGTCTATGCGAATACGATGGCCGCGCTCGAACAGGTTGCTCGTCGGGTACAGCAGGATGGAGAACCGGGTCGGCTGCCCAGGTTCGAGAAAGCGGGGCTGATCGTAGCCATCCCGATACCGCGCCCGCACAACGCTGTCCCCGAGGTTGAGCGCAAACCCGTCCGGCCAATCGGGTGACGGCGGGTAGACATCAATGAGCTTCGCCGTGAAGTCGGTGTCAACGGCCGACGAGGACGCCCATAGCTCCACCACGACCGAGCCGGTCACTTCGAGCGGCTGCTCCAGCGGCGGCGTCTGGAAAGTAAGCACGTCGGCCCGCGCCGCCAGCGGCAGCGTGTGCTGGTAATCCGGCCCCAGCCAGCCGTGCAGGTCCGCGCGGTTGCGTTGATCGAATCCGCCGGGCGGCATCAGCGGATCGGCAGCCGAGATATTCCCGCCGGTCGTCGGCACCGGATACCGCGGATCGAAGCTGTAGCCGGAGGGCGGCCGGGCCGCGGGCGGCGTTGCAGAGAGACCACCCCCGGCGTGCAGGTAGTACGGCGTCGGCTCCGTCTGTGGCAGCGGCCAATCCTGCGCCGCGCGCCACGACCCGCCCCGCAAGAGCCGGTCGCCCGTCGTCATGCGCCCGTCGTCATCGCCACCGCCCATCAGGTAGAGCTTGACCGGCGGCTCACTGTCCACGCCGCTGTCCAGCCCCTTGAGCCACCGATCAAACCAGCGCAAGCGCACGTCGTCCCACGAATCCTGCGCCGCCTCGACGTCGAACTCGACCTCCCCCGCGTAGTTCTCCTCGCCCGCGCCGTGAACCCACGGCCCCATAATCAGGCGTTGCGGCGAGCGACTCCGCCGCGTGAACTCCATGAAGTTCGTCACCGTGCTCGTCCCATACGAGTCGTACCAACCACCCTGGTAGATCGTCGGCACGTCTGCGTGCTGTTCGTAATACCGCCGCGGGCCAAAGCCGGGCCGCGCCCAGTGTTCGTCGTCCTCGCCGCGCGACAGCAAGTCCAAGACGTACTGCTCGACGCTGGGGTAATGCTGTAAGGGCGAGGTGCCCGCGCGGAATGGTCCGTCCAACAGCCGGCGCACCCACCAGTGGATGTGCTCGTGCGAATCCCGAAAGGCGTCGGTCACGCCGGGCGGCATGGTGTCGCCCCACTCGTTCGTGTGCAGCATCCGAAACGAGTAGATGAAAAAGCGCAGCTCGGCCGTCCCGTGATGCCTCATCGAGTTCTCGAAGTAGTCGTGCGGCCCGACCGAGATCGCCATGGCCCGCAGATGCGGCGGATCGAGCGAGGCCAGGGCGCTCTGTGTGGCCCCGGCATACGAGCCGCCAATCGTGCCGATGGCGCCGTCGCACCACTCCTGCGCCGCCAGCCACTCCACCGCGTCGTAGCCGTCCTCGCCCTCGCCCTGCGTCCCCGTCCCGTCACCGGCGAACGGATACCACGTACCGCCCGAGGCATACCGTCCCCGCACGTCCTGCACCGCCCCGACGTAGCCGCGGCGCGCGAAAAAGTAGCCGGCGTCGCGGGCGCCCAAGCGCAGCTTGTTGTACGGCGTCCGCTCCAAGATGACCGGAAACTGCCCCGGCGCGCGCTCGCCGCCGATGGCGGGAAAATACAGGTCGGTCGCCAGCGGGATTCCGTCGCGCGCCGGCACCATCACGTCGCGCTCGTAGACCACGTCATAGAGCGCAGCAGAACCTTGGCGGGCAGTCGCAGCGTGTGTGGATTCCATCGTTCGCTCCTCACCGCGGCCGGACAACGTGCAGCCGCCGGCCGTCAGCCATGCACTGAGAGAGCTATGCTAACACCTTCCACGCTCCCATGAGCGCCGGAACGCGCCGCGGGAGGCCGGGAGGATGCCGTGACGGTGGCGGGGATTGCAGTCGGCGGGCGAGAAGAAGCGCCGGCGTTCACGGCGGGGGGTGATCACGGCTGCGGTATCGGGACTTGGCAGCAGCCCGGACGGCGAACGCTATCAGTTGCTGAGAATGAACAAGTCGTTGTACATCGTGAAGTGGAAATGCATCAAGAAATCCATCCCCAGCAGAATGTCGAAGTTCACAGGCTGAAACGGTAACTGAGCAACCTCCAACTCAATGCCCGCCAGCAATGTGGCACTTCTCTGTCTGATAGGAAGCCCGAGATTAACCCGATACTTCTTCGTGCGAATAGGCTCACCGCTTGCTGGAACGATGTCAACGTAGCCGATGCCCTCCAGTCCAGTTGCTTTCACTACCTTCGGGGAGAGCATCGTCCGCTGCGCCCCTGTATCCAGTAGGGCAGTGTAGTTATTCCTTGAGTCACCGTCCACGACAGAAGCGATCAGCAGAATCTGACCACCTTCTATCCGTTTAGTGAATGTGGGCAATGCTTCTATCCCTCTCTTGGCTCCACAAACATCGTGAAGAAGCCAAGGCTGATCGGCTGCTCTCCGACATTCACAAGAGAGAATTTTCCCAAGCCGAATTTTTCGCATCCGATCTTGTACGCATCACCGCTGTCGTTATAGACCTCCACCACCTCACCGTCGTGCATCAGCGCGACGCGGCCCATGTGCTTGTCTTCCATCTCTGGCTGGATGGCCTCGTAAGCTGCCTGGTTCTTGTCGAGTTGACTTTCAGCGACCGGTGAGCTTTGGACCGTATCTGCCATCATCGTCACCCCTCTCTGCTCGCCGTGCCGTGGTCCAAGTGTCGTCCAGGCTACTCGTGCCGCCGGCATCCGTCAAATGCGGAGCGATCTATCGGTCTCAGATGCTGCGGTCCTCCCCGATATGATAACATCGCCAGTGCCATTTTGGGTGCTGGTGTCACTGTTCGCTGGCGCTAAGGTGAACGGCTACTCCCTTGCATCGGGGTCAGCGGTCTTGCTGGCGTTCACCGTTGCGAATTCGCGGACTCGCTCGGCAACGGCGCTCAACCAGCCGGTCAGCACCTGCAGTTGGTGTTCGTCCCACCGCCGGTCGGTCTGACACCCGAGCATATCGCCCTGGCCTATCGGCTCGAACAGTTTCGTCTTCAGCGCATCAGCCCGGAGGGTCTCCACCGCATCCGGTGGAAGGTTTGCTCGATTACGCAGCGTGCCGAAGTCCGTGTGGATGTATTGCCGATATGCCGTTGGCGGGTAGCCGCGGCAGACTACGGCTCCGCTGGGTACGATGTAGAGGGTAAAGCCCTTGCGGCCCCATCTGATCTGCAAGTCGTCCTGTTTTGCCAGGGCCAGCACGTGCTCGTAGACCATTCTGCCGTTGTCGTCCAGTGACTCCAGGAACTCATTTTCGTCGGTTTGGCTCTGCCGCCGCTTGAAGTCGGCCGCGGCCGCCTGATCATCGGGCGGGGGATCGGTCGATGGACCAGATTTCGGCGGCGTGACGTCTCGACCCGGATACGTGCATAACAGGGCCTTGGGCCCCTCGGGGTCCACTTGAAAGAACTCTCGGTTAGGGTTGATGCGGTGAGGGTCAAGAATCAGGTGAAGCGCTCGCTCCACCTCCGCAGCGTTGGCCCCCTCGAATTCCCAGGCGACGACGCAGTCAAAGGGCAGCGGCGTCCCGGTCGTGTACAGGTCACTCATGCGCTGCTGCACGTCCGGTCGATCCGTCATGCCGATTTTCACGATCCCGGGCATCGCCGCATTGGTCAAGACATAGACGATGTTTGGCATAGATGCGCCCCCTTGCGGCCAGCTGCCCCTAGTATTGCAATAGCCTCACGCAGCGTGCCAGGGTGAGCGCGGTGGCCGCCATGACCCCTGAATCCGATACACTACCAAGAGCGATATTATCTGCCTATGAGAATAAATGTTGCGTTACGGGCATTGACATCGAAGCACTACTCGTCGCAAGCCATATCAAGCCGTGGGCAGAATCCGATAAGACAGAAAAGCTGAACCCGCAGAACGGATTATGCTTGAACGCGCTACATGATCGTGCTTTTGACCGAGGACTGATCGCCATTACGGGTGACTACACTGTTGTGGTGAGCAGCCGGGTCTCGCATTCAACAAGTGACGCTGCGCGCAAACTGTTGCTGGGCTATGACGGGCAGAAAATCAAACTACCATCTCGGTTTCTCCCGCGCCCCGATTTTCTGTCATGGCACAGGGACAACATTTTCATTAGGGAATAACGCGGCTGACTCGCCGGGGAGGGCTAGACGAGAGGAATACCTAGCTCTCGGCACTGGTCATTGACTCTCCTCTCCAGTTCCATGAGTTTCTCTGTTGGCTCTGTTGCATTAGTCCATTCTGTCGTCTCGATCAAATCAAGCTCAGACTCATATTGCCCATGGTTTACTGTAAGCCTCGTGGCTAAGTCATGCTTATCAGTATATTCCATCAGATACGAGATGTAACCTTGTAACTTAAGAATCCGGTGCCGTACTCTACCCGCTGGAACACGCAGATCTTTGATTTCCTGTCTAGTCCGCTCGTCCATCATCGTTGCCTCCTCCTCCGCATTAGTGTGGCCGCGCCGGACACCTAGCCCCAGGCTGCCGCAGCGGTGCCGATCTGTCAAGACGCGGCCGCTGCTGCTCGTCTGCAATGATGAGGTGCCGGGGGTGAGGCGCGGGAATTGGTATAAGATGTGCGTTGGCCCTCAGGCGGTAGGAGGCGAGACCGATGACTACGACCCACCCGGCCGGCGCAACAGCGGCGCCGGCGAATACCAACGCGCTACGGAACTACGTCGGTGGCGAGTGGATCACGCCCCACGCGACCGAATACCTCGACGTGACCAATCCGGCCACCGGCGATCTGCTCGGCCGCGTACCCCTGTCGAACCAGGCCGACGTGGATCAGGCCGTCGCGGCGGCGCAGGCGGCCTTCCCCGCCTGGCGCGCCACGCCGCCCCTCGACTGCGCGCGCTATCTCTTCTCCGTCCGCGAGCAGATGGAAGCGCAGTTCGAGACGTTGGCGCGGCAGGTGACGCTGGAGCACGGCAAATCGCTCGAAGATGCGCGCGGCTCGGTGCGACGCGCCATCGAAAACGTCGAGGTCGCCAGCGGCATTCCCTCCCTGCTCATGGGCTACGGGCTGGAGGACGGGGCGGCTAGCGGCATAGACGAGGATGTCGTGCGGCAGCCGCTGGGGGTGTTTGCGGCCATCTGCCCCTTCAACTTCCCGCTGATGGTGCCCTTCTGGTTTTGGCCGTATGCCGTCGCTTGCGGCAACACCTTCATCATCAAGCCTTCCGAGCAGGTGCCCACCAGCATGCAGCTCATCTTCGAGATGCTCGACACCGCCGGATTCCCGCCGGGCGTCATCAACCTGGTCAACGGCGCCAGAGACACCGTGAACGGGCTACTCGACCACCCCGACGTCAAGGGGCTCTCGTTTGTCGGCTCGACGCCGGTAGCTAAGTACATCTATGCGCGCGGCGCCGAGCGCGGCAAGCGCGTGCAGGCGCAGGGCGGTGCCAAGAACGTCCTCGTCGTCATGCCCGACGCGGTGTTGGATAGCTCCGTCTCCAATATCATCAACTCCGCCTTTGGCTCCGCCGGCCAGCGCTGCCTCGCCGGCTCGGTCCTGGTGACGGTCGGGGAAGGGCACGAGCGCGTGCGCGATGCAGTGGCGCAGGCCGCGGCGGCGCTGAAGGTCGGCAACGGCTTGGACGACGACGTGGAGCTGGGGCCGGTGATCTCCCGGTCGGCCCAGGAGCGTATTCTGGGCTATATCGAGCAAGGCGAGCAGGAGGGCGCGACGCTGGTGCTGGACGGTCGCCGGGTCGCGGTGGCCGGTGGTGACGACGGCTGCTACGTCGGCCCCACCATTTTCGATAGCGTCACGCCCGACATGACCATTGCCTGTGACGAGATTTTCGGCCCGGTCCTGAGCATCATGCACGTGGACACGCTCGACGCGGCGATTGCGATTATCGAGCAGCAGCGGTTTGGCAATGCGGCGTCCATCTTCACGCAGGACGGCGCGGCCGCGCGCGAGTTCCGCTACCGCGTTCCCACCGGCAACGTGGGGATCAACGTCGGCGTCGCAGCGCCCATGGCCTATTTCCCCTTCAGCGGCGCGAAAGAATCCTTTTTCGGCACCCTGCACGGCCAGGGCCGCGATGCCATTGACTTCTTCACCGACCGCAAGGTGGTCATCACGCGCTGGTTCTAGCGTCCGGCCCCCCTATGGTCCCCCCGTCCCGACGG
>JAJDZR010000149.1 GCA_022824545.1 Chloroflexota bacterium
CAGGGGTAGGTTTTCCAAAACGCCCGGTCTCCCCCGGCCACGCCCGGTCTCCCCCGGCCACGGCCGGGCCCGGCAGGACGGGCCACCGCTCGGGGATCAACCGGCCCGGCGGGAGCGGCGCCACCAGGATGGTGCTCCGGCCACGCCGAAACACGCTGACCAGGCGCACCCGCGGCGCCAGCGGCGGGCGCCGCGCCGCGCCCAGCACCGCCGTCACATCGAGCACCGCCCTGGGGCCGAAAGAGCCCCCCGGCGTTGACCCGCAGCAGGGGGCCCACCCCCGGTGGACAATGGCCTGGAACAACCAGCGCGCATACAGCCCCCGGTCGGCCAAGACGATGACCGTCATGGTCGCGGGCATGGTGCGCTGCAGGTGGCGCAGCAAGCGTAACCGCTCGGCCTTCCAGGCCCCCCGCGCCGTCGCGGGCAAGACGGCCCAAGCCACCGGGATGGCGCAGCCGCGGTACAGCACACTGACCGCCAGCACGACAAACCGGGCGCCCAGGGTGGTGGCATCCAGCGCCAGGGCTGCCTGGGCCCCCTGCCACCAGTGCAAGACCCAGCGCAGCAAGGGCGCAGAACAGGGCTCCACCGCCAGCGCCTGGCACCGGATCCCCCGTTTGGCGGGCGCTTCGTAGTACCATGCGCGGAGTTGCTGCCGCACGGTGTTTTCCTTGCGGTGCTGCAGGCCGGCCAGGAACACGCTGACGGCGGTGAGCCCACAGGAGCGGGCCAAGACCAGGCCTGGGGCTGGCTCAAGTGCGGCAACTGCGTGGCGACGAGTTGTGTCCATTGCGCTACACTGGGCGGTGTGGGCCTGGCGTCCCTCCGGGCGGGGGTGAAGACATCTCATCTAACAGTCAGAGCAGCCGCTACGCCGGTGGGTTGCCGAAGATGGCGACCGGGCCTTCGGGGATGACGTTGACAATGGGCGTGTGCCGGCCGTTCCGGCGCCGGGCTACGGCCGCCCGGACGGCCTCGACCGCCGCAGCCGGCTCGGCAAAGACGGGCGCTCCGGGTAGACGCAGACCGGCCTCCATTTGGGTGATGCCGGGCGAATAGACGACGACCTCCCGGTCGCCTAGCTCCGCTGCACGCGGGCCGGTGCCCGGCTCGCCCAGCGGCAAGCCCCGGCGCCGCCGCTCGCCGAGGTAGTGGACGCCAAAACCGAGCGTGGCCGCGGCAGCGAACAAGACCACGCCGTCGGGCCGCGCGGTTGCGGGAGCGCCGTACTCGCCGAGCGCCTTGCCTGCTTGCAAGAACTCGGAATCTTGGGGATGGCCGCTGACGATGGTCAGGTCGGCATCAGGCGCCGCCGGCACCACGTAGAGGTCACGCGCCAACCGCACCGCCGCCCGATGCGCTGCGACCAGATCGCCGGCAAACAAGCCGGCGACTTTCATGTCCCGGTTCACCACGACGTTGACGCTGAAGTCGTGGTCGACCAAGCGCGCGGCCTCCTCGCAGTCGGCGCGGAAGACGTTGCCCTCGATCTGCACGCGCTCGCCGTCGAACGTGCCGTGGTGGTAGGCAATTGTCTCGATGCCGCAGACGCCGGGCAGTACCAGCTTGGCGCCCCCGCCAAAGCCGGCCGAGGCGTGCGGAATGACACTGCTCAGGCTGATCCGCAGGTCGGCGTCGGCGTAATACTTGTTGACCGCGACCTTGGTGCCCCGCGAGGTGGTGCCCACGTCGGTCAGGTGCTCGAACGGGTTGTGATTCATGTATTCGTAGCGGGCAACCACCTCCGCGCCCACTTTGCGGACGTACTCCGGCCGCGTCATTGGCCGGTGAGTGGCAAAGCCGCCGAGAATGACCGTCCCTTCGGGAGGAATGCCGCCGGCTTGTATTTCCTCCAGCACGTAGGGAATGAAGTCCGCCGTCGGCGTAGGGCGGGTGAGGTCGTCCACGATCAGCACGGCGGTCCGTCGGCCGCGCGCCAGCTCACGCAGCGCTGGCGTGCCGACGGTCTCGCGCAGGGCGGTGCGGATTTGGTCCGCCGTCAGGGGCGGGCGGTTGTTGATCGAGGCGCGATGGACCTCCCACTCGGCCGGCAAGTCGAACGTGACCGTTCCCTGGTCAATGGGCACCGTCACCGGAGCCGCTGCTGCGCTCGGTGCCAGGTGCGGAGCGGTTGGCGCGATGACTGACATAATCCCTTCCTCCACGATACTGCCTGGTGGCGTTCCGGCACGGGTCTCGCGGGTCTATGGTAGCAAGCGTGGCATGAGCGAGAGACTGAACTGGCGGACTCCCCCTCTCTATCGCTTGGCGATGGAGAGGGGGCCGGGGAGTGAGGCCCGTTTTTCATCCCCCGTCCCCCTGCAAAGCGGGATGACCATAGAGAGCCGGGTGACGCTCACGGCAAGTCGCCGAGCACTGCGACCCGGTCCTGATCGAGCAGCGGCACGGTGGCCTGGGTCACGCGCCAGCGTCCCTCGGCAGCACCCGTCCCGGTCTGGACACGGATGCCCAGCCGCGCACCGGGATGGTAGGTGAGGGGCGGATAGCGGAGGCGGATAAGCTCACCGACCGACCACTGGCTCGTGGGATGCCACAACTGCGTGGGGTTGCCACTGTCAACCTCGCGCAAGAAGTTGTCATAGCCCACGACGAGCAGCGTCAGCCGATAGTTCCGACTGATGTCGGCCCGCGGACGGATGTACAACGTCGGTATCACGCGGCGGATGCTATAGCGCACCTCCGGCAGCGCCTCCAGCCGGTAGCCCACGATCTCGAATAGCCCCTCGAAAGACACCGCGACCGGCGTGTACGGCTCGTGCTCGGCGGCGCGGGTGAAGGAGTAGAAGGCCGGCGGCGGCACGACATCCGGTGCTGCACCCGACGCGGCGCCGCTCTCGGGACGCCGCTCGAAGAGCAACAGCCCGTCGTCTCCGGCCAGGAGCGCGAACTGCGGATTGTGCAGCAGGGCGTTCGCTTCAGTGTAGAGTTCGTCTATCTGCAAGGGGTCGGAGGTGCCGGCCACGTCGAGCAGCACATATTCGGCGTCGTCAATGGTCGGGAAGACGTAAATCTTCTCGCGCCCCGAGAGATGCGGGAACACGTTGGATTGCGCCGACACGACCGCGTCCGCCGGAATCCGCTCCCGGAGCGGCGCCAGACGGTCCGCGCGTACCTCACCGTTGGGCCACGCGAAACGCTCGGCCGGTGGCAGGATGCCTTCCTGGCGGCTTTCGATCACGGCCATGCTCAACGCGATCAGGGCCAGCGTTAGCACCACGTCGGCGCGGGGCAGCCGGAGCCAGCGCTGCGCCTGCGCGGCCAGCCAGCCGGTGCCGAAGATCGCCGCGACGATCAGGGCCGGGATCGCTTCAGCCGAATAGTGTGCCCCACCGCCATGTTGCCAGGTGGAGCTTGACAAGCCGTTGATGGCGAGGGCTGGCGCGGAGACGGCCAGTTGGAGCGGTCCCAGCAAGGCGACGCCTCCGCTGCTGGCAAGTAGGTGTTGCAGGTACGTCACGGTCCAGCCCGGCACCGGCCAGCCGAGGTTGCCGGCCAGCAGTTCGCCGGGGTAGGCCCGGAGGAGAGCAATGGCCTCGGCGTAGCGCGTGATGAAGAGCGACGCTCTACCACCGCTGAAGTACGGGATGATGACCCCAAACGACAGAGCCACCCATGTGAACGCCAGGACAGCGACCGTGATACCCAGCAGCCGTTTTCGCAGCACGAGCGCCGCATAGACGCCCATCAGGCCCACGATCAGCCCGACCTCTTCCTTGGCCAAGGTGCAGAGGCCAGCCATGAGCACGAACGCCCAGGTGTGCCCCCGCAGCAGGAAGTGCCAGGCAAACAGCAGCAGGGCGCCGGTCATTGAGACAATGTGGAAGTCGGCGAGGTTGGCGGCTTGGATCGCCGGGGAGAGCAGGTACATCGCGGCAAATGCCAGCGCGGCACCACGATGGTCGAGCCGGCGGTGCGCGATCCAATAGGCCGGCAGCGCACCGAGCGCCAGTACCGCCGTGAGCAGCACGATCAACGTCTCCGGCCCGGCGTGGATCAGATAGAGCGCCGCCAGCGGCAGGAAAAGCAACTCGACGTGGAATGCCAGCAGCGAGTCCGGGTCCGCGCCCTCCCCGAAGGCCAGTGGGCCACCCTGCTCGTGGCCGACGGCGCCGCGAAAGACCGTGAAGCGGAAGAAGTTGCCGTGCAGGTTATTCCAGGTGATCTGATCGGCGTAGCCCATGTCGAGGGCTTGGCTCTCTAGGTTCCAGTGCCGATAGAGCGCCAACCGGCCCGCGGTCACCGCGTAGAAGGCGATGAGTACGAGGAGCAGCAGGCCCGCAGCATAGGCTGCGAGCGGGCGGCGGCCGTTGGGTCCGGCGGCACTTGGCGATGGCCTGGCCGGTCCAACGCGCTCATCGGCGCTGTCAGCTGCCGCGCTGGTCGGGGCCGGCACCTTACTGCGCTGTCAGCGAGGCCACGGAGAAGATCACGCGGAAGGGCACGCAGTAGATCACGACCGATTGGTAACGAGCGCCGTCGTCGCCCGCCGGCAGCTCGTAGCTGAAGGCGCCTTCGGAGGCTTTCAGCGCCCCTAGCCCCAGCGAGTTGTCATAGACCTGGTCGTGGTTGCTCGGTTGCGGGTGAGGTGCCAGGAAGACTTCCAGCTGCGGGCCGTTCGTTACCTTGAAGTTCTCGAACCGCACAATGGCCTTGCCGTCCGGTGTGCGGACGATACTCGCAACGCCCGAGCCTCTGTGGAAGTCGTCGGCATCCATGAAGTTGCCCTGGGATACTACGGTCAACTGAGCGGGGGCGGCCCCGCCGGGCAGCTCCGTTTCCACCAAGCGCGTGGTGATGAACAATGGCGATCCCAGCCACCATGCAACGGCCGCTCCGGCCGCGATCACCACGAGCGCCAGCACGGACAAGATCGGATGGGCACGCCACCAGCGCAGAGACAACGGTGAGGTTTGGCTCGGCGGTGCTGTCGTCGTCATTGCACAACTCCTGCTTTCGCTCCTGTTGTGAGGGTGCCTTACCCTCCGGTCCCCGCTCCACCGTGGAGCGGGGAAGTGGATTTAATGCTCCACTTCCTTCATCATAGCACGCTTGGCAGCCATATCATCAGCCTCGGCCGGAGCTACCGTTGCACCGTCTTCCACCGGGATGTCCTCGACGATGACTGCATCCAGATCGCCGGTATAGCGCGTGGCCGCGTAGGCTTTGATCGGCTCTTGCTTGCCTTTGACCGTGAACGGTGCCACGGCCTCGGCCGCGATCACCTCCTTGGCGCGCTCGAAAGTGGTCTCGCCGATGAGCACCTGCCAGGGCTTGGCCACGTCCTTGAGCCGGCTCGCTAGATTGACCGTGTCGCCGAGATGCGTGAACTCGCGCCGCGCGCCGCCGATACTTCCGGCCACCGCCTCGCCGGTGTTCACGCCGACGCCTATCGCCAGCGGGCTATCCACCCGTTCGCCCCACTGCTCTCCGAGCTTCCGCTGCACCGCCAGCATTTCCAGCGCTGCCGCCACTGCGCGCTGCGGATGGTCGCCTTGCGGGAAGGGTGAGCCGAAGACGGCCATCACCGCGTCGCCGATGTATTTGTCTACGATCCCATCGTACTTGAAGACCACCTCGGTCATCGCGTTGAGGTGGACGCTCATCATGGCTGCTACTTCGTCCGTCTCCAGCCGCTCGGACAGGGCCGTGAAGCCGCGTATATCCGAGAACAGCACCGAGACGTCGAGACGCTCGCTCCGCTGCTCGGCAAAGCTCTCCGGGTCGCCGACCAGCTTGTCCACCACCCGCGGCGAGAAGTGAGTTTCCAGCATGGCCCGAATACGCTGGAGCGCCGCGATGAAGGCTTCTTTCTTGATGGCCCCGTACAGCACGCCGCCGACGGTTTGCAGCAAGCTCCGGTCAATCGCGTCGAACCGGCGCGGCTGGCGCAGATAGACGTTGATCCAGGCGAAGGCATCGCCCTGATAGGCGATAGGCACGATCAGGCCGTCCACGAAGTCGGCGGCCGTGGCCAAGTCGGTCAGCAACTCATCCCGGACCTCGCTCACCTGCACCGGGCCGCCTACCTCGCGGGCGCGCTGCATCGCTGCCTGTTCCAGTGCGGCAAAGGGGGCGAGGGTGTGCTCGGTGGCACTCAGCATGACCGGACAGGTCTGGACACCGTAGAAGATGTTGTCCGGGTGGACGGCTCCTTCACGGACGAAGTGGATGCACGCTTGCTGCGTAGCAAACGCTGCCCGGACCTCCGCGAGAATGGTGTCCAGCACGTCGGCCGTGGTCGTCGTCGCCTCGGCATTGGTGGCAGCCTGTGCTGCCGCCAGCAGGCGTTGGATCAGCGCGAGGCGGTCCTCGTCGCCGTCGGCCCGCTTGCCGCCACCGAACAGCCGCTGCCACCAGCCCATCGCGGCAGCCTCCTTGCCTTCCTTGCGGCCCCCGGCCCGTCATTCCCGCGCACGCGGGAATCCACGTCCCCCCGCGCAGCGGGGGGACCATAGGGGGGACAATACTCCCAACCCGCCTCCGCCGCACCACACCCGGCACTATCCATGCGGCTCTGGCCCGGCCGGGGGTGAAGATTAAGACCCCTATGCCCCTTTCACTTGGATCGAATGCCGCCCGCTGCCGCCGTTCGGCTGCGGGAGGTTGAACACGTCCGTCTGCACGGTGCCGGTACCGTCAATAGCCCGGCTCGTGAGCGTCAGCGTTTGCCCGGCCGCAATGTCGAACTCGGCCTGCCACCGTACCCAGGTATCCCGGCCGAGCGGTGGATCGAGAAAGATCGTCGGATGCCAGGTCTGACTATCGTCGCTACTGAACTCGACGCCGCTGACGCCGCGGTCGCCGGCGTAGGCGATCCCGGCGATCCGGTGCCGCCCCGCCGGCAGTTGCACGCCTTCGGCGGGCACGTCAATGCGCGACATCGTCCGCACGAACCCGGTCTTGCTCCAGCCGCGTTGGCCGTACCAGTCCACGTGCTCTTGGCGGTGCCCGCGAATACCGACGACCCACTTGGCGTTCTTCATCCCGTATCGCCCCGGCACCAGCAGCCGCGCCGGGTAGCCATGCACACGGGGCAAAATCTGCCCGTTCATCTCGTACACCAGCAGGCTGCCAGGGTCCAGCGCCAGCTCCGGGGGAATGCTGCTCGAATACTCGTCGGCGGATCGCACCTCCAAGCTCACAACCCCCGGATTCAGTCCACCTGCCAGTTGCAGCACGTCCCGTAGACGAGCGCCCCGCCACCGGGCCGTACTGATGAGATCACAGCCGAAGAAGGCGAGATGGCACTGGGCGGTGAAGTTGCTGATGCACTCCAGCGTCTTGTGGACCTCGACGGACGGCAGGCGACGGAGGATGTTGTAGTCCAACTGGACCGGCTGGTTCACCTCTCCGTCCAGGATCAGCCGCCATGAATTGGCGTCGAGCACCGGGTCGGCCACGGCGTTCTTGGAAACGACGTAGTGTGCCGCGGTGGGCGTCATTAAAGACGACAACTCGCCCTTGGCCCGCACCGCTGCGGTCAGTGCGCCGTCCTTGTCGCGGACGAGCTTCCGCGCCTCCTGCGGGGTGGGGAACGGGCCGACTTGAGCCGGCGCCGGCGGTGGCGCAGTGGGCGTCGGTGGGACGGGGGTTGGCGGCACAGCAGTCGGCGGCACCGGAGTTGGCGGTACGGGCGTCGGTGGCACGGTGGTGGGGGGCACCGGAGTTGGTGGCACGGCGGTCGGCGCAGCCGGTGGCGCCGTTGGCTCTGCCGCGCTGGCGGTCGTAGCCGTCGGTTCAGGCGCTGTCGTGGCTACGGCAGCCGTTGCTGGCGCTGTCGGCTGCGCTGGCGGACGGGTTGGCGCCGCGGCGACCGCGGCGACCGTCGCGGTGGGGATGCGCGTCGTCGGCGTGGCGGCCAGTGACGCGACCGTTGGGGCAGCCGTTGCGGCTGGCGCCTGGGTCGCGGCCGCCACCGGCGCCGTAGTCGCCACCGCGACGGCTGGTACCGGAGTCGCTACCGCCGGCACCGCGGTTGCGGGTGGCAAGGTGGCCTGTACCGCAGCCATGCCGGGATGCTGCGTGGGCGTGGGCGCCGGTGGTGGTGGTGCTGGCGTTGGCGGCTGCGAGAACTCTGTGGGGAGCTGGGCCAGCGGTAAGTCGCTCGTCACCGTCCCCCCGCCGGTTGCGGACTGGCGAATGGCGAGCGCGTAGGCGCCGATCATGCCGACGGCGCTGGTAATCAGCGCATAGCGGCGGGTCAGGCTGTCCCCGGCGGCGGCATCACCACCCAGGATGCTTTCGATAGTCTGCCCCAGCAGCAGCACGGTCGCATAGGCCAGCGCCATGCCCAGATAGACGCCATTCACCAGCATGGGATGCTGGAAGAGGTCGGAGGCAAAGAACCCGGCGCCGGTCAGCGGCATAATCCCGGCCATCGCCACCACAAAGAGCGCCAGCGCCAAACCCAGGATGCCGGGGCTGGGCCACCGTCGCCGCAAGGCCAGCAGACCCAGCCCGAACAGCGCGGCGGACATGATGCCGATGCCGCCGTAGAGGGCGAAGACCTTGGCCTGCGGGCCGAAATCCTGGATGCCTTGCGCGAACGCATCCAGCGGCACGAACAGCAGCAGCCACTCCATCAGCCGTTCCGGCAGCGTGCGGACTTGGAATGCGCTGCGTGCCCAAAACATCAGGCCCATTGCCAGCGCGGCGGCAACCAGGCTTGTAATACCGGCGCGTATCCAACTCATTCCTCACCTCATTACCCGGCGACTTACCCTGTCAGGGGTAGATTGGACCTAACCCCGGTCCCTTCCCTCATGAAAGTTGACAACTTAATCGGGTAGTGGGATGTAGCCCCCCGATGGTCCCCCCGCCGCAGCGGGGGGACGGGTGTATTCCCTCCCCTGTCGGGACGGGGGAGG
>JAJDZR010000153.1 GCA_022824545.1 Chloroflexota bacterium
TGTTCCACTGCCCCTACTTGGCCGGAAGCAGCCGCCACTGGGCGCCGGAGCGGCTCATCCACAGGCCCCCCGCAATGAAACGCTGGCAGTCCGTTTCTTGCCCAACGTAGAGGCCCGCGCACCCACGCAGAAACTCGAGCACCTTGCCCCACTGTTCCGGGGATAGTTTGATGCTGCTCATGCGACCATTATAATGAAATGCCAACAGAACCTAGCCACCGACCACTAACCACTGGTTAGGCCGCCACGGCCGGCGGCGTGGGCGGGAACACGGGCGGCTGCTCGGGCGGCCACTCGACCCGCCCCTCCGGCGTGCCGACAATCGAAATCCGGTTCAGCCACGGCTGAATGACGAGCGCCGGGCGGTAGCCGCGCACGTAAGGCTTCACCAGTCGGAACTCTTTGCCGTGCCATAGCGGCACCCAGGCTGCATCGCTGACGATCACCTGCTCGATCTCCTGGTAGAGCCGCAGGCGGGTGGCCCGATCCTGCTCTGTCCGGGCATCCAGCAGCATCCGGTCTACTTCGGCGTTGGCGTAGCGGCTGTTGTTCTCGTTGCTTTCGCTATGGAACAACACATCCAGGAAGTTCTGCGGGTCGGCGTAGTCTGCTATCCAGCCCAGGGAAAACAGTTGCACCTCCTCTGGCCGCTCGGTCAGCAGCGTCAGGAAGGAGGCAAAATCGGTCTGTCTGATCTTCACGTCCACGCCCAGATTCTGCCGGTACATCTCGATGATCGCCGTAATGTGGGGGGCAGGCTGCGCGCCGCCGCCGGCGGTGTGCAGCACGACCGGCGGCAGATTCTGGACGTCCCGGTAGCTGGACTGGGATAGGAGTTGGCGGGCCAGACCGGCGTCGAACTCCAACCCCTGCACGTGCTCGTTGTGTCCAGGCAGCTCCGGCGGCAAGATGCCTCGCGCCGGCGCGGCCATCCCCCGTAGCGTGACGTTGACGAGCTTCTCCCGGTCCAGGGCGTGGTTGAACGCCTGCCGAATCTTCACGTCGTCGAAAGGTTTGACGTTCGGGTTGAGTCCCAGATAGAACACACTCAGGTCCGGGGATACTTGCAGCTCTTCGTGCAGCGGCTGGCTGGGGTCACTGAGCCGCTCCACGTAGTTGAGGCCGACGTAGGCAATATCGAGGATGCCCTGCTCGTAGGCGGGTACTTCCGGCAAACCGCCGAGGAACTGCACCTCCTGGAGTTGGGCCTTTTCCCCGTAGTATTGATCGTTGCGCGCCAGGACCAGCAGCTCGTCCGGTTGCCACTCACTGAGCATGAACGGGCCGGAGCCGTTGGGACTGTTGGCCCAGTCCGGGCTGGCCTCGACGTTCTCGCGGTCCACGACATACGCCGTCGGGTAGGTCAGCTTGGCCAGGAAATAGGCTTTCGGCTGGTCAATCGTAATCTCGATGGTGTAGTCGCCGCGTACTCGCACGCCGACAATCTCATTGGCGGTCCCTGCCAGCTTCTCGCGCACGCCGACAATATCGCCCAAGTACGTGGCGGCAACTGGGGATTCCGTGGCGGGATCGGCTGCGCGCTCCAAGCTGTACTTGATGTCCTCCGCGCGGATCAGCCGGCCGTTGTGGAAGGTCGCGTTCTGGCGCAATTCGAAGGTATACACCCGGCCATCGGGACTCACCTCCCAGCGTTCGGCCAGATCGGGAGCCACCTCGAACTCCTCGTCGAGGCGGACCAGCCCGCTGAACAGGTGGGTAATGTAGAGCGCCGACGAAGCATCTTGTACCTTGGCCGGATCAAGCGTGATGATGTTATCAAGCCCCAGGCGGATGAACTGCTCGCTCTCCTCGGCACTCTGTTCGCAGGCGCTCAACGGCCCGGCAACACCAATCATGAGCAAGAGCGCCGCGACGATCCAGCGACCGGCGGCTGGTAGGTGCCATCGCCTCCCACCTGTCCGAGGGGAGGTTTTTCCGCGGGCGGCATTGCGGCGGAGCGGGACCTGGGCGTGAGCGTCTAGTCCGGTAGTCATATCCATATCCATCTGTGCTGTCACCTTGTTAGAGATAGCGTAACGTTGCCGGCAATCGAGGCGCAACCGGCGCGAGAATCAGGACGCCTCGGCCCGCCAGCGCAGGTCCTCGCGCGCCACGACGTCTGCGGCCTTCCGGCGGTCCGTGGGCGACGCGAGTAGATCAAGCCAGTTGTGGTAGGCGTACTGCCAGGTGACGAGCACGAACCACGCCACGGCCAGCGTCATCAGCGGCACGACCGTCACGATCACGCGCCAGGCTACCGGCTCCGGATACACGCTGCGAAACAAGCCGAAGTATAGGAGTCCGCCGAGAGTCAAGACGTAGCATAGGGCGAACAGCGGCAGCTGCGGGCGCGGCGTGTGGACGGACTTGGTCACCGCGCGGCGACGATTTTGCCAGCGTCGAAACAGCGCCAGCGCCATCCCCGACGCGACGGCATAGATCAAGAGCGGCGCTTCGGTGAAGATGGGTGCGAACACGGAGCGGAAGTTGCCGGCGTCTAGCGCCGGCACGGCCTCCGTCAGTTCCGGTAGATAGGTGAAGTAGTTGATGATGGCGCCCACGCTCGTGAGGAGCAGCGCCAGGATGATGGCCAGCGCGTGCAGCACTAGGGGAGCGACAAATACGCTAAGGCCCGCCAGCCCGCCACAGAGCAGCACCCGGCGCTGGCTCGTGACGGTTGCCAGCACCTCTTGCTGATAGCGTCGTAGCGCGAGGGCACGGTATGCGGCGATCTTCGCCTTGGACATACTCGACATATGGCCCGGTCCGCCTCGCCCAGGGGACAGCCGTCGCCGGTCGCTGCGCCACCCTGAAGCACTCCGATCATTCGCCGACGACTCGTCTGCCCTGAATTATAGTCACGACGGGATGATGGAGGCACCCCGGCGCGACGAGGTTGCAGCCCCGGTTACGATGCGGATACACTTCGGTTACACTCTTCCAGCAAGTACAGCGTGCCATGTAGGGCCGGCCCGGTGTTGGCCCGGGTGGGGCGATCACAACGACCAAGGCACATGTTGTAGCCTTGAGGGGCGTGTGTGGTAGACTAGGTTGCCCAGGTCGGACCACCCTATCGTATCGCTGGTATGACTGCGTAGGGAGTCCCCCGGCATTCTGCCGGGGACCGCCAACAGCGTGCTGTACTAGACAAGGGCGCGTTTAACTGATACAATCGTCACCACAGCGGCTTGCGGCGTGGGCCTGTGGACTGGTGACATTGTGGCCGGCGGCGTATACTGCCGGTACAGACGGCGCTATGCGTGGTCTGCCGGAGTAGATTGTCGGCGTAGCGGGCCTACTGACCGTAGCCGTGGCTAGAGCGGGAGGTAGAAGAAGTATGTGGAACCGAAGTCGAAACAGCCGCCGGCAGGGTGCTGGGCGGTTGAGACGCCGCCGGCGCGGCCTGCACGTGCTCATTCCCGTGCTGCTCGTGCTCTCGCTGCTGGTGCCCTTGGTACCGGTCGTGCAGGCGAGCGGTGGGAATGCCACGCCGAGCGAGCATCAGGTATCGGCGCCCCCGGCGCAGTTCGGTGATCGGCGCAGCGAAGAGGACATCTTCTTGCCGGAGGAAGGCTTCGGTGAGCCGCTGTATCAGA
>JAJDZR010000005.1 GCA_022824545.1 Chloroflexota bacterium
GGGGCCGACCTCACCCCCCGGCCCCCTCTCCAAATGTTGGAGAGGGGGTGTAACGCTCGAGCCGGGGCCGATGCATGGCCCTGGATTGCGGCTTTCGCCGCAATGACAGGCGCCTGGGCGTGGTGAATCGCGCCCCTACAGAAAACCTACCCTTGTGAGCCTGTGGCCCCCCCGCTGCGGCAGGGGGACGGGGTACTCCTGCCACCTATTCGAGGTCGTTGACGGCGTGCGCGGGGCGCTCGCCGCGCATGACCGCCAAAACGTCTTCGGCGTTCATCGCGCAGGCGCGCACGTTGGCTTCGTGGACGCTGCCGGCGACGTGTGGCGTGACGATCACTTGCGGCATCTCGATCAAGGTACGGTCGGTCGGCGGCTCCATGTCCAGCACGTCGAGGCCGGCCCCCGCGACGTGTCCGCTCCGTAAGGCCTCGGCCAGTGCCGGCTCGTCAATGGCCCCGCCCCGGGAGGTATTGATGATGTACACGCCGCGCTTCATCTTGGCGATCCGCTCGGCATCAATGAGGCCGCGAGCGCTGGCGGTGAGCGCGAGGTTGAGCGTGATGAAGTCGGATTGCGCCAGCAGATCGTCGAGGCTGGCGTAGGTCACGCCGAGGGCGGCAGCGGCGGCGGGGTCCTCCATGATGTCGTGGGCGATAATCCGCATCCCGAATCCGGCGGCGCGACGCGCCACCTGGCGGCCGATGCTCCCGAAGCCGATGATGCCCAGCGTCTTGCCGTCCAGCTCGACCCCCGGCGGCCGGTCCCATCCACCCGCCTCCACCATGTTGGCGAGCGGCACGACCTGCCGCGCGACGGCCAGGAGTAGTGCCAGCGTGTGGTCGGCGACGGCCAAGTGGTTGACGCCGGGGGTAATAGTCACCCATACGCCGTGCTTGGTGGCCGCTTCCACGTCAATCGTGTCGTAGCCGACGCCAAAGCGCGAGACGATCTTCAGCCGCGGCGCCGCGGCGAACACGCGCTCCGTAAACTGGTCCGTGGTGCAGAGGACGGCATCGCAATCGGTCACGGATTCGAGTAGCTCTGCCTCGGTTGACCAGCGGATGAAGGGGCCGGGTACCAGTTCACAACCGGCCTCCGCATACGCAGCGCGGTGGGGACCATCCGTCTGCAAGGTGGTGTAGCTGGTGACGACAATGCGAAACATCGGTTGCTCCTCGTACTGTGTAGTTTGGATCGGTTAGGCGGCGACCTCTACCCAACGTCCCGCCGCAGCCGAGTCTGCCAGCGCCGCGGCCAGCCGATGGGCGGCGACGGCCTCGGCAAACCCCGGAAACGGCGCCTCGCCGCGTGCCGCAGCGACAAGGCGATCCATATGGTAGGCCGGAAATCGAGTGTCGTCCGCTTGGAGATCGGCCGGCACTGGGACGGGTCGCCAGACGCCTTGCGGCCGCTCGTCGCCGCGGCGGGCCACTCGCGCTGCGGTGCGGTCGGAGTCCAGTTCGACGGCCAGCGCCGCCTCGTCGCCGTATAGCGACCAGCGGAGGCCGTTGTTCCAGCCGAGCGAGCGGCGGCTGAACGTGGCCGAGACGATTGCGCCGGTAGACATGCGGAGCGTGAAGGCCCAGCCGTGATCGAGGCCGCCGGCGCCAGGCATCGGCGCCGCGCACACCGCGCCGACCGCGCCAAACCCGGCGGCTTGCGTGAGTCCGAGCAGAGTATCGTAGAGATGCACGCCGCTTTCGAGCAACGCGCTGCGTGGCGGGTAGTCGGGCAGGAAATCGTGGCCTTGCAGCAGCGCAAACTCGGCGTGAACCGGCCGGCCAATACCGCGCTGGCGGAGCAGCCGCTCCGTGAGGCGGTAGCCGGGCATGGACCGATAGGTGAAGTTCGCCACGTGGGACACTCCGGCAGCCGTGGCCGCCTGCCGGAGCTGCTGCGCCGCGGCGGTACTCGTAGCCAGCGGCTTTTCGCAGATCACCGCGCAGCCGGCGCGAATGGCCGCCAGGCAGAAGTCGTAGTGCGTCTCGGCCGGTGTGTTGACGTAGAGGGCGTCAACGGCGCCACTGTCTACCAGCGCCGCGACCGAGGAGAACGGCCGAACGGCCGGACCGAGCGCCGCGGCGCTCTGCGCTGCCTTGGTCAAATCACGGCTGCACACCGCCGCGATCTCGGCTCGCGGGGAGGCCATGAGGCCGGGCAAGAGTAGCCGTTGCGCCCGCCGGTTAATCCCTACAAACCCGATACGAGTCGGTCGCTGGGTAGTCACAGCGCCAATGATAATATAGGAAGTCCGAGGGAGGCGCGGGGCTGTGGCGAATGTATTGATTACCGGCGGCGCCGGGTACGTCGGGGCCGTGGTGACGGGAGCGTTTCTCGATGCCGGGCACACCGTTACCGTGCTCGACCGCCTCGATGACGGTGGTCAAGGGCTGTTGGGCTACGTGCCGCAGACCCGCTTCCGCTTCCTGGCCGGCGACGTGCGGGACGAGCGCGTTGTCGCCGAGGCCGTGCGCGGTCAAGACGTGCTGCTGCACTTGGCGGCCATCGTCGGCTTTGGCGAGTGCAACGCCGATCCCCGGCACGCCGAGTCCGTGAACGTCGGCGGCACGCGGACGCTCCTCGCCGCCCGCGATCCCGGACAACTGGTGCTCTACGCCTCGACCGGCAGCGTCTATGGCGCCGTCCCCGCCGGCCTCTGCCACGAGGGGCTGGAGCCGACGCCGCTCTCGCAGTACGGCAGCACCAAGCTCGCCGCCGAGCGGCTGATCGTCGAGAGCGGCAACGCCGTGGCTTTCCGCTTTGCGACGGCGTTCGGCATGTCGCCCAGTATGCGGATTGATCTGCTGGTCAACGGCTTTGTGTATTCGGCCAAGCGGCGGGGCTACCTCGTGGTGTACGACAAGGACGCCCGGCGCACCTTCATCCACGTCCGGGACATGGCTCGCGCCTTCCTGTTCGCGCTGGATCACTGCGCTGCGATGGGCGGTCAAGTCTACAACGCCGGCTCGGAGGCTCTCAACCATACGAAAGACGAGATTGCCCGGCTGATCCTGGCCCGCCACCGGTATTTCCTCACCTACGGGCCGGTCGGCGTGGACGAGGACCAGCGCGACTACGCCGTGTCTTACCAAAAGCTCGGGGCGTTGGGTTTCACGACGGAGATTTCCCTGGAAGAGGGCATTGACGAGCTGCTCCGGGGCATGGACCTGCTCCACCACCGCGCGCCGTATGGCGATGCCTAGGCCGCGAGCAGTTTTGGCTAGGAATCGGGAGTCAGGATAGACTGTGCAGTATAGGTTTTGGTGTGGATGAGCACACCTATCCCCATCCATCCCTCCAGGGAAGGGACTACCGAGCACCGCGCTGACTTTCCCTTCCCTGATGGAAGTTGCGAACTTGATTAGGTAGTGTGTTGACCCCCACCCTGACCCTCCC
>JAJDZR010000178.1 GCA_022824545.1 Chloroflexota bacterium
CCGGGCAAATGGGGTTTCAGACGTTTCCAGACCCGGTCGGAAAGGTCGTGCCTACGATGTGCTGCGGACATGCTACACTTGCTCCTGGCCTACTTACAGCATCAACTTACCATCCAATCCTCAATTTGACGACACGCCCTAAGTATTGAGCGTCTGGAGTTTAGACTTGTCTGGGATAGTTAACATGGTGACGGATGCCGGTGCCGCTCCGTATTGGGCTGATGCACAGCGACGGCGACGGGCGGTTGCCGCGGCCTTCGACCGTCACGCCGGGCAGCGCGCTACCTGGAAACGCCGCGCCGCCCATTACCACGCGACATTGAGTGAGATTTGCCGCCGGTACGTGCCCCCGCAGAGTCGCGTGCTGGAGCTGGGCTGCAATACCGGCGACCTGCTGGCCAGCTTGGAGCCAACCCTGGGTGTCGGCTTGGATATCAGTCGGCACAGCCTCGCCGCTGCGCGCTCGCGCTATCCACAACTGCACTTCGTCGAGGGCGACGCTCAAGCAGTCCCATTCGATGCCCCGTGGGATGCCATTATCCTGGCCGACACGCTGGGGTACGTTGACGACGTATGGCAGACTCTACGCTCGGTTCATGCGGTTGCAACGCCCGATACGCGGGTAATCATCGTCAGCCACAATTTCGTATGGCGGCCGGCATTGGCACTCGCCGAGAATATCGGTCTGAAGATGCCGGTAGGTCTCGAGAACTGGCTCGGTACTCCCGACATTGAGAACCTCTTGCGCTTGACACACTTCGATGTAGTGGAGCGTGGTCAGGCCCTGCTATCACCTGTCAAGTTGCCGCATGCGGGATCATGGCTAGAGAAAGCTGCCGACCAATCGTTGCTACGCCATCTTGCCTTGGTGCTCTATTGGGTTCTGCAACCGCGACCACGACCGCAGCCAAAGCCTCTGTCGTGCTCGGTCATCGTCCCGTGCCGCAACGAAGCCGGCAACATCCAAGCCTGTGTCGAGCGCGTCCCGGCGATGGGCACCCACACCGAACTGGTCTTTGTGGATGGAGCATCAACCGATGGTACACCTGAGCTTATCCGCGAGCAGATGGCCCGGCATCGAGGGCGTAAGGATATCGTGCTCATTGATCAGATTACCCGAAACGACACCGCTCCGCTCAAAGACGCACCGGTCCTACCACCCTCCGCGGCTGAACAGACCCCACCCGACCTCATGCTTTCGCTGGGGAAGGGGGATGCCGTGCGGAAAGGGTTCGCGGCTGCGAAGGGCGATGTCCTAATGATCCTCGATGCCGACCTGACCGTTCCGCCGGAGGAGCTACCCAAGTTCTACCTGGGAGTAGCCGAGGGTGTCGCCGAATTTATTAATGGCAGTCGCCTCGTTTACCCCCTGGAAGATGAGGCAATGCGCTTCGCCAACCTGGTTGGCAATAAGGCCTTCAGCTTGATCTTCACCTGGCTCCTCGACCAACGCATTAAGGATACACTCTGTGGTACCAAGGTGTTGCCTAAGGAGGCCTACGACCGGCTGGCGGCTGGACGCGCCTACTTCGGAGACTTCGACCCATTCGGGGACTTCGACCTCCTGTTCGGCGCCGCTCGCCTGGGACTTAGTCTCATCGACGTACCCATTCGCTACCGTCGCCGCTCCTATGGTGCCTCCAAGGTGCGTGTGTTGTCGCATGGCGTCTTACTGGCTCGCATGAGTTTGATCGGCTTTCGGCGGCTCAAGTTGGCTCGGTGGATAGAACGTCTACGTGAGGTGTGATAATGGCAACTTCTCCAGCACAGACAGAGCCGGCAGAGCCGGCGTCCGCAGGCGTAGATCTGGGAGCTTTCCTCGCAGGAAGCGGCGGAGTCGGGCTACTCCTGATCGTATCCGTGGCAGCGCGGCTCATGACCTACAACCCGGTCGCCGATGGCAGCCACGATATCTACGTCCGTTCGGTCGCCATCGCGGCCGTCAGTGCCATCATCGTCGCGGCCCTCTTGGCTTGGCAGTTCACCCCGGCCTATGTGTGGGCCGCGGCTGGTCTGATCCTCACGCTGCTGCCCGGTGACGCCTGGCACTACGCCCGCCTCTGGAGTGTCGGGCAGTTTGCCCAAGAGGAAGTCGTCTTTGAGAGCACGTTTGCGGGCACAGCGCTTGACCCCGTGCGCTGGGAGCACGAGCTTGGCTCCGGTACTGCCCTCGCAGTTGCGGATGGGGCGGTCAGGGTGGAGACGCCGGCCGGCTCCGTCGGCTGGCTGGAGCCGCGGTTCGAAGTGGAACGACCGCCACCGCGTCCTTGGCATCCGGCCGCACTACGGGAGCGGCAGCCCGACTACACGATTGCCTGGGAGACGCGCTTTCGGCTTGCTGGCCAGTTCTACATCCTCATCGAAGCCCTCAACCGCGATGGTCGCCTGTTGCTGCTGCAAGCTCGTCCAGGGGACTGGCACCTTACACATCCAACGGCCGATGGGCAGACCGTCGGCACCGAGTTCCCCGACCCAGCCCCCACCCCCTCCGAATGGCACCAGATCACGCTGAAGTTCGGACCGAGTGGTACCTCGCTGGCGATAGACGGCCGCGAAGTGTGGAGCGGCATACCGCTTGAGTTCTTGAAGCGGGTACGGTTCGGCGAGACGCGCTCGGACGACCTCCATGGTGGCGAGATGGAGATACGCCGGGTGCAAATCTCGTGGATCATCAATCCCGACCCGGAGCTCGTCGCCGCAGAAGACCGAGCGTCGAAGGAGTAGCCCCCACCCGGCCCTCCCCCGTTGCGACAGGGGAGGAAACTACCGGTCCGCCCGCCGCAGCGGGGGAGCATAGGGACGCCGGTACCATCGGAGGCGGGCGACCTGAGTCTGCGACAGCATATGAGTGTGCAAGCTGGCGCCTCAGTGGAGCATGTAGCCCTGCTCTTCTTGGCGCCCTATCTTTCCGGCGCCGAGCATCAAACGCTGGCGCTCGCGCAGCATCTCAGCCGGCGTTGCCGCGTCTCGCTCCTAGTCGCGGACGAAACCGCCGCCGTCATTCGACGGGAGCGCTGGCTGCGCCGCTCCCTCGCCGCGGTGAGCCTCGTTCCCCTGGGACCGGCATTTGCACCGCTGCCCTTGCATCGCCGATTGCTGGCGTTCACCCGGCTCCAGAGCCGGACGCTCCGTTACCTGCAGGACACGCAGCCGCAGGTAGTGCATCTGCTCCTGCTCCCGACGTTCTGGCTCTATGCTCCCCTCTTCTACAACCTGCGCTTCCCAACGGTCGTCACGATGGCCGGCGAGCTACGCTACGCGCGGCTACGGTTCTATTCCCGCGTGCGGCGCGCCATCTTGCGCCACGCCACCTGGCACGCCGACGCGATCATTGCGTGCAGCAACGACGAACGGCTCGCCTTGAGACGCATGGGCTGGGATCGCGGCGCATATGTAGTGACGCTCGACAACTTCACCGACCCGGAACGCTTCCGCCCACTACCGGCAGCGGGACGAGTGGCCAGTGGCCGGTGGCCAGCGAGCAAGGGGCCGGGGAGCGATGCCTCAAAGGAGCCGCTGGTCACCTGGGCCGGGCGCTTGCACTACGAGAAAAATCCCGAACTGTTCGTCGCAGCGGCGGCCTTGATCCACCAATACTGCCCCGGGGCCCGGTTGGCCCTCTATGGTCAAGGCGAGCTGGAGCATCAAGTGCAGTCACTGGTTGCTCACCACCGCCTCGACTCGGTCCTGCACCTCGCCCACACTGCGGACATCTCCGGCGAACTGGCTCGCTCCTCGGTCTTCGTCTCGTGTCAGCGTTTCGAGAACTTGGGTAGCTCCAGTCTGTTGGAGGCGATGGCCTGTGAGAACGCCATCGTTGCCACCGATGTCGGCCATACGCGGGAGATCGTGGATGAGACTATCGGTGCGCGAGTGCCACCTACGCCTCGTGACGTTGCCAGAGGTGTTGTCGGCCTGCTTACCAACTCGCCGCGTTGCCGGGAGGCCGGGCGCCGCGCCCGCGAGCGAGTGTTAGCGCGCTACAGCCCGGAGAAGTATGTACAACACCTGCTTGAGGTCTACGCTACGGTTGCTGGCTAATACCCAGCCCCCGGTGGGATCAGGATGCCCACAAGGGGCGCCTCTACTACTCCGGATTGCGGCCTACACTGCAATGACGAGGGCCGGGGTGAGGGACCTCATCAGGCCGGACGGCGCACGTAGACAACCTCGCGCAGGTCAATCGTACCGCCGTGCAGCGGGTCGCCGCGCGTGACGCCAAAGCGCGCCCGGAGAAGCGCAAAGGTACCCGGATATGACCAGCGGACATGGCCGTCGAGAAACAGATGCCAGGACTCCGGCCGAATGCTGATCCGCCAGGTGTGGTACCGCCCGTCATTGGCCGGGAAGTAGGGGATGTCGTGGTTGCGGACGCCCTCCACCAGTTGCTCGACGACCTGTACACCCCATTCGGTGAGCTGGATGCGCCATGGCCGCTCCTCAACCGGCGCCAACTCGACCGTCACCGCCGTCAGGTACGGGAGCCGCCGGTGGACCAGTGCCTCCCACTGCAAATCCTCGCGGGTGGGAGCAATCTCATCCGTCTCCAAGCGCCGCGAGTCCAGCGTCGGGAGCCGCGGTCGCGCCGTCGCCGTCAGACCGTCGGTGATGACGAGTCGCAGGGACTCGTTGGTGGCGTAGACTTCCGCCCCGGGTAGACTGTCTACGATCCAGCGCTCTCGATCAATAACACCGCTGGCCAGTGGATCGTGGAAGCGGGCCTCGGCCGGATGCAGTGGCTCCAGCGACCGACCACGTGGCGCGCAGTGCGTGGCCGTGAGGGCCAATCCGGCAGTAGCCAGCAGCAGCGTGCGTCGCTTCATCTTGATCTTGGCCCCCTGTGGTCCCCCGCTCCAGTGGGGGGACGAGGGCAACCACAAGGGTTTGCCCCTACAGCGCCCGCCTACCTCCAGCCGACTCCCCTTCTCTATCGCTCGGCGATGGGGAGGGGAGGAGAGACCAGGACATCCTCCATCAAGCTGCCTGTGTGGTACATAGAGATGATAGTCGCAACCAGATAGAAGCGTACAGCATTGTATGGGCAGCGCAATGACCCGGCTGCTACCATCAAGGCATCCGTCTTCCCATCACAGTAGAACGGAGTCCTGACGGTATGAGTGTAGGAGAAAGCCGGCTTCCGGCCACAGCGGCCCAGCGCCAGAGTCAGATCATGCGCTTGGTGCGCGAGCTAGTGGCACTGCTACTCGGCACCGTCTTCCTGGCGCTGCTGGCTCAAGTATCCATTCCGCTGCTCCCGTTTACACCGGTACCGATTACCGGGCAGACTCTCGGCGTGCTCCTGATTGGCGCCTTGTTTGGACCCTGGCGCGGTGCGCTCTGCTTACTCATCTATCTGGCTGAAGGAGCCGCTGGCCTGCCGGTGTTCTCACCGCAAGGACCCGTCGGTTGGGCGCGAATCGTCGGGCCAACCGGCGGCTACCTCATCGCGTTCCCGGTGGCTGCCGCTATCGTGGGGCTCCTGGTTCAGCCGTTGCGCGGCGTGTTGTCCGGCTGGCGGGCGGTCCCCGGCTTGCTCGTGGGCACGGTCGTCATCTACCTCATCGGCGTGCCGTGGCTGGCTGTGAGTGCGAGCATGGACCTGCTCACGGCCATCACCAAGGGGATGTTGCCCTTCATCCCCGGCGATCTGATCAAGGTCGCCGTAGCCGCAGCGGTACTGCCGTCCGGCATGACCGCCCTGCGTGCCCTCGGCTGGCCGCTGCGCGGACCGGCGGGCAACGCCGATGATACGACCTGAGGGCAACCGCCAGCGCCTCGTCATGATCGGCGCCGGCGGGATGGCGCGGGCCTGGATTCGGCGCTTTCTCCCCGTCCATGCCGACCGCGTAGAGATCGTCGCCCTCGTGGACATCGCCCCGGAGCCGCTCGCCGAGCAAGGCGGCTTCCTGGGCCTGCCGGCCAACCGCCGCTTCGCGCGGATGGAAGACGCTTTCGAGGCGGTGGACGCGAACTGCTGTGCCATCGTCATCCCCCCGGCCGCGCATCGGCGGGCCGTCGAGCTGGCGGCGGCGCGCGGCCTCGACATCTTGAGCGAGAAGCCGCTGGCGGATAGCTGGGAGGACTCCGTCGCCATCTACCGCGCGTCCAAGGCGGCCGGGGTCAAGATGCAAGTCATGCAGAACTACCGCGCCAATCCTCCTATCCTGACCCTCAAGCAAGTCCTCGAGTCCGGCCGGCTGGGCCGGAGCTACTATATTGTCTCGCGCTTTGCCGCCGACTATCGCCGCCGCAACGCCTGGGGCGCCACCTTCCGCCACGAGATGCGCCACGCCATCCTGGTCGAGGGCAGCATCCACCACTTTGACCAGATTCGTAACCTGAGCGGCGCCGACTGTGCGACGATTGCGGGTTGGGAGTGGAACCCCGGCGCGCCGAGCTTTGACGGCGAGTGCCTCACGCTGTACGCGATGCAACTGACCAACGGCACCTTTGCCCAGTATGAGGGCACGGGCCTGGCCGGCGGCTGGCAGAACAACTGGCACAACGAGTACCTCCGCGTCGAGTGCGAGGGCGGTGCTGTGGTCGTGGATCGGGACCAAGTGGTCCGCATCTACGAGCACGAGCGCGGCCGCGGCTTGCGTATTGAAGAGGTGCCGCCGGTGCCGGTGGAGCATGGCGGGCACACGGCCGTGATCGGGCAGTTCCTCGACTGGCTCGCCGGCGGGTCAACACCACCCACCCACCTCGACGACAACCTCCAGAGTACCGCCATGCTGTTCGGGGCCATCGAGGCGTCGGCGCGATCCGAGACGGTCAACGTGGCCGCACTGGTCGCTGCGGCGCGGGCGTGAGGGGCCTCACCCACTGACGGGCCAAAGCCGCACGGATAGTGCCAGGTGTGGTGCGGCGGGCCTCACCCCCCGGCCCCCTCTCCACATGGTGGAGAGGGGGTAGATTCCCGCTTTCGCGGGAATGACGGAGGGGGGAATGGCGGGTGAGAGGCGGGGGATGACGGGAGGCGGGGCGCGATTCATCGCGCCGCTACGGGCACAGCTGTGCTGGTCAGGGGATGGAGGTGGCTGGAGGGTGGTCAGGTGGTCAGGGGTCGTAGTCCAGGAGTGAGCGCGGGCTGCGGGTGTGGAGGAGGAGGGGGCGCGGTGGGTCGAGCGGTTCGGGTGGGAGCAGGGCGTGGGGGTATTTGGACGGGCGGTCGTACTCCGGGGGTGGGGTCGGTGGGGGTGGTTCGGTAGGCGGGACGCGGGGCGTGGCAGCCGGTGGCGCGATCGGTGGGTCGGTGGGCGGCGACGGGTCGGAGGGCAGGTCGGAGGGCAGGTCGGTGGGTGGATTGAGGGGCGTGAAGGTCGGTGGGTCAGTGGGTGGCTCGGTCGGTGGATAGGTATGCGGATCAAGCGGCGTGCAGGCCGGTGGGTCGGTAGGGGGCGGCTGGTCTGCGATCTGGGCGGCGAT
>JAJDZR010000134.1 GCA_022824545.1 Chloroflexota bacterium
CTGGCCATTGCCGGTGCTGCGCCAGGCCCGCACAATCCGCGCCTGTTCCCGCCGCTCCGGCCACTGGCCGATGCCCTCGGCTTGGGGGACCGGGTCCGCTTTCTGGGCCGCGTGACGGAAGAGGAAAAACGCGCCCTGTACAGTGCGGCGACGCTGTTTGTCTTCCCCTCCCTATATGAGGGCTTTGGGCTGGACCCGCTCGAAGCGATGGCCTGCGGGGCGCCCGTTCTTGCGTCCAATCGCTCGTCGCTGCCGGAAGTAGTGGGCGGCGGCGCGGCCCTCGTAGAGCCGACCGATCAGGCCGCGTTCACACGGGCGCTGGCGGCGCTGCTAAACTCGCCGCGGCGCCGGGCCGATTTGAGTAAGCGGGGGAGCAGCGTGGCGGCCACCTTCTCCTGGGAGCGCACTGCGGCGATGACCCTGGAGGTCTATCGGCAGGCTAGGGCGCGTGAACGGTGACCGGTGGCGCGGGAGATAGGCAGGTGAGCATCAGGAACAGCGTGGCGCTGGTCACCGGGGGCGGCGTCGGCATCGGTCGGTCCATTGCCGTGGCCTTGGGCCAAGCCGGGGCCGACGTAGCGGTCAGCTACCGCACCCATGCCGCCGAGGCGGAGGAGACTGCCGCCGCAATCCGGGCGTTGGGCCGGCGCGCCATAGCGGTCTGCGCCGATGTCCGCGATACGGCGGCCGTCGAGGCCATGATGGCCGAGGTTGCCGCGACACTCGGCGGGCTACACATCCTCGTCAACAATGCCGGGGTGGCCGGTCCGGGGCTGCTGGCGGAGATCGGCGATGACGATTGGGACTTGATCCTCAACGTCAACCTGAAGGGAGCGTTCCTCTGCTGCCGCGCCGCGGTACCCAGAATCCTGGCCTCCGGCGGTGGCAGCATCATCAATATCGGCTCCAACGCCGGTCGCACGGGCGGCACACCGCATCAGGTCGCCTACGCGGCGTCCAAGGCCGGCCTCGATGGCCTCACCAAGGCGCTTTCCCGCGAACTGGTGCGGCAGGGCGTGCGGGTGAACTGTATTGCGCCGACGACCGTGGGCACGGACATGGTGCTCGGCCGCGCGAGCGCCGAGGAACTGGTCGAGCGGACGCAGAGCATCCCGCTCGGTCGGTTTGGCAAGCCGGAAGAGGTCGCGGCGGCGGTCGTGTTCATCGCCGACGACGCGGCCGCGGCCGCCATCACCGGACAGACCATGTACGTGAACGGCGGCGCCTGGATGGGATAGGCTGGGTACGGAATCGCAGTTGGCGATTGCGCTGCGGGTACCCGATCCGCCGCCGTAACGGGTTGAATCCGAGCATTAATGCGCTGGCCTTCAGTTGAAGGCCAGCGTATACTTGCTGGCACGTGAGGCGACGCACCGGGAATCGCTCCTGAGCATATGGCTCTAGGTGGGCAATAAAAATACTGGGGCGTCGGTGCCGGGAAGGAGTGGCGCTCGGAGGTCACCTGGGGTAGCTTGCCCGCATCTCGGGAACCACGACGCAGGTTATGCTAGATAAGGCACTATCCTTCTTGGCACCAGCTTGGGATCATGAATGACGAGCGGCGGCGGGAGAGACGGGCACTGGCGCGACAGGAGCGCCAATCGGATCGTGAGGAAGACGAAGGCCTAACTATGGCCCAGCTCCTCGACTTGCAGACGGTTGAGCTCGCGCAGGTACGTCGGGGGGCCGTAGTCGAAGGTGAGGTCGTCTACATAGACAGCGATGACGTGCTGGTAGACATTGGCCTCAAGTCGGAGGGCGTGGTCCCTGCGCGCGAGCTTGGCAACCCGGCCGAGGACCTCGGCCGCCCGCTGGTGGTCGGCGACCGCATCCTCGTGTCGGTCCTCCAGCCGGATGATGAAGGGCCGGCCGTGCTCTCCTACCGCCGCGCGCGCCGCGAGCGCCGCTGGCGGCAGATGGAGGACATGATCCGCAGCGGGGAAGTCATCGAGGTCCCCGTCGTTGACCACAACCGCGGTGGCGTCGTGGTTGACCTGGGTTTGCGGGGGTTCGTGCCCATTTCCCAGTTGACCAGCCTCCGGCGCGAAGGTGAACGGGCCGAGAGCCGCGAAAGATTGGTTCAGCGGCTGGCCGAGCTTGTCGGCGCGAAGATCCACGTCAAGGTGGTCGAGGTTGACCGGCGGCGCAACCGGCTGATCCTGTCCGAGCGGCTGGCCGACCGTGCTCTGCGAGCGCAGCGTCGTGACGAACTGTTCGGTGAGTTGGAACCCGGCCAAATCCGCGAGGGCACCGTCAGCAATCTCGCCAGCTTTGGCGCGTTCATTGACTTGGGCGGCGCCGACGGCCTCGCGCACATCTCCGAACTGTCTTGGGATCACGTCAACCACCCGTCGGACGTGCTCAAGCCGGGTCAGCGCGTCTCCGTGTACGTGCTCTCCGTTGATCGGGAGGAGCACCGGATCGCCCTCAGCCTCAAGCGGGTGGAGGATGACCCGTGGGAGACGGTGGAAGAGCAATACCCGCCCGGTGAAGACGTTACCGGCGTGGTCCTGCGGCAGTCGAACTATGGGGTCTTCGTCCATGTGGATGAGGGAGTCGAGGGGTACCTCCATCCTTCCGACACCGATCCCGCCGACGCGGCCTACCTCGAAGAGGGTCGTGCCTTGCCGTTTCGCGTCCTGCACATTGACTACGAGCGGCGGCGCTTGCGTCTGCTCCCGGCGTTCGAGCACCTCGACGAGCAGGGCGAGGTCGTACCGGAGAGTTACGAGGGCACCTATGCGCCGCCTGACGAGGAAGCTACGGAAGAGTAGGCCTCGGCTGCCTCATCCCGGCCCTCGCCTAGTACGGAGAGGGGGCCGGCGCGTAATGCTCACTAGCAGGATTTTCGGTTAGCATGGGTGGGGACTGGGCAGATGCTCCCGGCCGCACGCGGATCGCTCACCAGGAAGAGGGCCGGTGAGCGGCGCGCCGGAGAGGCGGTGCGGACCTGTGCTATACTCCCGATAGTCTACGGCTCTCCTCGCAGCCAGTGAGGCCTAACCATGAGTGATCGCTTTGACAAGTTCACCGAGCGAGCCAAGAAAGTGCTCGTTCTCGCACAGGAAGAAGCGCAACGTTTTAACCATAACTATATCGGCACCGAGCACTTATTGCTCGGTTTGGTGCGAGAAGGTGAGGGTGTCGCCGCGAAAGTTCTCAGTAACCTGGGCGTTGAGCTAAACAAAGTCCGCAGCGCCGTAGAGTTCATCATCGGCCGCGGCAACCGCATGGTCATCGGCGACGTCAACCTCACGCCGCGCGCCAAGAAGGTCATCGAGTTGGCCGTCGAGGAAGCACGCCGCCTCAATCACAACTACATCGGCACCGAGCACCTCCTGCTCGGCTTGGTCCGCGAGGGTGAGGGCATCGCCGCCGGCGTCCTGGAAAG
>JAJDZR010000216.1 GCA_022824545.1 Chloroflexota bacterium
CCCCGCTGCGGCGGGGGGACGGGTGTTGCCGCGGCCGCTGGGGGTGGAGGAGGGTGAGGGTGGGGGCTGCGGCGCGGGCCGACTTAGAGCAATCCCTGCTCCCTAGCCTTGTTCACCACCTCCACGCGCGTGTGGGCGTCCATTTGCCGAAGCCGAATCGCAAGAGGGCATCGAAACCACCTCCACGCGCGTGTGGGCGTCCAGCTTCATGAACAGGTGGTGAACGTGGTATTCCACCGTTGACGAGGTGAGGTGGAGCGCCGCAGCGATTTCGTTGTTGTGCTGCCCGGTGGCGAGCCGGGCCAGTACTTGCTCTTCCCGCTCCGTGAGCACGACATCGCTGCGTGCGACGCTTGACGGCGCCGCGCTCGGCGGCCAGAAGGTCTGCCCGGCGGCCACGGCCCGAATGGCCGCGACGACCCGGTACACTGCTTCCCGCTTCTTGATGTAGCCACGCACACCCAGATGATGCAGACGCTGCAACGTGGCCTCATCGTCCTGCTCGGTGAAGCTGACGATCTGCACTGTCGGCTGGGTGTCATGCACGTGCTGCGCCACTTCCAAGCCACTGCCATCGGGCAGCGTCAGGCCCAGCAAGACGACATGGGGCCGTAGCTCGTGGATGGCGTGGATGGCCTCAATGCTGGAGCCAGCGGTGCCAACAACGGTGACGTCGTCCACCAGCGATTCCAGGTAGGGCGGGAGACACTCCCGCACGAGGGCATAGTCATCCACAACCAGGACGCGGATCGGAGTGGCGTACTGTGGCAAGGCACCCCCTCCCCAATCCGTACACCCGTTGCCGCCGCCTAGCGCGCTCTAGTGAGCAAAAGTTAACAAGGTAAGTGTGGGGTGTCAACCGGAGCACACAAACCTATCACCAGCCGCTGATAGCGGCGATGGCCAGCATGGAGCAGTGGGCTGCGTGCAGCGCCGGGGGGCGCGGCCGCTGGCGACAAGACTGCCGGAGTGCTGCAGCGGAACGCGTGGCTCAGTATCCCCGGTGGTCCCTTGTCAGGGAGCTACGAACCCAGGAGGGCCGCCCCGGGCGGCTCGCCATTGGTGCTGCGCCACAGATTCGTGAGCCAACGGCGTGCCCGGAAGAGCACCAGGCCGGCGGTTGGCAGCGCAAACACGACGTAGATAATCAACTCTAGCCCTTGGGCCTCGCTCCAAGGCGACACGAGGTCGGCCCCGGTCTGCCAGATGGCGAACGATACCAAGAGGACCAGCAGGTACTTCAGGGCGGCGTACCACGGCGCCCGGCCGCGCAGCAGGCCCACGCTGGCGAGGATGGTACCGAGCAGGCCGCCGCCGATGCCGGCGAGGACCAGTGGCGTCGCCAGACCCCAGAGCGGGTAGACCAAGAGGAGTGTGGGCAGCGATCCTAAGTTGAACACCTATTACTCCCCACTCGGCCGCTCATCTCTCATCTATAGTAGCCTTACCGAGTTTGCCCTTGCCTTGCGCTCCGTACTCCGTGTACGTTTCTGCGGTGATGATAGTGGATACGGCCGCTGCGGTGCAGCGGCTGGCCGGGTTCTCCAGTGCGCTGCTCTCGCAGATTCGACGTGGAGCCGTTCCGGTGAAGCAGCGTATCATGCTAGACTTGTGAACGGATTCACAAGCGTTGACGGGGTGGCGAGACACATGTTAGCATCGCCGGAGCATTTGCCGAATGAGCCGCGAGGGTTGAGCAGCGCGCACTCACGGATAGAGCGACCCCGCGTTTCCCTGCTCCGCCGCTGCCGGCTTGCCGGGGCACCCGGCAAGTCAACTCTATGGGAAAATGACGACTAGCATGACGACTGTTCGTGGCAGCTCCTATGTACGAACCGCTCTCTTGGCCGTGGTGCTCCCAGGGTTACTCCTCTTGGGGGGCTGTGCGCCCGACCTGCCCCAAACAACCCTCGTCACCAGTGGACCGAACGCCCGGCTGATTAATGATCTGTTCGGGCCGATCTTCTGGATGGCGACCGGCGTCTTCGTGGTCGTCGAGGGCCTGCTGCTCTATGCCGTCTTCCGCTACCGCCGGCGGGCCGGTGACGACCGCATACCGGCACAGACGCATGGGAACACGCCGCTGGAAATAGGCTGGACGATTGCCCCGACGATCCTGGTGATCGCCATTGTGGCCATGACCTTCAACACCCAGCGGGAGTTGGACGCGGCCGGCGAGACACCCACCATGACCATCGAGGTGATCGGTCACCAATGGTGGTGGGAGTTCCGCTACCCGGACGAGGGGATCGTGACCGCCAACGAGCTACATATTCCCGTTGGCGAGGTCGTGGCGCTGGATGTCTCGTCGGTGGACGTAATCCACAGTTTCTGGGTACCCAAGCTGGCGGGTAAGGTGGATGCCGTGCCCGGTCACGTCAACGAGATGTGGCTGCGGGCAGACCAGGCGGGCATCTATTTCGGTCAGTGCGCCGAGTTGTGTGGCATCCAGCACGCGCTGATGCGCTTCCGGGTCATCGCCCAGTCACCCGCCGACTACGCGGCTTGGGTTGCACAGCAAAAGACCGTGCCCGGCGAGCCGGAGACTGAGCTGGAGAAGCGCGGCGCGGAGGTGTTTGCGACCGGGGCGTGCATCGGCTGTCACGTGATCGAGGGCACCCCGGGTACCGGGGTGACTGGGCCGAACCTCACGCACTTCGGCAGTCGGACGACGCTTGGGGCCGGAATACTCAAGAACACGCCGGGTAACCTCTACAAGTGGCTCATCGATACGCAGAGCGTCAAGCAGGGCAACCTAATGCCCAACGTGGAAATGACTGACGAGGACGCCCGCGCGCTCGTCGCCTACCTGCACAGCTTGAAGTAGTGATCCTGCCGGGGCTACACACACCGAGCGCGAGCGGTGGTAGTGGAGACCTGGCAGTGAGGAGATGTGGCGATGCCGGAGCTGCACGATCCTATGGGAATCGGTGGTGCAGTTCCGGCCCGCCAGCGGAGGTAGCTGATGGTAACAACGGCAGCCGCTCCACCAGTCCAGGCGCCGGAGCAGGTCGAAGCTGCACCGGCAGCCATGCCGGGCTGGATGAGTTGGCTTACGACGGTTGACCACAAGCGCATCGGCATTCTGTACACCGTCACGGGGGTGCTCTTCTTCTTCGTCGGGGGGATCGAAGCGCTCTTCATGCGGACGCAACTCGCCCTGCCGGCGAACACGGTCCTCGGTGGTGACTGGTTCAATCAGATTCTCACCATGCACGGCACCACGATGGTGTTCATGGCGGTCATGCCGATCAACGTCGGGTTGGGCAACTACATCATCCCCATCATGCTCGGCGCACACGATATGGCGTATCCGCGCCTCAACGCCATGAGCTACTGGCTGTTCTTGTTCGGCAGCCTGCTGATGATGGGCAGCTTCCTCAGCGGTGGCGCGCCCGACGCCGGCTGGTTCGGCTATGCGCCACTGACCGCCTCCCAATACGCGACGACAAGCGGGGTTGACTTCTGGGTACTGGGTCTGCTCATCCTGGGCGTCGGGTCAATGGCCGGTGCCTTCAACTTCATCGTCACCATCGTCAAGCTACGAGCACCGGGGTTGACATTCAACCGCATGCCGATGTTCGTCTGGATGACCTTGATTACCTCGTTCCTCGTGATCTTTGCCTTCCCGAGCATCACCGCCGCGCTGATCCTGCTGATGTTTGACCGCTATATCGGCACGAGCTTCTACATGGTCGAGCAAGGTGGTGATCCCTTGCTCTGGCAGCACCTGTTCTGGTTCTTCGGGCATCCCGAGGTCTACATCATGATCCTGCCGCCCATGGGGATCATCTCGGACATTCTGCCCACGTTCTCGCGCAAGCCGCTCTTCGGGTACCCGGTCGTCGTGTACTCCGGTGTGGCCATCGGCTTCCTCGGCTTCAGCGTGTGGGCGCACCACATGTTCGCGGTCGGCATGGGGCCAATCGCCAATGCCGCGTTTGCCACCACCAGCATGTTCATCGCCGTGCCTACCGGGGTGAAAATCTTCAACTGGATTGCCACGATGTGGGGAGGCGCCCTGCGGCTCACTTCCGCCATGCTCTTTGCCATCGGGTTCGTCGCCATGTTCATCATCGGCGGCATCAGCGGGATAGCTCTCGCCGCGCCGCCATTGGACTTCCAGGCCACCGACACCTACTTCGTCGTGGCCCACTTCCACTACGTACTGTTCGGCGGCAGCATCTTCGGGATTTTCGCGGGCGTCTACTACTGGTATCCCAAGATGACCGGGCGCATACTTAGCGAGCGGCTCGGCAAGTGGCACTTCTGGATCATGATGCTCGGCTTCAACATCACCTTCTTCCCGCAGCACTATCTCGGACTGGCCGGGATGCCGCGCCGGATTTACACCTATCCGTCAGGGATGGGCTTCGACGACTGGAACATGGTCTCCACCGTCGGTGCCTATCTGCTGGGTAGCTCGTTCCTGCTGTTCATCTGGAACGTGATCGTCACCGCTCGTCGGGGTGAACGGTCGCCGGCCGATCCGTGGCAAGGCTATAGCTTGGAGTGGGCCACGTCCTCACCGCCCACGGACCACAACTTCGTCGTCGTCCCGACGGTGCATAGTCGTCATCCGATGTGGGATCAGCGTAATCTCGTCGCCGTCGTTGCCGGCCGCGGTGGAGACGGCAGCCTCATGGAGGCGAACGGCGATGGTCACGGTAACGGGCGCGGCAACGGCGAGTCGGCAGCACACGGGGCGATGACCGAAGCGGGCACTCACGCGGTCGAGGCGCATCATGGCGGCGCCCACGAGCTTAATCTGCCCGGGCCGACCGCGTTTCCGATCATTCTCGCGTTGGGCGTTACGCTGATGGGTGCTGGGTTGATCTATCATATCCTGCTCAGTATCGTCGGATTGGCATTCTTCCTGGTAGGTCTGATCGGCTTCATCTGGCGCACGACTCAAGACTAAACGAGATTACGAGATCGCTCCCATCCACGGTCCGGCTCCGCTGTGGCGGGGGCCGGGTTCCCTCCTAAGGGAGAGGGCGCGGATGGGAGCTATAACGGGGAGCGAGGCACATGGAAGAGGCGGTTGCACGTCTCGATAACCGCAAGCTCGGGATCTGGGCCTTCATCGGCTCGGAATCGCTGTTTTTCGCCGCCCTGATCGGCATGTACATGGTGTATCGGGGCCGCACCGGGCCACCGGCCCACGAGGCGCTCGATATCAACTTCACGGCCGCCCTGGCCTTCATCCTGCTGATGAGCAGCTTGACCATGGTCCTGGCCCTGAAAGCGATTCGTGAAGGCAATCAGGGCGGGCTGCGTTTCTGGCTCGGCGCGACAATCTTCCTGGGACTATGCTTCCTGGGCGGACAGGTCTACGAGTTCTATGAGCTGGTACACCATGAGCACGTGACCATCACCAACAGCCTCTTCGGGGCGAGCTTCTTTACGCTCACCGGCTTTCACGGCACCCACGTCGGGGTCGGCGTGATCTGGCTCGGCGCGGTACTGTTCAGAGCCTACAAGGGCGGGTTTACGCCGCAGAACTTTATCGCCGTGGAGATTGCCGGTCTCTACTGGCACTTTGTAGACTTGGTGTGGGTGGTGATCTTCACGCTGATTTACCTGATCTAGCCGGAGTGTTGGCCGGGCCGGCCATTGGCGGAAGGCAGGACCGGCACGGCACGGAGCGCTACAGCGCGGAGCAACGTCTATGAGTGAAGCACTAGAGGCCAGCAAGGCAGTTACTCCCAGCACCCCTGAGGAGGAGCACGCCGAGCACGAGGAGCATCCTAACTACGTTGGGATTGCGATTGTCCTGGCTATCGTCACTGCGGTTGAGGTCGCGGTGCCGCAGTTCCTCGATCTCGAGCGGTCGCTTATGGTGACCTGTCTCTTGGTCTTGATGTTCCTGAAGGGCGCCGGCGTGGCGCTCTATTACATGCATCTGCGGTTCGATAGCCGCATCTTCACCAGCTTGCTCGTCTGGCCGCTGCTTATCGCTACCGCGATGCTCATCGTCTTTCTGATCATCTTCCGCCCGGTGCTCATCCCCGGTTGAGCGGTGAACTGGCTCACTGCCTGGACGCTTGACCCCGGCCTCATCCTGGGCCTGGTGGTGCTGCTCGAGGCCTACGTTATCGGCATCGGGCCACTACGCCGCCGCTATCGGCTCGGAGCGCCGGCCACCAAGCGGCAAATCACTTGGTTCGCCCTGGGCTACCTCGCGCTCGTGGTGGCGCTCGTGTCCCCGCTGCACGCGCTCGGCGAGGTCTACCTGTTCAGCGCACACATGGTCCAGCACATCCTGATTACCCTGGTCGGGCCGCCGCTGCTGCTCTTGGGCACTCCTGGCTGGCTGCTGTCGCCGCTGCTGCGTATTCCGTTGGTCGAGACGCTCGCCCGCCGCGTGACCGCCCCGGTCTTTGCGTTTCTGGCGTTCAACGGAGCGTTTGCGCTGTGGCACGTGCCCTCGTTCTACGACGCGGCGCTGAACCGGGAGCTACTGCATACGCTGGAGCACGGCAGCTTCTTCGGCGCGGCGATACTGATGTGGTGGCCGATCCTCAGCCCTATGTCCGAGCTACCGCGGCTGCCGCTGGGTTTCCAGGCCTTCTACTTGTTCTTGCTCTCCATCCCGCAAAAGATCATCGGGGCGCTCATCACGTTTGCCAGCGAGGTGCTGTACCCCACGTATGAGATCGCGCCGCGGGTGACGGGGCTATCGGCGCTGGCCGATCAGCAGCTCGGGGGAATCATCATGTGGGTGCCGGGGGGCCTGATTATCTTCGGCGCCTTCACGACGCTGTTCTTCCTATGGATGGGGCCGTCCGATCCAGGCCCGACGCTGGTGGTCCCGGCGGCGGACGCGCCGGGGCGCCGGAACGGTCACGCCAAGCCCGACATGCTCTCCACTCCACCGTCACCGCCAGCCCCCACGGCGTAACGGCACCTGATACAGCCTACCCACACACCTCACCTCGCCGCCTAGAAAACTAGGCCCTTCTTGGCCGCCGCTTTGTCCAGAGGCTCCTTCATGTCCTCTAAGCTGGCAATGAGTCGGCGTCGGTCTTCGGCTTGAGCCTCGTCGCGTTTACTGATCTGCTGTTCTAGCGACTCTATAGCCTTCAGGGTGGCTTGGCTGTTCGCGGCCAGCGTCTTCTCAGTTCGCGTCTGCGCTTCCCTGATGGCGGCGACTTCTGCGGGCAGCGTCTCCAATATGGCTGCGGCCTGGTTCACCGGCTCCGTAACGGCCCGGATTTCCCCGGTTAGCCGCTGGGTTAACTCCGGCAGATCCAGCGCCTGCAACTGTTCCAGCACCCGCGCTACCGCAGGCATTACGTCGTTTAGCGTCGTCACCACGTCGTGCGCGGCCCGCGCTGCTCGCTCGGTGTCGCTGTGTGCCGTCTCAATGGACTCTGCGGCGCTCTTCAATCGCCCCAACTCCGCCACCAGCGCGTTGGCGGCGGTTTCGGCGTCCAATACTCGCTCGGCGGCGTTCGCCATGAAATGTCTACCTCCTAGATTAGTCCCTCTTGTCGACCGGCAACGTTAGGTCACTCGCCAGCCGCGTGAGCCGTTGCAGGGCGGCTGCCGCCACGATGACGGCGGCGCGGCCCGCCGTTGCCTCATCCCGGTGTTGGGCCACATCGGCCAGCGCGGCCACCTCTAGCTCGGCCCGGTTGTCCTGGCCCGGTTGCGCGCACAGCAAACTAAATTCCTCCAGCACTGACTGCCCCGTCACCGCCTCGCATCTGGCCCTGGCGCGCACCGACAGCGCCCGCAGGCCCAGGCGCTCGGGCGCCGACTCCAGCACGCGCCGCACCGCGCCCACCAGTTGCCGCCGCCGGTCCGGCGTGTCGGCTCTGTCCAGCAGCTTCTTGATGTCCTCGTTGCCCTTGTCCTCATCCGGCCGGCGTAGCCATTGCGCCAACTCCTCGGCGAACTCCGACCACTCTAGGTAGTCCAGGATGCCATCGCGGAACGAATCGCTGTCCTTGAAGTCTTGGCATAGCTCCGCCAAGTTCCTGACGGCCTCCTTGCGCTGGGCGACGAGGTGGTCGTAGGTGAAACGGATCAGCGTCTCCACTGCCCGCTTCATCGGCTCCTCCGCTTCCAAGATAGCCGCACACGTGGCTTCTGCCGCGGCTATCGGCAATGCCGATGCCACTTGCTCCACCAGACGCCGGTGTAACTGCTCGCGTGTCAGCTTGATGACCTCGATGTCGAAACACCGCCGGTGATAGTCAATGGTGTAGTCAGTCACGATTCCCAGCACACCCAGCTTGTGCAGAGACCTCTCCTTTTCCAACCGATTGGCTTCGCCTCGCCAGGACACCGATAGTGGTATTTCCGCCGTCTCCGCCGCGTCGAGTTTCGGGAGCAAATCGTTCTTCAGCAACGACATCGTGCGCGCCACATCGGAGTCGATACCGGGGTAGTCTTTCAAGATAAACCACAATTGGCCGAGGGCGTCGCCCTGGTACCGCCACGACAAGTTGTCCAGTTGTTGCATCCCCCACTTGTGATCGTCGTTGGCGATGATGTCCAGGGCCAGCCGCCAGCTTTGGTGGGAGTAGAGTAGCCGGCAGTCGGCCGGCTCCCCGTCCCGGCCGGCGCGACCGGCCTGCTGGTAGAACGCCTCAATTGAACTGGGCATGTCGTAGTGCAACGTGTAGCGCACGTCCGGCTTGTCAATGCCCATACCGAAGCCCTTGGTGGCCACGATCTCCCTGATAGCTCCTCCTGTGAATTTTCCCTGTATGTCGCGCCGGTAGTCAGCCGGCTGCTGGCTGGTGTAGCAGTTCCCGTGCCCTAGCTCGTTGGCGACCCTTTCTGCGCCCGGGACCGTGCGGACGAAGACGATTCCTGCCGGTGAGATGTCGCCGCGGGACTCTGCGTCGTCCAGGATTTCCTTACGAGCGCGTACCAGCCGCCGCTGGCGGCCGTCGTTCACTACTTTGTCCACCCGGTAGGTCAGCTCCTCGCGGTCAAAGCTGCGCGGCGTGATTTCCGCTGCGATGTCTTGAATGTCGAGCGCTTTCCGCATGTCGGTCAGCACGGCGTGGGAGGCCGTACCCGTGAACGCCGCCAGCGTCGGCGTCCGCTCTGCGTCGTCCAGGTCGCGGCGCAGGTTGTCGGCTAGGCGCAGGTACGCTGGGCGGAATTCGTGCCCCCATTCGGAGACGCAGTGGGCTTCGTCAATGACGGCCAGCGGCGTCCCGTAACTTACCGTTGCTTCCCGCAGTTCCTCGCGGAACGTGCGGTTCTGCAGACGCTCCGGCGTGAGGTACAGGAAGCAGAGGCGGCCTACGCCTAGGTGGCGCAGCGTAGCATCGTTTTCCTGGCGGGTGAATGTGGAATTCATGGCCCCAATGCGGTCAATGCCGAACTCCCGCAGGTTTTTGAGTTGGTCTTGCATCAGTGAGATGATGGGGTCTACCACGATTGTCGTGCCGTTGAGCAGCAGGCCGGCCAGTTGGTAGATGAGCGATTTGCCCGCGCCGGTGGGCAACAGCGTGATGGTGTCCTGGCGGCGCAGCAAGCGAGTGATGGCCGCCCGCTGCCCGTCGCGCAACTCCTTCTTGCCAAAGATGAGTCGCAGCAGGTAGCGCAGGCTGTCCGCCCATCCGCCGTCCTCCGCTGCGTATTGGATAGGCGGAGCGCGCAGCAGCCGCGGGTCGTGGCGGTCGCCGTGCGCGGGACGGATGCGGATGGTCCGTGCCCGCAGGTCATCAGGAAACCGGGATTCGACCGCCCCCGCTTGATCGGGAGACAGGAACACGGCATGGTCAATAACCAGGTCGTAGTCGTGGTCGTGGCTTTCTCCGTCAGAGTAGTAGTGCAGATCAAGGTCCGGCGGCGGTGCCGCGGTGGGCGCCATCCGGTGAATGGTCTTCCACAGCGCCATCAGTTGTCGCAGGGCCTCGCCGCCGGCGTTGAGGTCCTCGTCAATCAGCAGGACCTTCAGTCGCTTGCCCGCCGCATGGTGGGCGTGGAGCACGTGCAGCAGTGCCCGCATGGCACGGTGGATAACGGTCGGCTTGATGACCAGCTCCAGCGCGGCGGCGTGGACCGCTGACTCCGCCACCACCTCATACACCGTCCGTCGCGTGCCGTCGTCGCGTAGCTGCGCGGCTTGGTCATAGGGCAACTGGTCCAGCAAGTAGCTGAAGGAGTTAGCGCCTTTCCGTTCCAACTCGTCAACCTTGGCGTTGGTGATGCGTAGCACGTGCCATCCGGCGGCCTTGAGCAGTCCGTCCCGCCGGTCATCCACTTGCTTTTGTGCGGGTTCCAGATGATCGGGCCCGTCCACTTCCACTACGAGGCGGACGCTGCCGTAGGCGAGGGCAAAGTCTACCCGGCTGTCCCGGTCGCCTTCTAGGCTGTTCCGCTGGTACTCCGTTAGTCGTTCGTGGTCGTGGTTCACTAGGTCATAGATCCGGGCTTGGCGGCGGAGCCATGGAACGGCCGCCGGTTTCAGAGCATCCTGTGCGGCTGTATACAAGCTGTCCTCGTAAGGACTGCTGATTCCGGCTAGGTCGTCGGTGAGGCGGTCTGTGGGGAGGTCAGCATCGTAGGACAATAGCCCTCGTTCCTCGGTGGTTGCGTCCGGGTCATCGGTGCTGTGATCCGTGGGGGCGGCAGCGTCGTAGGGCAGCAACCACAGCGACTCGGTGGCTTCGAGCAGTTCCCGCCCGCTGTGGATGCTGAACGATTTCACTAGGCGGCGGCCGATCTCACCTTTGTTCTTGGGAGAGCCAGTCTCTACGTGGGCAGCACCAGCAGTGTCTAGGTGCCGGTGCTCCCAGCGGTGCTCCACGATAGTAGGATTGCCGCGGCTGATGACTTTATCGAGGACGGCGTGTATCGGCGTCGCCGGCGGATTGTGCTGGCGTTGTAGCCGGGGCGGCGTCATCACTACGGCGTCGGCGTGCTTACGCAACAGGTCGCGTAGCCGGCGGTTGAACGCCGGGTCCTTACGGAGGCTGTCGTCCCACAGCCGGAGCCGCGCCGACGCGGTAACGCGGTACTCGCTGAAATCCGGCATCTTGTGCGACCTTCGCCGCGGCGGGGTGTGCTGGCCCTGCGCTGCGCTAGTAGCGGCTCTCGACGGTGGTGAGGGGGCACCAGCGCGTGGTCATCAGGTAGTCCACGAGGATGGCTTGGGTCTTTGGCGTATCGAGCCGGTAGAGCACTTCGACGGCTTTGCCGCGCACGTAGCGGTCGTCGTCCTCCAGGACGCGCTGCAAGGCCGGTACGGACTCCTCGGCGTGCCTGCCGATGCGGAGTAGCGCCAGGGTGACGTTGCGACGCACTTCGGCGTCCTCATGCTGCAAGGTTGCGGCGAGCGCCGGCACTGCCTCCGGCCCCTCCTGACTCGCCATGCCGAGGGCCTGGGCTGCCTGCTGCTGGACGATGAGGGAGTCGTCCCGCAGCGCCGCGCTGAGGGTGGGGACGGCTTCACGGGCTGCGAGGCCCATTTCGCCGAGGGCATTCACGGCGGCGGCTCGCACCCACCACTGGGGATGGCCGGCCGCTTCGATGAGCGCCGGCACCGCGGGCGCACCGACCGCGCTGAGGGCATAGCACACGTTGCGGCGGCGGGCCTCCAATTCGCTCTCATCTGCCAGCCGCCCGTACTGGCTCAGGCGCGCGGGGGCCGGTCCGTCGGCCGGGCGCAGCGTACCTTCCTTGCCCATTAGCGCATCAATGAGCGCCGGCACCGCGGGCGCGCCGATCTCCCCCAGCGTGTAGGCGGCGTTGAAGCTCTCGACTTCCGAGTCGCCGACCACGGCTGCGATAAGCTCCTCGATAGACGCCGTGTGTCCATTGCTGCCGTTGTGCCGGGCACCGTTAGCCTGGCCGGTGTGCCACTGCCAGATGTGCCGCCAGAGCGCCGGTGTGGGGGAGTCGGCACCCGGTTCCCACTCGGTCTCGGTACTGTCCCAACTGGGCGCCGTCGGCTCCTTGATCCGCGTAAAGAGGAACTTATTCATGTAGCGGTTGTGCGTGCTGGTGTTCGCCGAGCCGCGATGCCAGATGTCGTAGTTGGCGATCACAATGGTGCCGGCTTCGACCGTGAGTGCTTTCTCGCGCTCCTCCCCATCGGGCGGCAAGGTGTTGTAGAACTGGCTCCCTGGCACGACGACTGTCGGCCCCATGTCGAACGTCGTCGTTTGGGGGTAGTAGAACGCCAGGAGCCAGCGCGTGCGATGACCGCGACGCGAGAAGCCGTCTTTGTGCAGCCGCTGGCCGGCGTTGCCCGGCGCATTGTAGTGGCAGTGCCGATGGGGATGCATGTAGTAGTTCGGCCCGACAATACTGGTCAGCGCGCCGACGACCGCCGGGTCTTGCCAGGGCTTGAGCGAGTCCGGAATCCTGGCGGGCAGGTTGTTGCCGGGGTTGAACTCCTTCTCCCAGACGTATTCGGTCTGCTCGAAGAGGTGACGATGAAAGTCATCCGGCAAATCCGGCTTGACGACGACGTATCCGTCGGTGATGAACTGCTGCACTTGCCGGTCGGTAAGCAACGTAGTCATAGCTGGCCCCCTTTGCGGTTGGGCGGATTATAGCACCGGCCGTCGCTGCGGACTGCCGGGCCGCTATACTCGGTATGACCCGCTCGAATGAGGCAATCTCGCGGGTACGGAGGAAGTATGCGGCTTGGTCTAGTGACGTACAACATCGCCAAGGATTGGGACCTCTCCACCATCCTCGAACGCAGTCCGCGGCTGGGATATGAGGGCGTGGAGCTACGGACGACGCACCTGCACGGCGTGGAGGACACGCTTTCGGCGAGCGAGCGCGGCGAGGTGCGCCGCCGCTTTGCGGACTCCCCGCTGGAGTTGGTCGGGCTGGGGACGATCTTCGAGTACCATGCGCTCGATCCCGCCGTCGTGCGTGAGAACGTCGAGGGCACGAAACGCTACGCGCAGTTGGCGGCCGACGTCGGTGCCGGTGGGATCAAAGTCCGGCCCAACGGCCATCAGGAAGAGGCCGGCGTGCCGCGCGAGCGCACCCTGGATCAGATCGGGAACGCGCTGCGCGAGTGCGGACCGACAGCGGCGGACTGCGGGGTCGAGATTCGACTGGAAATGCATGGCACCGTGGCCGACGCCCGCGACATCCGCCGGATCATGGATACGGCCGACCATCCGAGCGTGCGGGTCTGCTGGAACTCCAACCCGGTGGACGTGAAAGACGGCTCAGTGGCCCACGACTTCGCGCTGATGCAAGACCTCATCGGCCTGGTCCACATCCACGACCTGACCGACGAAGGGTACCCTTGGCCGGAGCTGTTCAGCTTGCTGCGCGGGCGTGGCTACGAGGGATTTTGTCT
>JAJDZR010000020.1 GCA_022824545.1 Chloroflexota bacterium
TTGTCTACCCGGCAAAACAACTCGGTGATAAGATCTACAGATGGCCACGAGAGGCCTCCTCTGTAAGCGTTCCACTCACAGAATGCTGGAATCTCATGGCTCTTTCAACGCCGTCTAACACTAGCACCAACGGTTACTAGCAGACGTAGCAGTCAGGGCAGGGTATCGGATTGAGGGGATTGAGCTATGGCACACCCGCCGCTCTACGCGCACACGGCTTGACTTGGCAGAGAATGTACTCATTCTTCGCAAACCTAGTTGAGCAAAGAGGGTAGGATGATGACTGGCAAAGACGAGAGCGGCGGGCAGCTTTCTCACTACGATGAGGTTATACTACGAGTCTTCCGACGACACTACCACAAAGGAGGATCATTCCTAGAGTTCAGTAAGGATGAGCTTGATAAGATTTGCCGTGAGCTTGGCATTGTGGCGCGTAATATCCCGGACATCGTTTATACCTTCCGCTCGCGCCGGAGGCTTCCAGAGGGAATCCGTAAGACAGGACATTGGGCCATTGCAGCCGCCGGACGTGGGACATATGCTTTTCAACGGCTCGCCAACCCACCTCACTTCGAGATTCCATTCGGTGACTACACGCCAATAGATATCTACGACGCCATCCCGGAGGTGGTAGAAGGGCTACTGCGACAGGATGAACAGTCATTGCTGACGCGAATCCTCTACAATCGTCTCGTCGACATATTCACTGGTCTAACGTGATTACACATTTAAAATAACTACCGTAGTGCCGTGTCTGGTCTGGGGGAGATGGAAATAGACGCCCACAATAGTAAGCGTGGGCCAAGCAGGAGACCTCATCGTTCTTCCGATTGAGGCGAAGAGCCAAGCTGAAAACGAGCTAATCGGTCGAATCCAGATTTCCCAGATGGCAAGACTGGTGCGCCAGGATTTTGGAGACCTACACCGTCGTATCCTAGCTGTAAAGGCTCTCTCGGACGGGACAATAGCGATGGTTGAGTTCAGTGATCACGAGGAACCGGACGATATAGGCATAGTCTCCGTTAGTCGCTTCCGCATGATCCGCCGGGGTGAAGCATTCCCAGGCCGGTAGCGACGCAAGGCTAACCGGTCATGGTGGCTCACTGCCCGGAAACAACCTGCTTGAGCAGAGGTCTCATGGGTGTCAACTACCGGCGGCGGGGGAGGCGGCCTCGGCTTGCTGGCGGACGTTGTTGAAGAACTGATCCATCATTGACTTCAGCACGTTGCCAATCAGCCGCTGGCCCACGCGGGCAATCAGCCCACCGACTTGCACGTCGCCATCTACCGTGACGCTGGTGCCGTCACCGGCATCGTCCAAGATCAGCAGACCGCCGCCCCTGGCCCAGCCGGGGCGCCCGCGTCCCTCGACGGTCATCCGGTACTGCTCGATTGGCTGCTCGTCACCAATCGTAATCGTGCCCTGGTACGTCCCCTTGACGGCGCTCACGCCGACCTTGAGCGTCGCGAGGTACTTGCCGTCGCCTTGCGGTTCCAGCTTCTCCAGGCCGGGGATACACTCTTGCAGGGTATCTATGTCGAGCAGGAGGTCCCAGAGCTTCTGCCGCTCCGCCGCAAACGTGTACCGTGCGTGGACTTTCACCTTGCCTAATCCCCCCGTTTGCTCAGTATCAACGTGTCACGCGCAGGCGGTCGACTCACCGGCGCGCCTCGCTCATCGGCACGGCGCTGCCGCCGCGGCGCACCGCGATCATCTCCGCCAAGACGCTCAACGCTACCTCCTCGGCCGTTTGGCTGCCCAAGTCGAGGCCGATGGGGCCGCGGACGCGGGCCACCTGCTCGGCGGAGATACCGTCCGCCTGCAAGCGAGCGACGCGCTTACTATGCGTGCGCCGGCTGCCGATAGCGCCGATGTAGCGAGCGGGGCTGTTCAGCGCCGCCGCCAACGCCGGCTCGTCGAACTTGTCGTCGTGTGTCAAGATGGCGATGTAGGTCGAGGCGTTGATTTCGAGGTCCCCGGCTACCTCGTCGGGCCACGCGACGAGTAGCTGTTCGGCATCGGGGAAGCGCTCCTTGGTACAGAGCTGGGCGCGGGCATCCACTACCCGTACCCGAAAACCGGCCGCGCGGGCGAACTTCGCCAGCGGGATGGCGGTATGCACAGCGCCGAAAATGACGAGCGTCGGCGGTGCCGGGTGGGCGTCTATGAACACGTGGGTCTCGCCCGCGGCCATGGTGGCTGCGACGTAGGCCGGCACACCCGCGCCATTCGGCCGCTCGTCGGCCTCGACAATCGGGGTTGGGCCTTGCTCCGCGCCGCTGATGGTGTAGGTCCGCAACTCGCTCCGCTCTTCGCCAATGAGGGTGAGCGCGTCTTGGCAGACGGCGCTCTCGAGAACTGCACTGTGCAGGGTACCGTGCGTGGTCCCGTCGCCACGGATCAGGAACCGGGCGCCGGGTTGCGGTCCATCGTCGGATGGCGGCGCCCGGACAACCGTCGCTACTGCGACCGGACGCTCTGCTTGAAGCTCACCGCGCAGCAGATCATAGATGCGGTCCGGCATTCATCCCTCCCTGCCGCTCATCCAGACCGGAGAATCCCCTGCACTGCCACCGGTATGCCGGCCAACGGGAGCGAGGCGGCCCAAGAGAAAGCAACCGCCGGCCGCGGCGGCCAAGTGCTAAGACTCGACGGTTTACTCAGGGCATTCCCCGCCCCGGCAAGTGGCTGCTGGTCACGCGCCGGCTCGAAAGAATCCCTGAAAATGGTGCCGTGTAGGTACCCTTGAACGGGTCGAGGCGGCGCCGGCAGGGAGAGCCTACTTAGCCCACCCGGTAGCAAATCCCGCTACTGCGCGGCGCACGCTGCCCCTATCTTAACGTGTCGGCTGCCGGTCTGGCAATGCCGCGTCTGGCCCGGATGCCTTTACGAGTATGTCGTTACGGAAGATCGCCGGATCACGGCGTCGCTGGCTGCTGGGGCTGATCGCCCTGCTGCTGTTGGGCGTGGCCCTCGTGGCGCTGCGGGCCGTCTGGCTGACATTCCTGCTGCTCCCCGATCTGGTCCAGGCCGGGCCGCGGCCGCTGACGTGGGTAGCGCGTGCGCCGGAACGCACCACGGTCGAGCTACCCTACGCCGACGGTCAACGGGTGGCAACGGCCGATCTGTATGTGCCGCGGGGTGGCCCGCTCGACTGGCGCGCACTCACGCGGTCGCCGCGGCCGGCCGTCGTGCTCTTCGTCGGCATTGATACGCCGCGAGATTACGGCCCGCTCGTCCGGCTGGCCGACGGACTAGCGCGGGGCGGCGCCGTCGTGCTGGTGCCGGAAACGCCAAACCTGCTCGACTGGCGCTTTGATGCGCTGGAGGCCGACAGTCTCGTGGTGGCGTTCGAGTACCTGGCCCAGCTACCGGCGGTTGACGACGAGCGGATTGGCTTTGCCGGGTTCTCGGTCGGCGGATCGCTGGCCTTGCTCGCTGCCGCCGATCCCCGCATCCGGGACCGCTTGGCCTACGTCCATGCGTTCGGCGCCTACGCGGACGCTGGCGAGCTGCTCGCCGCCGCCTCGACCCAGCGCGTGCCGGCCACCGGCGAGCCGTGGGTGCCGGACGGCGTGACCCGCAAGGTGCTCCAGTTGATGATGCTCGATTGGGTGACGAACGAGGCCGACCGCGCGGCGCTCACGGCGGTCCTGCCGCCGCCGGGCGAGCCGTGGCAAGTGGCCGCCTGCCCACCACTCGCCACTGCTGAGGCAGCGTTCTTCTGCCGTCTGATGATGGGGCCGGGCGAGGCGGAGCAGTTGGTCGGGCACTGGCCGGAGGACATCGAGCGCCGGCTCCGCGCGATCTCGCCGCTGGCGGTGCTCGACGCGGTGCAGGCGCCGGTGCTCCTGATGCACGACCAGAGCGATACCTTCATCCCCTATACGGAGAGCCGCAGCATCGCCGCGGCCCTCGCGCAGGCAGGACGGCCGCCGGTGCGCCATAGCGAGTTTCGCCTTTTTGCCCACGTGCTGCCCGGCCGTTCCCTGCCACCACGTGAGCTGATCCCGGAGGTATGGCGGCTCGTGCGGCACACCCACCATCTCGTCACTTACGTCCTGGCGTAGGCGACGGTTCCTGGTCCTCACCCCGGCCCCCTCTCCACTATGTGGAGAGGGGGAGTGACGGTACAGACCGGGCAATAGCCACCTAGTAGACTCACTGCGACCGGCTGCTGAATGTAGCATACCGCGAGGATAAGAGGAGTGGTCGAGCGCCCGCCGCCTGCTGACCGGACCGCCGCGCCGTCGCCCGGACTACTAGGCAGCACACTGTGGCGCCGGCTGGCGCTCGGGATGGTCTTTGCCATCCTCGTACTGGCCGGCCTCACGCTCTACGCCGACGCACCGGCGCTGGGACGGTCGCTGGCGGCGTTTCCCTGGCCGTGGCTGCTGCCGGTGCTCGCGCTCACGGCGCTCAACTACGGGCTACGGTTCATCAAATGGCACTACTATCTCCGCCTCCTGGAGATACGGGTGCGGCCGGGGTTGAGCCTAGCGATCTTCCTCAGCGGCTTCATGATGCTGCTCACGCCGGGCAAGGTTGGCGAGTTGGTCAAATCGCTCCTGCTCCGGGGCGCGGTCGGCACGCCGCTGACCCGTTCGGCGCCTATCGTCTTTGCCGAGCGGCTCAGTGACGGGCTGGCGATGGTGTTCCTGGCCGCCATCGGACTGCTCGCGTACCCGGCCGGGTGGCCGGCCGTGGTCGTCGTGCTGCTGGTGGGCAGTGCGGTCGTGGTCGTCTTGCAGTACCGGCGGTTGGCGGAAGCGGTCTTCGAGCGCCTCGAAACCATCGGGCCGCTGCAAGGCCGCGTGCATCACCTCCACACGCTGTACCGCAGCGCCTATACCCTCCTGCGCCCGCGTCCACTGGCGTTGGCCGTCGGGCTGGGCATCGTCTCCTGGGGCGGTGAATGTCTGGCCTTCTATCTGATCTTGCTCGGCGTCGGCGCCGATCCGGGCTGGACGACACTGCTGCAAGCCACCTTCATCCTGGCCTCGGCAACGATCATCGGCGCCGGGTCCATGCTGCCGGGCGGCATGGGCGCTGCGGAAGGGAGCATCCTGGTGCTGCTACGCGGCACCTTGGCGGCCAGCGCCGCCGGCGCCGCGACCGTGCTCATACGATTCTGCACGCTCTGGTTTGGCGTCCTGCTCGGCGCGCTGGCCTTTTTCCTCACCGCGCGGCAATACTTGCTGGCCGTGCCGCCCGGCGGCCCTCCCCCTGGCCCTCTCCCAGGGGGAGAGGGGAAGCACCTCAGCCGACCACATCATCTTCCGGGAGGGCCGGTATGAGCGCCGCCAATCCTCCGCAGCGAGTCTATCGCGCCGACCTGCACAGCCACACCTGGGATTCGTCCGACAGTCTCGCCAACCCCGATGAGATCGTCGCCGTTGCCTGCCGGCGCGGCCTAGACCTGCTCGCCATCACCGACCACAACGTCCTCCGCACGGCGCTGGAGCTGCGCGACCGCTACCCGGAGTTGATCGTCGCGGGCGAGGAGATCAAGACCACCGAGGGGGAGATCATCGGTCTGTTCCTGGAGCGGGAAATCCCGCGTGGCCTCACGCCCGAGGAGACCATCGCGCGTATCCGCGACCAGGGGGGCATCGTCACCGTGCCCCATCCGCTCGACCGGCTGCGCGGCTCGCGCTTGCGGGAGCCGGCGCTCCATCGCGTGGCGCACCTGGTGGACGCGATGGAGGTGGTCAACGCGCGAGTGACGTTCGCTGGCGACAACCGGCGGGCCGCCGCGTTTGCCGAGCAGCACGGATTGGCGCTCACCGCCGGCAGCGATGCCCACGCGCCACACGAGGTGGGCACCGCCTACGTGCTCCTGGACGAGCCACCGGCCCACGACCCGGACGGACTGCTGGCACAGCTTCGCCGCGCCCGGACGGGCGGTGGCCTCAGTTGGCCGACGGTCCACTTCCACAGCATCGCCGCCCGCTGGCGCAAGCGGCTGGGGCTGGTTCCCTAATCCCAAGTAGCATGAAAATGGTGGCGGCCCCTCCCATAGTCACTCCGGCTTTCGCCGGAGTCCAGTGGCCGGGGGATGACCCCCCTATGGTCCCCCCGCTGCGGCAGGGGGACATGGATTGCGGCTTGCGCCGCAATGACGGTGATGCGCTGCGGCGCGGTGGCAGTTGCGCTCGGCCAGCGCTACGTACTCCGGTAGCAGGTCTATGCCGAGGTACTGCCGGCCCTCGCGGATTGCTGCGACCGGTGTAGTGCCACTGCCGACAAAGCAGTCGAGCACCACCTCGCCCGGCGCGGAGAAGAGGCGCACCACCCGGCGCGCCAGCTCAAGAGGGAACTTGGCCGGGTGGTCGTCGTTGGCGCGCACCGACGGAATGTGCCAGACGCCGCGCGATCCCCAAGCCTGCCACTCATCCGGCGAGAGCCGTTGGCGGTCTACGGTCGTGATGCCGGGCTTCCAGAAGACGTAGAGGTACTCGAACTCGTCTACCGAGCGATAGGAGCTACTGTGCCACCGGCTGTTCTCCCAGGCCGGGTCCTTGGCCCACACCCGGCGGTCGTAGAGGTAGAAGCCGGCCCGCGTCCCCCACTGCTCAATCAGACCGCCGACTAAGCGGACCCGGGTTTGGGTCGCGTACTTGCCCCCGCGCACATTGTTGTGCTCCAGCCGCCGCTGGACGGTCTGCTCACTGACGCCTAGCAATTCGGCCAACTGGTACCGGTTGTAATGTGGATTGGCCTTCTTCGCGGCGAGCACGTCTGCACGAGTCACCTTGAGACGCTTCTGGCTCACGGTATCCGCTTGGATGCGGGGCATCGTCGGATCGGGGAAGCAGAGGATGTCGGCGATGTTGATAACGAGAAAGCCGCCGGGCACGATGAGCGGGAAATGCAGGCGCACCGTCGTCTCCAGCAGCGCGCACCACTCCTCGTAGGTCAAGTCAGCTTCATAGGGCTTGCCGACAAAGTACGGCGGCGACCAGAAACTGAGGGCGACACTCTCCGGCCGGACGCGCGGCAGGAGCAGCCGCGCATCGCCGCAATGGATGCGGTTTGGACCGAGATACGGGGACACGGAGGCCACGCCGGTAGCTGCTGCCGGCCGCTCCTGCTGCTCAACGGTAGCTGCCATCGCCTTCACCGCTCTGGAAAACGAGCCGAGCAGGCCGGAGTGTCGCCGCTCCTGAGGAGTGCGCTTCAGCGAGACGAAAGCAGGTGGTCAGCGATCTTCCTGATAGTGTCCCAGTCTTGTCTTGTCGGGGTGAGGCGCTTATCCACCTGCAAGGTCCATCCCTGAAATTCCTCGGCGTCCCGACGCACTTCCAGGTTGCCGATCTTCTTGACCCAGCGCTTCACGGTGTAGTCGTTGGAGAGGGTCCTGACTAGCCCAGTACCGTAGTCGTCTCCCTCCCAAGCGACATCAACCACCTTCCCGAACACCGGAAACGACTTCTTGCGGACGGTCTTGATCTTGACCATGCGGCGCTTCGAGAACGGCCGCTCGTCCGGTATACAGAGCACAAGCCACCATTGTGGCGGACTATATTGTGACCCGTCCTGCCTGACGACGTTGATGCATCTGATCGGCCCCTGCGGTATGTCTATGACGCCCAGGGAACGTTTGCCCCACGACTTCCAGATGTTCTCCTCGGGTCGTCCGCGCTCCGCCATCGCGGCGCCTATGCCCAAGGCATTCAGGGCATGCACCAGTTTATCTCTGGTCTTGTCGCGGAGTTTTTCTTTCATCCGCTGCCTCCTGGATATTGCCGTCACTCGGCGGCCGGTGCTCCGGCTTCAGGCGTCCGGCCTGCCGCAGCGCGTCGCGGAGCAGGTATTCGATCTGGCCGTTCATGCTGCGGAATTCGTCATCGGCCCAGTTCCGCAGCGCCGCGTACAGCTCGGCATCAATGCGGAGCGGGAAGGCTTTCCTCTGGGGCATAGGGAGTACCTGCGCTGCGAACACCACCGCGCCTGGCGAGCGGCCACCGCGGCTACCGGGACGGTGGCCCGGCGCTCGGTGCCCTCCCGCTGCTCGCTACTGGTAGAGCGTGCCGGTGTTGACGACGGGCTGGGTGGAGTGCTCGCTGGTCAGGACGACGAGCAGGTTGCTCACCATCGCGGCCTTGCGCTCCTCGTCCAGCTCGATGACCTCGCGCTCGGACAGCATGGCGAGCGCGTTCTCGACCATCCCCACGGCCCCTTCGACGATCTTCTGGCGGGCCGCGATCACGGCGCTGGCTTGCTGGCGGCGCAGCATGGCGGCAGCGATCTCCGGGGCATAGGCGAGGTGGCTGACCCGCGCCTCCTGGACCTCGACGCCGGCCTGCGCCAGTCGGTCTTGAATCTCGGTTTTGAGCTGCTCGGAGATTTCGGCGGTGTGGGTGGTCAGGCTGATTTCTTCCGCCTCATGGGCGTCGTAGGAGTAGCCGGTTGCCAGGTTGCGGACGGCCGCTTCGCTCTGCACGTGGACGTAGTTCTCGTAGTCGTCCACCTGGAAGGTCGCCTCGGCGCTATCCACTACCCGCCATACGACAACGGCCGCAATCTCAATCGGGTTACCCCGCCGGTCGTTGACCTTGACCCGGCCGGTCTCGAAGTTCCGCACGCGCAGTGAGATGCCCTCTTTGGTGTAGAAGGGATTGGTCCAGCGCAAGCCGGGTTGGCGGGCCGTGCCGCGGTAGGCGCCAAAAAGCTGAAAGACCTTGCCCTCGTTGGGGGCAACCTTGAAAAACCCAGGGAGCATGATGAAGAGCACGATGGCGACGATGATGGTGAAGATCGTCAGCGGCCACAGCGTCTCAATACCGAAGAATGACCAGACGAACCCGGCAATGTCGGCGAGGAACAGCAGGAGCCAGACGACCAAGAGGCCCAGGCCGGGGATTCCGTCGCGACGTGTCTCGTTCATGCTTGCGGTACCTCCACAGTGCGCTAGAATCCTATATCGGTATGGTATCACTCTGATATCACATTGTCAAGCGGTGGTGTCTAGCCTCACCCCCCGGCCCCCTCTCCATCGCGGAGCGATAGAGAGGGGGAGTCCGCCCTCACCTGTGCGGCGGTGGTACCCTTGCGACTGAGCAAATATGGAGACGGCGGACAGCGGGCGGCCATCCGGGCTGGGACTGGTGGCTCTGTGTGCCGGGCTATGGCTGGCCGTGTCGCTCGGCGCGTTTGCCTACTTCCGAGCCACCCACACGAGCGAGTCCCAGCCCATCTACTACATCACCGGCGACGAGCCGCACTATCTGGTCATTGCCACGTCACTCCGGCGCGACGGCGACCTCGACGTGCTCAACAACTACCGCGAGAAGCACTATCTCCCCTTCTACCCGCACCATCTCGGCGACCCCCGCGATCTACACGAGATGCACGCAATCTACGGCCGGGGCGGCGCCGTGTACTCGAAGCATCCGCTGGGCTTGCCGCTCCTGGTGCTGCCGTTCTTCCGCAACGGCGACCCCTTTGGCATACACGTCTTGATGATGGCGTTGACCGGGCTGCTCGGCGTGCAGGTGTTCCTACTGGCCCGCGACCTTACGGGGGCGCTCTGGCCCTCGCTCGCAGCGTGGGCCGCGGCCCTGTTCTCGACGCCACTACTCCTCTACGCCGATCAAATCTATCCCGAAGTGCCCGGCGCCCTGCTGCTCGTCCTCGCGGTGCGGGCCATACTCAATCGCCGGCCGTGCTGGTGGCGAGCGTTACTCATCGGCGGCTGCGTGGCACTGCTACCGTGGTTGCACCTGCGCTACGGTCCGACGGCCGCGCTGGTGGCCGGAGCATGGCTCGTGGCCGGCGGATGGCGCCGGCGCTGGCAATGGCCGTTGCTCGCCCTGCCGGCCGGCGCGTCGCTGGTGGGACTGCTCGTCTTCTACGACCGGCTGTTCGGAGGCATACCGGCCGTAGACGAGTTCGGGTCAGTCTCAGTAGCCAACATCGCTATCGGGGCCGCCGGCCTGCTGCTCGACCAACAGTATGGCTTGCTGATCTACGCGCCGGTCTACGTGCTGGCGCTGTGGGGCTTGGCACAGCTGCGCTGGCTACGGGTCCCGCACGCTTGGGTGCTGCTACTCGTCATCGTGACCTACTACGGGTTCCTGGCGAGCTTCAGCTACTGGTTTGGCGCCTGGAGTCCGCCGGCGCGGATGCTGGTCTTCATCTCGCCGCTCCTGGCAGCGTTAATCGCCGTGCCGCTGGCCCGCTGGAACAGTGCCGGGGTGTGGGGTGTGTTCTGCGTCCTGACGGCGGCGGGATACTGGATTGTCTACCAACTGCTGCTCACGCCTTCCCTCCGCTACAACCTCTGGGACGGAACGAGCGTGCTGCTGGAGCACTTGTCGGAGCAGTGGGGTATCGAGCTAGTGTCACTCTTCCCCAGTTACATCGAGCCAAGCCACGTGTCGGTGATCTGGGGGATCGTCGTGCCGGTCGTGGTCGTCGCCGTCGGCCTGTGGCTGCGCCGCGGTAGACGGCGCACGCCCACGCCCCTCCGGCGGCCAGGTACACAGCCTCCCGACGAGGAGGTGCCGTCCCTGGCGACGGCCGGCTCGGTTGGACGGTCGGGTAGCTGAGGTGTTTCGGCAGCGCGTTGTCGTCGAGCGGCTGGTGGCGGCGCTGCTCTTGGCCGCGGCGCTGGCGCTGGATGTCTGGGGCACTTGGCAGCTTGGCCACCGGCTCGGCGCCCAGACCGACCTGTTCCCTCGCTGGTACGGGACGCGCGTGTGGCTGCTGGAGCAGCGTAGCCTCTACGACCCGGCGGTGAAAGCCGGCGTCTTCGCGGCGATGCACGGCCGCCCCCCGCGGCGCGACGGCCCGGCGAGCGAGCTGGACGACTTTGCGTTCGGTTTTACCTACCCGCCGTATGTTGCACTGTTGATTGCGCCCTTGGCCGTATTGCCGCTGCCGGTAGCCACAACGCTCTGGCTGCTGATCGGGCAGGCGTCGCTCCTGGCCGCCTGTCGGCTGCTGACCTGGTTTCCTGGCTTGTCCTCGGCCCTCCCCCCCGGCCTCTCCAACCCCACCGCACGGCACTTCCGCTGGCTGGTGCTGGTGGCGGTGCTCTGGCCGCCGGCGCTTGCCAACCTGATATTCGGGCAGTTTGCCGTGCTGGTGCTGTTCCTGCTGGTAGCGGTGCGCTCATTGTTGCTGCGGCAGCGACCGTTGCTGGCCGGCCTGTGTCTGGCGGCAGCGATAGTCAAACCCCAACTGGTAGTCCTGGTCCTGCCGCTGCTGCTGGTCGCCGCCTGGGGACGGCCGGGCTGGCGGCGCTTGTGGCTGGGGTGTCTGGGTGGCGTCGCGCTGTTGCTGGCCGCCGGGTTTGCCGCCGCACCCGATTGGGTGATGGCGTGGGGACAGGAGACAGCGACCTATGCACGGGTAGCAGCGCCGGTGAGCACGGTCGGGCTGTTGCTGCGGCTCGCGCCGGCTACCGACTGGGCCTGGCTCGTGACGCTGCTCCTACAAGCGGGGGTGGTCGCAGCGGTGGGGTGGCTTGCGCTGCGATTGGTACGGCAGCGATCCGGCGGCGCGTTGCCGGAGGTGGCCGGCCTCGTCGCCCCGGTCATCATCGCCACGTCGCTGGCAATCCCTCCGCTCTACGAGTGGAACTCGGTGCTGCTGCTCGTCCCGCTGGCCGAGGCGCTATTCACGATCCGGCAACGCTTGGCGTCGGCGCAACGGCCCTTCTGGCCGGTTATCGTGGTTGTCCTGCTACTCTCGGTAGTCACGGCGCCGCTGGCGCTGGCCTATCCCAACCAATCGCGCGTCGTCTGGCCGCTGCTCGTGACCGCCGCCTGGCTCGGGACACGCCGGCTGGCGCTTCGCAGTAGCTCGTGAACAGCCGGTATCATGCTTCCTCTCCTAAGTACACCTACAGACCGCGAGGAGAAATCGCGCAGTAGAGCTTGTATCCATGGTATGCGCGGGTGGATAGCACGATGAAAGTCGTCTTGCGGCTGATGGTGGTGGCGAGGTGGCCGTGGCGGGAGTTGGTAGGGTGGCTGGCCGTGGCGCTGCTGGTGCGCGCGGCTACGCTGGCGGTGGTCACGCAGCCCGGCTACATGGATGCCTCCTACTACTACCATGTCGCCGAGAACCTCGTGGCCGGGCGCGGCTTGGTCACGGATGCGATCTGGAACTTCCTCGATCCGCGCACCGACTTGCCACGTCCGAGCAATGCCTACTGGCCGCCGGGTACGTCGCTGGTTGCGGCGGTCGGTGGCTGGCTGTTTGGTCCCGGCTTTCGGAGCGCCCAGATACCGATGGTGCTGCTCTCGGCAGCCATCGTACCCATCGCCTACCTGTACGGTCGGCTGCTGCTGGGCACGCGACGCGGTGGTCACGGCGTCGCGGCGCTGATGTTGTGTAGCGCCGCCTACTATCCGTATTGGGTGACGACCGACACCTTCACCCCGTATGGCGTGCTCGGAATCGGCTGCTTTCTGCTCCTCGGCTGGGCGCTCCGGGTGGAGCCGGCGAGCCGCGCTCGGCTGATCGCCGCGGTCGGCGGCGCGGGTGTGCTCGCCGGCTGGTCGCAGCTGGTGCGTCCCGATGGCCTGGTGCTGGCGACTATTGTCGTCGGTACGGCTGCCGCGGTCGGCTGGGGGAGGTGGACCTACCCCCTAACCCCCTCCCTAAAGGGAAGGGAGAATAGCTCTCTTACTGAGGTTGGGGCACGGCATGCCGTGCCCCTACAACGGTTCTGGCGTGCGGGCCGGGGGCAATGGCGCTCCGCGGCGCTCTGGGGCAGCCTGGCCGCGGCTGGCTATCTGCTGGGCGCCCTGCCCTGGTACGTGCGGAACTGGTTCACTTGGGGTAGCCCGCTGCCGATGGCGGGGGGGCAGACGATGTTCCTCCGCAGCTTTGACGACATCTTCGCCTACGGTATCGAGGTCAGCCCGGCGGCGCTGGTGGCCGACGGCTGGAGCCTGGTGCTCACCGGCCGCCTCGCCGGGCTGATCGGCAACTTGGTGCCCCTGTTTCAGATCGCCCTGTTTGCGCTGGCACCGCTGGCGGCCCTCGGCGTGCGCCGGCTGTGGCGGGAGCCGGCGGCGCGACCGGCGCTGCTCTACGTCGGCGTCCTCTATCTCGGCATGTCGCTCGTTTTCCCGACGACCAGCCCGCGCGGCAGCTTCTTCCACGGGCTGACCCCGGCCGTGCCGGTGCTGTATGCGGCGCTGATCCGCGGCCTCGACACGGCCGTCGGGTGGGTTGGTGCGTGGCGGCGGTGGGACTTGGCCGAGGCCCGCGCGATCTTTCTGGCGGCGGCGGTGGTGTTCCAGATCGGGGTGGCTGGCTACCTGGCCTGGCAATTCGTCCTGGTGCGGGGGTGGGAGGTGCCGATTGCAGAGGCGGCCGCCGGATGGCTGGACGAGCACGCGCCGCCGGGCGAGCCGGCGCTGTTCATTGATCCACCGGCGTTCGCGGTGATCGCCCGGCGGCCGGCCGTGATGGTGCCGAGCAACAGCGTGGAGGCGCTCCTCGCGGTCGCGCAGCGGTTTCGGGCGCCCTGGCTCATCCTGGGACCGCGCGGGATGCGTATATCCGGCCGGCTATATCTCGACCGCGTACACGACGAGCACTTCGAGTGGATGGCCGACATCGGCGCGGCGCGCGTATACCGCGTGCGGATCGTGCCCTCCGCCGCCACACCGGTCCGTGGTTGAGCGCGAGAGAGCAGACCCATCGCCGCCGGCGAGCCATCAGGGTATGATTTCGCAGAACATCTAGCGGGCGTGAAGGAGCAGGACGAATGGCTACTCCCCAAGTGGCGTGTCACCTGATCGTGTTTCGCGGGCGGCAGGACGAAGACCTGGTCGGTGTGCTGGAGGAGGTTCAGGCAGCGGGGTTCGCCGGGGTCGAGGGCGGGAGGCTCGCCGATGGCGACGGCGCGGCGGCCGGGCGCATCTTGCGCGACCACGGATTCGTGCAGTGCAGCCTCTCGACGGGTTTCAATGACATTGACCGCCTCGACGACTCGATTGCGTATGCCCAGGCGGTCGGCGGCTCGTTCGTCATGGTATCGGGCGTCGGCGATCACGAGCGCGATGGTATTCGGGCCTACGAGACGGCGGCCGAGACGTTCAACCGGGCCGGAGAGCGGTGCAACGCTGCCGGATTGACCTTCTGCTACCACAACCACTCCTGGGAGTTCCAGGAATACAACGGCATCACGGGATTGGAGCGGCTGTACGAGTTGACGGACCCGGCGCTGGTGAAGGCGTGCATTGACGTGTTCTGGGTACGGCACGGCGGCCGCGACCCGGTGAGCTTCCTGGAGCGATACCAGGGCCGGATCGGCTACGTGCATCTCAAGGACTTGCAGTATCTCGGCGCCGAGCCACGGCCGACCGGCGTCTTGAGCCGCGATGATGCGGAGTTCGTCGAGCTTGGGCGCGGCGAGGTGGACTTTCCCGGCATCTGGGAAGTGCTCCGGCCGCTCGATCTGCCGTGGCTGGTCTACGAGCAGGATCGGTCGTCACTGCCGCCAGGGGAAGCCGCAGCGGTCAGCCGGCGCTACCTCCGCGAGCGGCTGGGCCTCTGAGCGGGTGGCGCCCCCCTATGGTCCCACCGCGTAGCGGGGGAACAGGGATTTCCGCGCACACACTAGCGCAGCGGAGGCTCCTGGCGGTATGCTTGCACGTGAGGGAGGTCCGGGCACCGGCCCGGCGGAGACGATGCCGAAGAGCTATGAGGACGATATCCGCGACATCCTGGACGGGATGGACGACTTCCTGCCGGAGAACGGGCAGCCCCGGCAGGAGCGCCGCCGTCGCTCATACGGCCAGCGGCCAGTGGCCGGTGGCGCGTGGCGCAATTTCACCGCGCAGTTTCAGGGCGGGTCGCTGACGCCGCACAAGCTGATGGGCGGCAGCGTGCTCCTGATGTTGTTCGGGTGGCTATTGGGCATCTTCAGTCCGGGGTTGGCGCAGCTCTGCACGATTATCGCTATCGCCGGGTTCGTCATCGGCCTTATCTGGTCCATCCGCGCTCGCGGCGGCGGGCCTACCGTCTCTTCCTCCCAGCAGTATTGGCGGGGCCAGGTCATCGAGATGCCGGGCCGCTCGTGGCAAGACGGCGTGCGGGACTGGTGGCGCCGTGTTACCGGTCCTCGGCGTCGTCCGCCGGGTCGCTACGGTCGCCGGTAGTGTGGGAATGACGGTTATACAACGGTCTCCTTGCGCGGGAGTGACTAGGGCGAGGATGACCAGGAAACGTCAACAATGAGCGAGCGAGAATCGGGAATCTTGGCTCAGGGGGCCATCCCCTTGACGGTGCAGCACGTGGAGGAGGCCCGGCGCGTGCTGGCGAAGACGCTACCGCGGCCACCGCTCTACCATTACCCGGGTCTCAGTGCCTTGCTCGATGCGGAGGTCTACGTCAAGCACGAGAACCACAGCCCGGTCGGCTCCTTCAAGGCGCGGGGCGCCCTCGTGGCCGTGACCAAGGCGCTGGAGGCGGCGCCGCAGGACACCGGCGCGGCGCTGCGTGGCGTGGTCGCCTCATCCACCGGCAATCACGGGCTGGGCGTGGCTTATGCCGGACGGCAACTCGGCGTTTCCGTCACCGTGTACGTGCCGGAGGGCGCTAACCCCGACAAGTGCCGCCTGATCGAGCAGCTTGGTGGCCACGTAGTTTTCCATGGCCCGGACCTGGTCAGCGCGGCGCTCGCTGCGCGTGAAGCCGCCATGGACAGCGGCCGGGCCTACATAGACGATGGCGAGGATTTCTGGCTCCAAGCCGGCACCGGTACCATCGGCGCGGAGATCGTCGAAGAGCAGCCCGACATCGAGATCATCGTGCTGCCCACCGGCGGCGGGGCGCTGCTCGGCGGCGCCGGGCTGGGCGCCAAGAGCCTCAATTCGCACGTCCGCGTCGTCGGCGCAGCGGCCGAACGGGCGCCAGGGGTCTATCTATCCTGGCGGGCCGGCGGCAAGCCGGTACCACCACCCTATAACGATACCTTTGCCGAAGGCCTCACCCAGCCGCTGCCTACGCCACGAGCAATGCAGCTTGTCGCGGCGGTCGCCGACGACATGGTGCTGGTCAGCGAAGAGGCGATCAAGCAGGCCATCGTCCTGCTGCTCGAACATACCCACAACCTGGCCGAGGGCGCCGGCGCAGCCGCGCTCGCCGGGGCGTTGCAACTGGGGCCGGCGATCAAGGGCAAGAAGGTCGCCGTTGTGCTCACGGGGGGCAACATCACCCTGGAGACGCTGCGCGAGGTGCTCGCAGGATGAAGATGGGCAGCTACGACGAGGTACGGGCGGCCGCGCCTTGGTCCCCGCGCGGCACGCGCCATCTGCCCGGCGGCCTCGCGGTCACCCGCTACGACGCGGACGCGCTGCTCATCCACCACTGGGAAACGGGACAGGCCGTGCTGCTCGAATCGCTGCCGGAGTTGGAAACGGTCTGGACCGCGACCACGCAGGCGCTCCAAGAGCGGCGGCAGCGGCGCGTGTAGCTCACTTCCGGCTGCCCTTAGTCCATCAGGGACAGTGCCTCCTAGCCCCCTGACCGTGTTTCGAGCCAGGCGTTGGTCTCACGCGTCGCCGCCTGCAGGGCTTCGGTCGGAGTCACCTCGCCCTGCCACGCAGTCAGCAGATGCGGGGTGATCCTACTGGTCACCGCTTCCCACTCCGGAACGGTCGGCTTGGGCCGATTGCCCTGGTGGCGCACGAGATCGCCAATGGTGCGCCAGTGGGGGTCGTCGCGCAACGGTGGCTGCTGCCAGAGGGCCGGGCGCACGGGAATCCACGTGCCCTCCACCGACCAGCGCAGTTGGGTATCGGCCCGGCTGCGATAGCTGACCAGTTGATATGCCTGGTCGGGATGCTGCGTGCCGTGCAGTACCGCCAGGCTATTGTGGTGGAGCATCGCTGCTGCCCGCCGCCGCCAGGGTAGGTGCCCAAAGCCGAAATCGAGATCGGGGGCGCGGCGGGGATACGCCAACGCTTCTGGCGCCGTCGTCATCCACATCCCGACCCGACCCTGATGGGCATTGTTGATGAGCTGGGACACCGGCGTACCCGGCTTCACGGCCGTCCGGTCCTCATGCAGGAGAGCTACTTGGAATTCGAGTGCAGCCAGGGCCTCCGGTTGGTCGAGCGTGACGCGCGTGCGGTCCGCGTTCCACACGTCGCCGCCGGCGCGCCAGACCCACTCGATGAACCAGGCGTAGGCTTGCTCGCGCGTGGACATCTCGTAGAACTGAAAGCCCCAGGGGAGCAGCACCGTTCTGACCTCAACTTGGGTACGCACCCTATGCGCCGCGTCACGCAAGGCGTCCCATGTCGCCGGTGGCGCCTCCGGATCGAGGCCGGCACGCGCAAGCAAGTTCTTGTTCCAGAACATCACGACGACCTGATGACTGTCGGGCAAGCCAACAAGCTGCCCGCGAACGTGCGACCCACGGACCGATTGCGGCGTGAAATCGCGCAGATTGACGGCCGAGTCCTGGCTGACACGGTCTTCGAGCGGTAGCAGGTTGCCCACCGCCGCGAGGTCGGTGACTTGATACTCCTTGAGGCGGACCACGTCGGGCGCCGTACCGGCCACGATGGCCGCGGTGAGCTTGGGCATCACGTCACGCTTGGCCACCAGTTGCGTCCGTACCGCCGTGACGGCGGGCGTCCGGGCGACAAACTCGACGTGGAACGACTCCAGCGGCGCCTCGTCACCGGCGCGGCCCGGCAGCCAGAACTCCA
>JAJDZR010000268.1 GCA_022824545.1 Chloroflexota bacterium
ATCGCATTCAGGATCGTCAGCAGCTTCCGCATGCATGCCACCAGCGCCACTTTCTTCGCCTTGCCCGCCGCGCAGAGCCGCCGGTAGAAGGTCTGGATCGGCCCCGCGTAGCGCGTGGCCGTCAGCGTTGCCATGTACAGCACCGCCCGCACCGCCCGCCGGCCACCCCAGGTGCCGCGCCGCCCCCGCCAGGTGCCACTGTCCCGGTTCAGCGGGGCCACCCCGACTAAGGTCGCCACCTGCTGGCGCGACAACGTGCCCAGTTCCGGTAGCTCCGCCAGTAGCGTGCGTGTCAGCACCTTCCCGACCCCGGGCACCTGGCGCAGCAAGTCTTCCCGCGCCCGCCACAGCGGGCTGGCCTGGAGGGCCTGGTCCAGGTTGCCGTCCACCCGGGCCAACTCCCGTTGCAGCCAGCGCACGTGGGCCTCGATGCGCCGCCGCACCCGCCGCAGGGCCGTGCGTCGCAACCGGTGCCGCTCGGCCGTCAACTGCTGGACCACCTGGCGCCGCCGGGTCAACAACGCGGCCAATTCCGCGGTCTGGCTATCGGGGAGCGGGCGCACGGGGGGCTGCACGGTGGCGGCGAAGTGCGCCAACACCTGAGCATCGAGCGCATCGGTCTTGGCGAGCCGCCCGGTGGCCTTGGCGAAGTCGCGGACCTGGCGCGGATTGACCACCGCCACGGGCAGCCCGGCGGTGCCGAGGGTGCTGGTCACCAGCCGCTCCAGCCCGCCGGTCGCTTCCAGCACGATCAGGGCCGGGGCGCGACGCTGGAGCTGGCGGCGCAGCGTGGCGATCCCGGCCGGGTCATTGGGCACGGTCCAACTCGCCGCCGGCGTGGCCGGAGCAGCCGCCCGGCAGACGGCAATATCCAGCGTGGCTTGGGCGACATCAATGCCGACATATTCCGCTTCCGTTGGTGGCGCCATCCGTCCCTCCTCGGGAGTGCTGCTGCGGCTACCCACGGCTACCCACGGCCCCAACCTTGTACAATGCGGGCTTGCCCAGCAGCAGCGGCCCTGGCAACTGTCCGGGGTCTGGGGCACCGTCGCGCGTGCCGACCCGTGCTCCCCCACGGTCTTGGTGGACCGAGGGCCAGGCGGTCTGGCACGCCGGGGTAGCCACCATGACTACCACTCCCTAAGATACAAGGGTCAGGGTGGGGGCCAGCCCCGTCCCCCTACCGGAAGTTGCTGCGCGGGAACACCGGCCACACTGTCTCGACCAGGCCGTTGCGGATGCCGTACATCTCGTCGTGAAGGAAGACGGTCATGTCCCCATAGCCGGCGTAGATCACGACCTTGTCCCCCACCTGCACGGAGTCGTTCGGCGTATCCAGCTCGATCTTGCCGTGCTCCGCCGATAGGCTGAGACTCGTGACGTTCTCGATGTCACGAGGATGTGGGTCCACCACCGGCTGCCCAAAGGCTTTGAAGCCGCTATCCATAATGATGCGCTGCGGAGTGGGCCGGCTGACCACCGTTGCCAGCATACTGAGTGCGATAGGGTGATCCACGCCGCGGCTCCGGTACTGCATGTCGCAGAAGATGCCCCCGCCGGCCTGCACCTCGGTGACCCCGGAGAGCGTCGCCGTGTGGTGGTAGGTGAGTGTGCCACCGCAGCTCACGATCTCGCACGGCAGTCCCGCCGCGCGACACTGTTCGGCCGTCTCAACGAGCAGGCCGACCGCGTACTCAATCCCGCGTTTTTTCTCCTCCGGGTCCTCAATCCGTCCGGTATGGCCCTCCCAAGCCATCACCCCGCGCAACGTGAGGCCCGGTAGCTCGTGCAGCCGACGGGCAAAGTCCACCGCCGGCTCGTGAGGCGAGAGACCGCAGCGGTCCATACCGACGTTCACCTCAACGAGGACGTTGATGCTCACCCCCTCAGCCGCGGCGGCGGCACTGAGCGCCAGCGCATTGCCCGGACTTTCTACCGCCACCAGGACCGTCGTGCCGCGTTGCACGAGCGCGACCAGGCGCTCGATCTTGCGCGTTCCCACCACCTGATTGGCGATCAGGATATTGTCCACGCCGGCGGCGGCCATTGCCTCTGCGTCGCCCAGCTTGGCGCAGGTCACGCCGAATGCCCCGGCCGCCAGCTCCTGCTTGGCGATGGCCGGCACCTTGACGCCCTTGGTATGCGGCCGCCAATTCACGCCATGCCGTCCCATAAAGCTCGCCATGCGGCTGATGTTCGCTTCCATAATGTCCAGGTCAACCAACAGGGCCGGCGTATCCAACTCCTCTACCGGCTGACCGATGAGCGCACTCTGGCTGGTCATGGTTCCTCCTCATATGAGATATGGGACCTTTGCAAAATCGTCATTCCCGCGCAAGCGAGAATCCAGGCTAATAGCTGACGGCTAATAGCTCGTTAGCTCCGATTCGGCCACCAGGTCGCCACGATGCGGTCGAGACGAAAGGTGCGCTCGTCGTCGCGCAGGTGGCAGTAGGCCACGAGGTACAGCCCTTCCACGTAGAGCGGACTGATGACCCGCTCGCTGGTCCCGCGTGGCCCAGCGTAGCGCATAGTGACGGGACTCCTGTCGCGCACGGCGGTTGCGAGTGGTTCGGGCAGGCCGCTCGCGCCCATGGCGCGGTCCGGCGGCGGGACGCGGCGTGCGGCCAGGAAGTCTCCGAGCGTCTGGTAGCCAAACTCGCGTAGCTCATCAATCATGCGTTGCAGCACGCGGTAGGTGGCCCACACGTCGCCTGCCGCCCGGTGGAGGCCCGGCGCCGATACGCCCAACTGCCTGGCCACATCACCCAGCCCATTGCGCCGAAACCGGAAGCAGCGGCGCGCCAATTCCAGCGTATCGAGGGCCTGCATCGTCGGGAACCGCCTCCCGGCGCGGCGGTACTCCGCCCGCAAGAAGCCCACGTCGAACGGCACGTTGTGCGCCACCAGCACCGCCCCGTCGAGGGCAGTGTTTACCTCCGCGATCAGCGCATGGAAGGGCGGGGCATCGGCAACGGCATCGTCCGCGATACCATTCACGGCTTGAGCGCCCGCACCGATGGGCCGTCCGGGGTTGACCAGCGATACCCACAGGCGCGGCGCTTCCCCCGGATCAACGCGCAGGCCGGCGATCTCACACACGCGGTCACCGGCCCGCGGGTTCAGCCCCGTCGTCTCCACGTCCACCACGGCGAGCGGAACGTCCTCGATGAGTGTTTCCGGCGCAAACATCTCAATAACCCGGAGCACCAAAGCCGAAAGCTGACGGCTGACGGCTGACGGCTGACGGCTATAATGCCCGTTGGCGCACCGCACCGCAAGCGCTCTGCCGGCCAGTATCGCCCCAGTTTGCAGCCGGGCGGCACAGCTTGTACATTCCCCGCCATGAATACCGTGTGGACATTGCCGCAGCAGTCTCAACGTGCCGCCGCGGCGCCACTTGCGGCGCCGCTTTTACCCGTGCCAATTCGTCTTCAAGCCAACGGCACGCGCCGCGTCGTCGAGGGCGACCTGGCCCCGGATAGGGAGATCGAGACCGGCTCGCGCCTGCTCATCATCAGTCGCCACCAGTCGTACCTTACGCACGGTCTCCACAAGTACCCGGCCAAGTTCTTCCCCGAGCTACCGCGGTGGGCCGTCCGCCGGTACGCCCGCGAAGGTCCGGTCATTGACCCGATGTGCGGCTCCGGGACCGTCAATATCGAGGCGTTGCTGACCCGGCACCCCTCGATTGGCGCGGACGTAGACCCCTTTGCCCGTCTCTTGGCCGGCGTCAAGACCACGCCGCTGTCGGCGCAAACCCTAGCCAAAATCTGGGAGTGGCTCGTCGCCGCTATCTGGGAACGCACGCCTCCGGTGCAGTTGGCGCTGCCCGACTTTCCGCGGCGCGATACGCTGTGGTTTCAACCGGACATCTCGCAGGAGCTGGGGTTAATCCGCGGCGCCATCCTCGCCATTCCCTTCTGGAAGCAGTTCCGTCTCCGCCGGGCCGACCGGAAACAATATCGGGACTTCTTCCTCGTGGCGATGTCGTCCATTGTCCGTGCCGTCTCCAACGCCGATAACAACTGCACCCGGACCGTGGTGCGCGCCAGGCTGAACAAGCGCATTATCCCCGGCATGGCGCTGGAGTTGTTCCGCAAGGCCGCCGAGCAAAGCATCGCCCGCATGGCCGAGTTCGAGGCCGTCTGTCCGCGCGATGTCCCGGTCGAGATCGTGAACGACGATGCGCGAGCATTGTCGCGCCCCGACGAATCCGTCGAGTTGGCCGTCACCTCGCCACCGTACATCAACGCGGTGGACTATCCGCGTACCCACCAACTGGAGATGAGCTGGCTGGAGTTGTGGCCGGATGGCCCGATGGCGAATCTCAAGCGCCATCACATCGGCACCGAGGTGGTCCGCGCCAAGGAGTACGCCGACCTCCGGCAGACCGGTATTGTGGACCTCGATACGCTGCTCGCCGACATTTACGAGGTGGATCGGAGGCGCTCGTTCATCATCTACAAGTATTTCGAGGATATGCGCCGCAACCTCGAGCAGGTGCGGCGCGTGCTGCGGCCGGGCGGACGCTACGTTGTCGTCGTCGGCAACAACATCATCCGCCAGCGCCTCGTGCCGACGCACCAGTTTCTGGCCGAAATCGCGGAAGATGTCGGCTTCGAGCTAGAGACGTATTTCTGCTCGGAAGTGATCCGCCACTTCATCAAGGTGCCCCGCAAAGAGCGGATCAACGACGATTGGGTGCTCGTGCTGAAGAAGCGCCCGTAGCTTCTATCTCGCCGTGCCCCTTTTCATCATTCCCTCGAATGATGGTATGAGTCGTCGGCACCGTGCCCAGCCTGACTGACAGTCAGTTGCCGCGCCACATCCTAGTGCCTACCTTGGTAACAAGGAAGCGGTACCGGAAGCTACCGGGATTGTGGTGAGGAGCACGGTGGATATAGAGACGGAGCTGCAAGCAATTGACCGGGAGACCCTGAATCCCCTTGCCCGGAAGGCCCTCGACAGCAAAACTGTCGAGGGCACCGACTGGGAATATCATCCTATCCGTAGCTATAGCGAAAACTTCATGTATCGCTGGGCTGGCAAGGCACACGATCCGGGGGCCGGCCCTATCTCCAGGGAAGGGATACCCTGGGCCATCATTCTCAAGATCGTGTCGCAGCGGTCTGAGTTTGGCACACGCGAGGCTCGGGCCTACCGGTCGGGGCTACTCGCCGACCTGCCTGGAGGGATGGCTGCCCCGCGCTGCTTTGCCGTTGAGGAGCAGGCCGGACACGATTGGATTTGGCTGGAAGAGCTTACGGATCATGTGGGCCAGCCCTGGCCCTTATCCCGCTATCGGCTGGCCGCTCGCCACCTCGGTCGGTTTAACGGCGCGTACCTGACTGACCGCCCGCTCCCCACCGAGTCGTGGCTCAGTCGCGGATTTCTGCGGGCCTGGGTCACGCGACGTGCCACCTCCGCAGCCAAACTTCCCGGCGTTCGGGAGCACCCGCTGGTGCGTCGCGCGTTCCCGCCGGCCGTTGCCGATGGCGTCTTGCGTCTCTGGCGAGACATGGACCCGCTGCTTGACGCCCTTGATCAGCTGCCGCAGACCTTGTGCCATCTGGATGCGAACCCGTCCAACCTGTTCGCCCGGCGAGGAGCAGACGGGCAGGAGCAGACAGTAGCAGTTGACTGGGAGTGTGTGGGCATTGCGCCGCTTGGGGCGGAGATCGTCGGACTCGTGTCGTCGGGACTCTGGCGTGACATGGTGGAGATGGCCGCGGCACAGGAGCTTGACGCATTGGTGTTCGCTGGCTACCTCGCCGGATTGCGCGAGGCCGGCTGGCGGGGTGAGCCACAAGTGGTGCGGTTCGGCTACACAGCGGCGTCGGCGCTACGTTACCTCCTGGCCTTTGCCGGAGGTACGATGAGCGCCGCGCTCCGTGAGCATCGCCATGCCCTGGAGGAGCAGCGGCATGGCCGGCCCATTCAGGAGATCATGGATCGTGAAGGCGAGTGGCGGCGTTTCCTGCTGGGCTTGGCGAATGAAGCGTGGGAGCTACTACCTGTCGTCCACTAGGCCGGCAGCGGCCGGGGCGGGCATCGCTACGCGGGCGCTCCGATACCACCGTGCCGGCTCAGTTATGCTATACCTTACGTGCGAAGACGGACTAACGGACCATAGGAGGAATACTAATGGCCGTAGCAGAACGAGTTGGCGCAGTGACGCGAGGCGGTGTACCCATCACGCTCTTGGGGTGCGAGTTGCAGGTCGGCGATCAAGCGCCGGACTTTCTCTTGGTGAACACGGACATGGGTGAGGTCAGCCTGGACGATACCGGGTCGAAGGTGCGAATTCTGAGCCTCGTCCCTTCCATAGACACCGGCGTCTGCCACGCCGAGACGGTCCGCTTTGACCAGGAAGCAGCCAAGCTGGACGACATTGATGTCATTACGGTCAGCATTGACCTGCCCTTTGCGCTCAAGCGCTGGGCAGAGGCCGAGGGCGTGAGCAACCATACGCTCCTTTCGGCGTATCGCAACCCCCAGTTCGGCATTGACTACGGCGTGACCATGGCGGACCTGCGCCTCCTCAGCCGAACCGTCCTTATCCTGGACGGGGACAACGTGATCCGCTACACCAACTACCTGCCCGAGGTGGTCGCCGAGCCGGACTACGACGACGTGCTCGCCGCGGCCCAGCAGATCGCCGCGGGCTAACGAGCCGCTGCGCTCACCGGCCCCAGCAAACGCCCCCTCTCCACGCATGGTGGAGAGGGGGCTTGAGGGTGAGGACCGACACCCTACGCCGCGACTGCGATACGGCGTGGGCGCTGATGCTGCGTCTTGGGCAGGGTGAGGCGTAGCACACCGTCTGCCAAGTGCGCCTGCACCTCATCGGCGTCCACCTCGCCCGGCAGCCGCCAGGCAAAGTGGAAATCGCCGGACTGCACACCCCACCACAACCGCGTGGCCTGCTCCGGCACAGTCACCGTGCGCTGGCCCTTGATCGTCACCACGTCGTCGTGGATCGAGACCTCCAGGTCATCGGCCGGCACGCCCGGTAGCGGCACCTGTAGCTCGTAGCCCTCGGCCGTCTCGTAGAGACTGGCAGCCGGATAGCCACCCGGCGCTGCCCGACCGTGCCACGGACGGGACATGAAGCTACCGTCGCGGAACAGCCGGTCGGCCAGCCCACCGAAGGGGCGCGCCACTACATACGGGTCATACCGCACTATCGTCGCCATTGCTCTTTCCTCCTTAGCGGGACTGCTGTGTCCCGCCGCCTCGTGGTGTATGGTTGCCACCCGTCATCGTGGTGACAGTAGAGAGCATAACACCTTATCTACTATCTGTCAAGATATATGATCGTATCATTATCAACACTCGACGAGATTGTGCCGCCGGCTGCCGGCGCCTCTTGCCAAGACCTGCCGTCGCGGCGGTACACTCGTGAGGCCATGCCGCGAGCGGAGCGTGCGTCCCCTGGACTGCGGCCGAGGGCTGCCCCCCTCTGGCCCCCCCGCTCCGCAGGGGGACGAGATGTTCCCTCCCCTGTCGCAACGGGGGAGGGTTAGGGTGGGGGCCGTCATTTTCATAGCCAGAGAGGAGCCACCGATGAAGCTGTCCTGTCAGGAGCACTTAGTCCCCGGCGACACGTTCGCCGACCGCTTGGCCAACCTCGCGGCGTGGGGCTACGAGGGAGTAGAGCTGACCGGCGGCGACGGCCGCCTACTCGCCCGTGAGGATGAGATCAAGGCGGCCTTGGCCGATAGTCCGGTCCAAGCGAGCACGATCTGCGGCGGCCAGACCAACCAGTTCATCCACCGCGACCAGGCCAACCGCGACGCCTCGGTCCGAGAGCTACGCGCGGCGCTCCGCCTGACCGCCGCGGTCGGGGCTATCGGCTGTATCATGGTGCCGCTGTTCAACCGCGACCCGCGGGTGCTCAGTCTCGAACCCTACGCGACCACCGAGCAACTCCAACGCGATCTGCTGGTGACGATCATGCGCCCCCTGGCGCGGGAGGCGGCCGATCTGGGCGTGTGCATCCTGATCGAGCCGCTGATCCGCTACGAATCCAACTTTCCCCAGGACTTGGCCGAGGCCGCCGCGATCTGCGATGAGGTGGACAGCCCCGGCCTGAAGCTGATGGCCGACTTCTTCCACATGAACGTCGAGGAAGCCGACATCGCCGCCAGTCTCGCGGCGGCCGCGCAGCACGTGCGCCATATCCACCTCGCCGACAGCAACCGCCAGGTCCCCGGACGCGGGCACACCGATTTCGTCAGCGGCTTTCGGGCGCTCCGGGCCATGGGCTACGATGGCTACGGCGCCCTGGAGTGCAGTGTCGCCGAGCCGCGCGACCAAACGCTCCAGGAGACGGCTCACTACCTCCGGCGCTGCCTTGAGCAAGCGGCCTAGCGCCGTCGGCCTGGCCCCCACCCTCGCCCTCCCCCGGAGCGAACTCCAGGGGAGGGAATAGACTGTCCCCATGCAAAGCGGGGAGCCAGCGGGGGACTGTTCTCCGGCCTGACCCCATTAGTAGCGCGTCATGGTTGATCGTCCAGCAGCCAGGCCAAGTTGAAGCGCACCACGCTGATCTTTTCGAGGTCTCGGCGCCGGCCATTGCTATAGAGGCAGAGAATCGTCCCGTCATCGGTCACAGCCAGGTCGGAGTACCGGGCCGGCCCCGGCTCGACCAGCCGCGAGACCGGCCACGTCCGCCCCTCGTCGCGGCTCAGGTAGACGGTCAGGTCCGATCCACCCATGCGCGGGGCTGGCGTGTCCGTGGCCCGGGGACGGCTCGGCGGATGGGAATAGAGCAGGGTGGGCGGTTGTCCGTCAGGAGGGCCGGTGTAGCGCACCAAGCCGGCGTCCACACCCGGACCGGGGAGGTCTTCATGCTGTCCCAGCTCGGTAACGCTCTCGCCACCGTCGGTGCTGCGGGCGTAGTGCCGGTAGCCGGTGCGCCTGGTGTTCCTGCGATAGCTGATGTAAATGTCGCCGGTGATCGTCTCCACGAGGCTGGCCTCATCGGACCCGTCGGGCAAGACAGCACCTGTACACCAGCTCTCCCCGTGGTCATCGCTGTAGAGCAGCCCCCCACGTATACCGGGCACCTGTCCCGGCTCGCCCTCCTTATAGAGGAAGGCCGGGATCACCAGCCGGCCCACATGTGTCCCTCGAGTCAGTTGGATGCCGTGGACGCCGTTGCTCGACCAGCCCACCCAACCATCCGCATTCGGCGCCGGCCGGATGTGCGCCGGCGCCGACCACGTGCGGCCCTCGTCCGTGCTCTTGAGCAGCCAGAACTCGGCGCATCGCTCGCCGGAGATGCGGAAGTAGTCGAGAATATCCACTATCTGCGCCGGTACCTTCCAGAACGCCAGGAATAGCGCCCCGGTGCTGCGGTCCTCGACGAGGGCGCTGGGGCAGCAATGGCTCGCCGGGTCCGCGTAGAGCGCCTCCTGCCGGGACCAAGTCCGGCCGCCGTCCTCGCTCCGCGAGAGCAAGATGTCTTTGGCCGTGCGACCATCGCTCGTCCATCGCTCGTCGAGTCATGGCGTCGCTGGCATACCGCAATCGCGGTGCCTTGGGCAGTGACGAGCAGGCCGGGGATATGCACCCCAAAGCCGTCGAGGTCGTGGAACTGCTGATTCGTATGGTCCACGACGATCCGCGCCTGTGCCAACCGTCGCTTTTGCTCGCGCGTCGCGTTGGCCGGGGAGATGAGTATCGTGTTGGGGTCACGGGTGCTGAAGAAGAACATCCCCACCATGCCCTCCGCACGCTCCCAGTGATAGTCGGGCGCCGGCAGCAACGACTCGCCCTTCCCGGGGAGGAACACGTCAGCCTTCTCGCAGTACGGTGTGCTCATCTTGCCTGCCATCTCCCAGCCGGAAACCGCTCTCCGCGTACAACACGACTCTCCGGAACGGACTCCACCGTATACGCTGCGACCACTGCTGTCCATTGCCTAGACAAATAGATCAGATGTGAGTAATATGGCATTCAAAGACCCACAAAGATGCAGCAGCATCGTGCGGAGGAGTGGGCTAGAGCCTCCCCTACGTCGGGGAGCGTGAGCACAAGGAGGGCGCGCGATGGCGAGAGTAATACGCCGAAGGTACTTGGGTGGGGCCGCTGTCCTGGTGGGCGGCCTATTGGCAACCGCCTGCGGCGAACCGACCGTGCGCTACGTCGGCCAGCCCCAGGCCGGACCGGCGGGGCCGGCGGGGCCGGCCGGAGCAAAGGGGGAGACCGGTGCCCAAGGCGCGCAGGGTGCGCAGGGCGCCACCGGAGCTTCCTCCAAGGCGGTCAGGATTTCCTTCCCCGACGGCTGGGCCAACTACACGATGGAGAAGCGGCTGCCGGTGTTCGAGCAGGAAAACCCCTCCATCGCCCCCATTTTCGAGCCAACCCCCGACTATCACTCGAAGCTGGCGGTGGTCTTTGCGGCCGATACCCCAGCCGATATTCACGTCTTCGAGGCCGACGACGCCGCGATGTACGCCTTCTGGGCTGCAAAGGGCGTGCTGACGCAGCTCGATTCCTACATCTCGCGGGATCAATACGATATGAGCGTGTTCTTCCCGCAGGTGCTGCACTCGCTCAAGATCGTGGACGGCAAGTACTGGGGCTTCCCCTACATGGCGTTCATGGCCCGCTGTGGACTGTTCTACAACATCGGCAAGTTCGAAGAGAAGGCCATCCCGCTGCCGACCGATGACTGGACCTACGACCAGATGCGGGAGACGGCCGAGAAGTTCACCGTCCGCCAAGGGTCCGAGGTCGTGAACTGGGGTGGTGGCCGGAAGTTCGGCGGCGACTTGGCCCTCATGGCGGTCCTGCGTGCGTTCGGCGGGGACCTCTACAACGATGACGGCACCAAGACGCTCATCGGCATGAAAGAGTCCCAAGAGGCTATTACTTGGTGGTTCGACCGCCGCCTGAAGGACCAGGTCCTGGCAATAGACCTGGTTGACAATCAGCCGCTGCATCCACGCGCCATGATGGAGCAGGGCCAGTCGGCCTTCGCCGTGGGCTACAACCCCGGCGACCGTCTCGCCGTGGCGAGCGCGATGAACCCGGCCGGCGCGCGCTGGGGACTGGTGCTCCAGCCCAAGGGGCCGGGTGGCCGACGTGGCGGCGCCTTCTTCAACTCCCCAACCGGGATCGCCGGCGTCTCCAAGGTGAAGGACGAGGCTTGGGAGCTGCTGAAGTTCTTCGCCAACAAGGAAAGCGCCGTGGTGATGGGCACCGCCCCGCCAGGCGCGCGCAATACCTCCCACATGGGGCCGCGCAAGGATGCCTACGCCGACCCACGCTTCCTGGCAGCGCCCGGGATGCCGGATGGGGTGATGGAGGCCGTCGCTCGCTCCATGGCCTTGGACGAGCCGTTCTCCTTTGCTTCCAACTTCATGGCCTCGGCCATCGAGCAGGTCATCAACCCGGCACTCCTCCGGGCACTGCGCCAAGAGGTCGCCTACGACACGGGCTTCTTCGAGAACATCTCGAACCAGATTCAGGCCATCATGGACAAGCCCCGCGAGGTCTCCTGATCGCCAGCAGGACCATGTTCCCATGACTCGATGGCGACACACGTCGTGGGATAAACGCGCCGGCCTCACCGGGGGCCGGCGCGTATCTTTTCCCTAGAGGAGGGCAGCACCATGAAACTGGGAATGAGCGGCCAGAACCTGTCGGAAGAGCGCCTGCGGTACATCAAGCAGCTCGGCAGCGACGGAATCTTCCTCGATGCCGGAATCTTGCCCGGCTACCGGGAGCGCGGCTATGCGACCGTGGATGAGTTGGCCGCCGCCAAACGGACGGTCGCAACCTACGAGCTGGAAATCCTGAACCTCCGCACCGATGCCACGGATACCGCGCCCATTCTCCAGGATCGGCCGGACCGCGACGCAGCGATAGAACGCATCTGCACCACGGTGCGGGCTGCTGGCGCGGTCGGTATTCCCACCGTGTTCTACAACCTCACGGTCTGGCGCAGTCTGGGTACCTCCTGGGGCAATTACTCCGGCGTACCCGGTCCCGGACCTGGCGACCTGGACAACGGCTCCGGTCCCGGTCGTTACCGCCGGCCCGTCGGGCGCGGCGGCGCCGTGCTCTTGACCCACAGCAGAGCACGCGCAGCCGATGACGCGGTAAACTCGCCAGCGGAGGTCGTCGCTCCCTACGGGCAGATCAGCGCCGACGAGATGTGGGAGCGCGTGCAGTATTTCTACGAGCGCGTCATCCCCGTCGCCGAGGAAGCGGGCGTGAACGTAGGCGCTCATCCCGACGACCCACCGGAACGGCACTATCGCGGCGTGGAGCAGATCCTCAACAACTTCGAGGGGCTGAAGCGGCTCACCGAGCTGGTGCCCAGCCCGCGCAGTGGGTTGCTGCTCTGCTTTGGCACCCTACACGAGATGGGTGGCGATACGCTCGGCGCCATTGACTACTTCCTGGAACGCGAGAAGATCTTCAGCTGCCACTTCCGCAACCCGCGCGGCACTGTGCCGGGCGGCTACTACCAGGAAGACTTTCTCGACCAAGGCGACGTTGACATGCTGGAGCTGATGCGCCTGCTCCACACGCACAACTACCAAGGCTCGGTGGACCCCGATCACGCGGTCGGGATCGCCGGCGACGACGACGGGCGGATCGGGTTTGCCTGGGAGATGGGCTACATCATGGCGCTCAAAGCCGCCGCGGAGGCGAAGAGCTAGGTCCCCTACCAAGACACTCGTCTGCAGCGTCCATCAGCAACCTCAGTACGATACGGGCTCCCAGCGCTTGCTCTCCATCGAGCGATAGGCTGCGTCAATGATGACGTTCACGGCGTAGCCATCGGCGAAGTCTTCGCGCGCCGGTTTGCCGAGGGTGAGGCACTCCACGAAATGACGCAGCTCTTCGTGGTAGCCGTAGACGCGCGCCTCGTCCGGGACCGGAAACACCCACCCGGCGTCTGCTTCCGCCTTCTCCAGCACATAGCCGGCGCGCTCTAGCGTGAAGGCCCGCACGGGTGTGCCGCGCGTCACGTCGGTAAAGATCGCGCCCTTGGTACCGTAGACCTCGTTGCGTAGGTCCAACCCACCCCGGGCACTGAAAGCGACATCCGTGTAGGCGAGCTGTCCGCCCTCGAACCGGAGCAGCGCCACCGCGGTATCCTCCGCATCCATCTTCTCGCGATGCAAGAGCCGCTCACCCCAGGCCATCACTTCTACGACCGGAACCTCTTTACCTATCAGATACCGCGCCGCCTCGACCGTGTGACTGCCCATGGTCAGCAACACGCCGCCTCCGGCCGTCTCCCGGCGCCAGTTATAGGGGGAGTGCGATCCACTGTGCGCCTCCCGCAGCCGCATGGTCAGGACGTCGCCGATGGCACCGTCAACGATCATCTGCCGCGCGTGCATCACGGATGGACAAAAGACCTCCGTCTCGGCATAGCCGTGCCAGACGCCGGCTCGACGCACCGCCGCCAGCATCTCGCGGGCCTCCGCGGCCGAGCGTCCCAGCGGCTTCGTAATGACCATGGCCTTGCCGGCATCCGCTGCCGCGATAACGACGTCGCGATGCAGATGATTGGGCAACCCAATCACGACCAGGTCAACGTCGGTGCGTTGCAACACATCGGCGATGCGCGTCGTGTGCGCCGGGATGCGCCAGCGGCAGGCAAAGTCGTGGGCACGCTGGGCAGAGCGAGAGTGGTTGACAACGACCTCTTGACTGGGCACATCCCGCAGCCCCTGCATATAGAAGTCGGCTACGAACCCGCTACCGAGCATCCCGATTCGCACGGTCATGGTCTGTCTGTCCCTTTCCGGGCGTGACTATGAGACACTCCGGCGCTACCCGCGCCCTCCTGCATACACCCCAGGGGCAGCCGGGTATCCGCCTCACGTCCGCACGGCCTCGTAACTCTTGAGCGTGGGCAGTGCCCTGATGCCTTCGCCGGCTTTCTGCTCGGCCAGCCGTAAATCGTAGAGCGTTTGCAGATTCAGCCAAAACTCCGGGCTGGTGCCGAAGAAATGCGCCAGCCGTAGGGCCGTGTCGCCGGTGATTGCACGCTGCCCATTGAGGATTGCGGTGATGCGGTTGGTGGGAACTTGAAGCTGCCGTGCCAGGGCGGCAGCACTCATGTCGAGTTCTTGCAACTCTTCAGCCAGGTGCTCCCCTGGATGGATCGCAGGTGCGGCCATAAGGCGCCTCCTAGTGATAGTCAACAATCTCCACTTCCGTAGGCCCCGGATACCCCCGCGGCCACTCGAAGCAGATTCGCCACTGGTCATTGATACGGATGCTGTATTGGCCCCTGCGGTTTCCCCTCATCGCCTCAAAACGATTGCCTGGCAATGCGGCCAAGTCTTTGATCGAGTTGGCCGCCTCCAGACGGTCGAGCTTCAGCCGAGCGGCACGCTCGATACCTGAGAAGGCCCGCACCCGTTTTCCGGCTGCAAAATCCCCGGTTCGCTTGTCACGATAGCTGACGATCATCGCCGGCAATATCGGGAGTTACGCATTACGTAAGGCATACATCAGTATACTACAGGTAGCTGGGAGAGGCGCTGCCGGCAGCGTGCCAGGAGGAACGATATGGCTGATGACCGCATCAGGGTGGGGCTAGTAGGCTGCGGCGGTATCTCGAGCCTGTACACCAGCATCTATGCCGGGCTAGTGGACATCGCCCAGGTGGTCGCGGTGGCCGATCTGGTAGATGAGCTGGCCGAGCACCGGCGCCAAGTTCTTACCGACGCCTACGCTGCGGAAGCGCACACCGCCCGTGTCGCAGCCGCCGAGGCCCGCGATGCCGCGACGCGAGAGACACAACAGCGCCGGGCAGAGGCGGCCGCGGCTGCCGCCGCGACGCCGATCAGGAAGTACCACCACCACGAGGAGCTGCTCCAAGACGAGGCTGTCCAGGCGATGGTGCTGCTCACCGCCCCGTCGGTGCGCGGCGAGCCGACGATAGCGGCGGCCGATGCCGGGCGGCACATCTTCACCCAGGGGCCGATGGCCCGTAGCGTGGCGGAGGCCGACGCGATGGTGGCTGCCGTTCGCAAGGCCGGCGTGCAGTTTCACTCCCAATGCGGCGCACGCTACCCGCGCGGCATGGTCCTGGCCCGTCGGGCGGTGGCCAGCGGCAAGCTAGGCACGCTCGGCAGCGCCCGCGTCGAGTTGAACTGGTACCGCCCCCAAACCTACTACCGGCGCTGGGCCGGCACATGGGAAGGAGAGGGCGGTGGCGCCGCCTTCCACCACGGTCGTTACATCATAGACCCCTTCCTCTGGGTCGTCGGATCGCCCATCGTCGAAGTCTTTGCCTACGCGGGGCCAATGCTGCGCCGGATCGAGCACGAGAGCCTGAGCCAAGCAGTGGTCCGCTTCGCCAACGGCGCCACGGGGAGTATCCATGCCTCCTTGCTCAACCACGAGCAGCCGCACACGCCGAAAGGCCGCATCGAGATTCTCGGCCACGATGCCTCCCTGCTGGTAGGGGAGGCGTATTACAAAGGGCAGCTGGGTGGGTCCGTCCCGCGGTCCAACTACTGGCAGGCAGAGACCACTTTCGGTTCCAACGACATGCCGTCCGCGGTGCAAGACCTAGAGTCACTGCGCGCGGAAGTGGCCGACGTACCGGAACAGGCGAGCGAGGAATACCAGAGCCGCCTCTTCCTGGAGAGCATCGCCACCGGATCGGACCCGGTGGTCCCCATCGAGGTACCCCGCCATCACGTGGAGGTGGTACGGGCCATCTACAAGTCGGCTGAAGAGCACCGGCCGGTGACGCTGCCGTTGGACAAGGACGACCCCTTCTACAGCTTTGACGGCCGCCTCACCCACGGCGTCAAGCGGCCGGACTAGGGCGGTCAGCGCGTCTGCTAACGTACTTGGGATGGTGCCGCCGCACGGCGGCGCGTATGCTATGATCGGTGCCAATTGATGCCGCTATGATATAATCTGCTAGAATAATCCTATGACTAGATCGGCATTCATTTCCTACTCCTGGGATGATGATATCCACAAGGAGTGGGTTCGCCAACTGGCAGGACGACTCCGGGCAGACGGAGTCGACGTTACTCTCGACAAGTGGGCAACGGCTCCGGGAGATCAGTTACCCGCCTTTATGGAGCAGGCTATTCGGGCAAATCAGTTCATCATCATTATCTGCACACCTCGTTACAAGAGACGATCAGAATTGCGTGAAGGTGGCGTGGGCTATGAAGGAGATATTATGACAGCAGAAGTAATGACTCAGCGAAATGATCGCAAGTTCATTCCGGTATTAAGAAACGGTAATTGGAGCAAATCTGCACCATCTTGGATCAGTGGGAAGTCTTATATAAATCTTACTGGCTCCCCCTATTCTGAACGAAATTATGAAGAACTTGTTCGCACATTGTTAGGGAATCGTGAGGCTGCGCCACCTATTGGCAAGCCAATGGCAACGATCAACACAAGACTCCCTCAAGAATCGGAGTCGACGAGCGGCAGCTTGAATCCGAAATTTGAGGACATCATAATTACCAGAGTGATTCAAGATGGTATTACGAAACCGCGTAACGATGGCACCTATAGGAGTGCACTATACGCTATTCCTTTCGCACTTTCTCGCCGACCACCTGAGGAATGGGCATCGCTGTTCATCCAAAATTGGAACCGTCCTCCCAGCTATACTACGATGCATCGGCCGGGAATCGCCAGCATCCGAGGCGCCACGGTGATTTTGGATGGAACTACTATTGATGAAGTCGAGCGGTATCACCGCGATACACTTAAGCTAGCGATTGAAGAAACCAACCGCCAATACAGAGAGTGGTTAGACGAACAGGAACGGCTTCACGCGCGGGAAGAGGCACAGCGCAAAGAGCATGAAAAACACGTTGAAAGTGTTGCAGGGCGGATCACATTCGACTAACTGGTCACCATCAGTTGAGGGCAGGGCCTTGTAGAGTCGACCGCCATCATCGTTGCCCACGAGCGATGTCACACAGCGGCGCGCCAGCGAGGACCGGGCAGTGAAGGAGGAGTGCTCATGGTACAGACCACGCAGTCGGTGCTGACGGAGAGCCAACGGCGCGCTGCCGAGGAGGACGGCTACTTTGTGGTCGAGGGGCTGGTTTCGCCGGCAGCGTGCCAGCGTTTCATTCAGCGTCTCGACGACTACGCCCATGAACGGCGGCCGCTCCCGGCCGGACTGAACGTCCAGCGCGAGCCGCGCGTGGCGCGGGGAACGCTGCAAGCGGCGCCGGGTGAAGATGTACGCAAGATCAGCGGCGTAGCGCGGGGTGACGATCTGTTCGGCGAGTTGGTGGTGCAGCCGGAGATCGTGCGGATCATCCAGGAGCTGACCAGCCCGAACGTAAAGCTGTTTCGCGCGGACGTGCTGATGAAGCCGGCCGGAGTCGGCTCGGCCAAGGGGATGCACCAAGACTCGCCCTACTGGCCTATCGAGCCGATGGCGCTCTGGTCGTGCTGGCTGCCGTTTGACCCCTCGCTGTTGGAGAACGGCTGCATGACCGCCATCCCCGGCAGCCACACGCGCGGTCCGCTCCCCCACGTCCGCGTGACCGACGACTACATTATTCCCGACCAGCACTACGAACCCGATGACGTGGTCGCAATCCCGATGGAGCCGGGGAGCGGACTGTTCTTCCACAGCCTGCTGTTGCACGGCACGGCCGAGAATCGCTCGCCGCTGCCGCGGCGGGCGATCACGATGAGCTACATGGCCACCGAATCGCACTACACCGGCCAGTCCCCCCAGCCCGAGTACCTGCGTATCAGCGGCGTAGACGTGCCCGGCGGCATCTAGCCACAAGCCGGGGATGGGATCGGCCCCCCTATGGTCCCCCTGCTGCGGCAGGGGGACGGTGCTGCGAGTGCCGCTGCGGGGACGGCGTGTTCCCTCCCCTGTCGCAACGGGGGAGGGCGAGGGTGGGGGTCATAGTGTCACGCTCTGTGTTCTCTGTGCGCTCTGTGGCAAAGCAATGAGTACCTCTCCAGGAGCCGGCGAACCGCCGAGGCACAACCTGCATCGCGGCGGTCTAGCGGACGACCCGGCGCGGCTCCGTCCCCACCCGACGCTCTTCGCGCGTATGGGCGGACGCGCGGTCGTGGCCCGGATCATTGACACTTTCTACGACCGCGTCCAAGCCGACCCGCTGCTGGGACCGCTGTTCAACCATTCCGAACGGCACAACGTCGTCGCCCGCGACCGGCAGCGGCGCTTCTTCGAGGAGTGGCTGGGCGGCGCTGCTCGCTACAAGAACGACGAAGCGCGACTGGTCATGCAGGGGTTGCAGCGCCGACACTACCCCTTCCCCATCACGGCACAGTCGGCCGGGCGCTGGCTGCACCACATGAGCGCGTCGCTGCGCGAATGCGGGATCGGGCCGGACATCGTGAGCGAAATCATGAGCCGGCTGGCTCCGATGGCCCGGCGCATGGTGAACGAAGAGGAACAAGCCCCTAGTGGCACCAATCCGATGCGGCAGCGGCAGACGCGGATCGCCACCGCCTGGGAGCTTGCCGCCCGTGGCGACCGGGACGGCTTGCGACCACTGATTGAGCGCGATCCGGGCCTGGTGACGCTGCGCTCGATCGCCGGCCGCACGCTGCTATGGGAAGCCACGCGGCGGGGCCGCCGGCCGGTCGTCGAGCTGCTGGTGGAGCGGGGCGCCGATGCTAACGCCCCCGGCTGCGACCAGATGTTCCACTTCCCCTACGCTCGCGCCGGCTCGACGCTGGTGATGATTACGCCCTACTGCCTCGCCAAATGGCGTGGGTACGACGACCTCGCCGCCTACCTCCTAGCCCAAGGCGCGATCATAGACCTCTACACCGCCGCCTTCCTCGGCGACTTACCGCGCGTCACTGCGCTGCTGGACGCCAGCCCGGAGCTGGTGAACGCGGAGGACCCGGCCGATGACTTCCTACCCAGAACGCCACTGCACCACGCCATCAGTGGTGGCCAGCACGACGCGGCCGTGCTACTGCTGACGCGCGGCGCGGAGGTGGCGCGGCATAGCCGCTGGCTGCTCACCTACGCCGCAGTGCGGAATCGCCTCGATCTCGTGCAACTCCTGCTCGCGCACGGCGCCGAGGCGCGCGAATCGCTGGTGCTCGGACCGCTGGGGGGCGATAAGGATCAAGCCATCGCCGACACGCTCATCGCGCACGGCTTCGATCTCCGCCGCCGGCCGATGGCCCTGGAGCATTCCCGCGCCGATACCGGCGGCGGCCCGGCCGTGGTGCGGGCGCTGCTCGAATATGGCGCCGACCCGAACGCCCGTGGACTCGACGGCCGCGCCGCGCTCCACTTCGCCGCGCAGTCGGGCAACCTCGATCTGATCGCCGTCTTGCTCGCCTACGGTGCGGATCCGAATGCCGTGGACGAGGCCGGCACAACGCCGCTCGTCGCTACCCTGCGGCACAAATCGAAGCAGCGGGCGGCGGCCATTGCCGCTCTCCTCGCCGGGGGCGCCGATCCGAACGTGCGGATGGGCAGCGAAACCCCCTTGCACAAGGTAGCGCGAGACAACGACCGCGCCCTCGCCAAGCTGCTCCTGGCCCACGGTGCCAACGTCGCCGCCCTCGATACGCGCCGGCGCACCCCGCTCACGGTCGCCGCGCGCAAGGGCTACGCCGAGATGGTCGCGCTGCTGTGCCAGTACACAGCCTGAACCGGCCGGGTCAGCAGATGAACCCTCGCTAGGCATTGCGTTCGGAAGGAGGCAGGGTATGCCCAAAACCCAGTCCATCCATGAGGCGGCAACACGGGGCGACCTGGCCGCGGCCCAAGCGTTGCTGGCCGCCACGCCGGCACTAGCGAACACCAGAGATGAGCACGGCTGGGTGCCGCTCTTTCATGCCGGCCACTACGGCCACAAGCAGTTGGTCGAACTTCTCTTAGCGCATGGCGCCGACGCCACGATTGATAACGGCCAAGTGCTGCACTACACCATGCAGCGACGCCACAAGAACATCATGGAGGTATTGATCGCACATGGCGCTTTCGATGCCTATGTGCGGCCACCTGACCAGCAGATTCGGGAAATCTTCCGGGCCATCTTCCGGGCACAGTCGGACCGCCTCGCAGCGATGCTCCGACACGACCCCGACCTGATCCATACGCGCGGCCATGCCGGATGGACCCTGCTGCACTACGCCGCCGAGCACGGGGATCTGTCCGTTGCCGAGGTGCTGTTGGCCCACGGCGGCACGACGCTCATCCAAGAGCGCGATGAAGTAGGCGCCACGCCGTTGTGTCGGGCCGTAACCTGGCTGCATCTCAATGTGGTTCGGCTGTTACAGGCGCACGGCGCGGACATTGACGTGGACTGCTTCGGCAAAACGCCAGCGGAATGGCTGAAATGGTCTCTGGAGCAGCCCTGGCTGAAGGATGCTCGCCGGCGGGCCGAGATCATGTCCCTGCTCGGCCCGGATGACGGCTGACCCACCGCCGGCAGCCGCCCCCTCTCCACATGGTGGAGAGGGGGCCGGGGGGTGAGGCGCCGCCGCCGCCGGCGCGCCCGACCACTGGTAGTTGCTGGCCGGGCACGCCGGCCGGTAGACTTACCGGCAAGGTCACTGCCGATGAGCAGCGTTGGAGCCGGCGGCTGCGCTTGATCGAACAGCGAACGGTCGGCAATCTAAGGAGAGAGTGCATCTTGCCAGTACGTATGCGTTTGACCCGCATGGGAAAGAAGAAAAAACCCCACTATCGCGTGGTGGTCGCCGATTCACGCGCGCCCCGCGACGGCCGCTACCTGCAAGCCGTCGGATACTACAGTCCGGTGGTCA
>JAJDZR010000145.1 GCA_022824545.1 Chloroflexota bacterium
CACAGCGGGGGGACCATAGGGGGGCCGGTCCTTACGGAGCAGGTTAGGGAACGATGAGAGTGCTCTGGGGTCTTTTCGCCACCTCGCTGCTCGTCGGCTTGTCCGGCGCCGTCGCACCGGGCCCCCTGCTGACGGCGGTGATCGGTGACGTCGCCCGCACCGGCTTCTGGACGGCGCCGCTGCTGGTGCTCGGACACGCCCTGTTGGAGCTGGTCACGGTGCTCGCCCTAGCCCGGGGACTGGCGCGGGCGATCCGCAACCCTGCCGTCCTGCGGACGATTGCGGCGCTTGGCGGCATCACCTTGCTCGTGTTGGGCGGCGATCTCGCGCGGTCCGCGTGGATTGGTGCCGTTCACCTTGACGAGGCGCAAACGGCCTCGGCGGCGGCCTTGCCCATTCTCACCGGCGTTATTGTGAGCGTGAGCAATCCTTATTGGGTGCTCTGGTGGGTAACGGTCGGCGCCGGCTACACGGCGCTGGCGCTCCGCCACGGGACTGCGGGGCTGGGCGCCTTTTACGTTGGCCACATCATGGCCGACTTCGGCTGGTACGTGCCGATAGCCTTGCTTCTGAGCGCCGGACAGCAGCTTTTCGACGCCGAGGTCTATCGGGTTATTATCGGTCTGGCCGGCGCGTTTCTGATCGCCATGGGCCTGTTCTTCATCGTCCTGGCTATTCGCTGGGCACGGTCGGCACCAACGATACCGGCAGAGTGAGCAAACGCAGTCAGCGCGCTACGGCGAGGAGAGGGAGCTATGCGCTGGCGCAGGTGATGAAGCGCCTAGGCCGTTGAGTTCCGCTGGTCAGGAGCCACCACCTCAATGCGTCCCAGTGCCTTCAGCACCCAATCGACTTGAGGGTGACGATACCTCTCTGCTTCATCAATCCGGCGGCGGCGCTCTTCGGTTAGATTGCCGAGTAGTTCCTTGTCCCGTCGGAGATTAGCTTCCCAGACAGGCAAGATTTGGCGCTGCGATTCGTCATCGCTCTCGCGGAGTCGATTCAAGGTAGCACTGGTAGCCTCCACACGGTCACTGGCGGCGCGCTCCCGATAGTCAAACCATGCCTCAAGACGAGCGATTTCCCGGTTGAAACGCTCGGCGGCCTGAGTCTCTGCCTGCTGCTGGAGCGATTCCCTTTCGCTATTAGCAAACCGACTCGCCTGTGGCGCAATCTCGCGGAGGTTATCGGGAATCTCGGAAGGGCGTATCTCCTGCTCATTTCTGTCAAACCGATAGGCACGTTGTACGATGTGGTGTCCTGTCTCCACATCCAATTCACCATTGTCGCGTATGAAGACCGGCACGAGGCGTTCGGTGGATTGCGGGCCAGGGATAGTGAACTGGTAGGTAAAGATCCATCCAGATTGGGGGGCGAGATCGTCGCCAGCAGGAATGCGGCGGGTGCCTGTCGCTCCCTCGTAGCCCTCATCAAGTACTTGTGCAACTATTGTATCCACGATCGGATGGCCGAATGCCATAAACTCGACATCATCCGAGTCGGGGCGGCGGTCAGGTCGGAACACCGCCTTTCGTTTGGGTCCACCGGCGAAATGTGTCTTTAAGGTATCAAGGATTTCACCGTGGAACGTCAGATCATAAAAGTCACCATTTCTCCTGATGTAGGTACGTACACTGGCAAGAAGCTCTCCTATGAACCTATCGAGGTCATCGTTATTGATCGGTGACGGTTGCCCGGCGATTTGCTCGGCGAGTTCTCGCCGATAAGACTTCGTGTCCATGATGAAGTCACCAAGCTTCTTTTCTGCATCCCGGGCATGGCGGACCTGCCCTTCCAACTGCCTGCCAAACTTTTCAAGAGCCTTTTTCCGTTCTTCATCGGCCATACGCATGATTTTTCGTATGTCGTTCTCGGCCTCTCCGAGGATAGGATCAAGGCCACCTACGGTTTCCTCGAACAATCTGATTCGATTCTCCAGCACGTCGAGCACACGCTCCTCTATGGTGTCTTTGGCCCAGAGGTTGAAGATACTGACCGTATGATCTTGGCCGATACGATCCACTCGACCAATACGCTGCTCGACTCGCATAGGATTCCACGGCAGATCGTAGTTGACGAGCAGGTGGCAGAATTGGAAGTTCCGACCCTCACCCCCAGCCTCGGTGCTTATGAGTACTTGGGGCCCCACGTCGTTTCTAAATCTCTCCACCGCGTCGTCCTTGTCTCCAGGCTTCATTTGACCGTGGAAGACATTTACACTCCAACCTCTAGCAGTGAGCAGTTCTGCCAAGTGCCTCTGGGTCTCGCGGAACTGAGTGAATACGAGCACTTTCTCGTCAGGGTGCTCTTTGAATAACTCGGCCAGCCGCTCGACAAGTACGCAAGACTTGGAGTCGCGGTTCACCCGGTCGAGGGCGTTGATGGCTTGTTCGAGCAAGAATAGCTCCTCGTTCACCATGTCAGCCGCGACGCCGAGGATCTCGACGACATCACCCGCATTGTCGTCATCATCCAGCCTCTCCTCTAGTTGAGTGGCACCCGCAGACAACTGCGTGCTTACGAGGGCAGTTCGGATTTTCTGCCTGCGCCTGCCTAACGACTCCCTAATAGCAGCAATACTGGATGCCATCAACTTCTGAAAAATGACCATAACGAATCCCACAGCGCTGTTGTTAGCACCCTCGGCGAGTTGAAATCCATACTGGACGTAATCCTCTACAGCCCGCAACGCCGCGCGTTCTTCAGGTGTTAACTCAACCTCCCAACGATGGGCTACACGAGGCATGAATCCGCCCACCACAGCCTTGCGGTTCCGAATCAACACTTCACTGAGGAGGTGATGATCGGCCAACTCGTTGGCAAGTGCCTTCCGTTCATCTTCTCCAGCAGAGAGCCGCTGACGTGCTACATCCACATCCAAGCCGAGCCACTCGGAAACCTGCTCGACCGTTTCATTAGGATCCTCTTCCGGGAACGGGAATCGGTGAATGTGGAGGCGCTCGACAAGTCGAGAAAGGCCGGGGACCGCTTGAAGGTGCTGTTCGAAGTGTTTCTCTGAAGGGAAGAGTGCGGGGTCAAGGAGTTCTACCAGGGAATAGAGTTCATGGGTATCAAGCTGCATTGGCGTTGCGGTAAGGAAGAGCATTCCCCTTCGGGTGACATGCTCCGGCGTCGTCAGATCTCTGACCAACCGGTAGAGGCGCGTTGTCTGGATCCGGTTTCCGGAACGGCGGCTCCGGGCGTGGTGGGCCTCATCTACTATGACGAGGTCCCAATCGACATCCGCGCACAACTTCGCCCATTTCGGGTGGGCAACCCATCTTGAGGAACACAGAACACTGTCCGAGTGGGTGAAGGGATTACCCACTTGGCCCTGATTCCCCAGGAACTGGACAGTGTTGGTGTTCAACACTGAGAAAATCTCATTGAACTTCGTCTTCATCTCGAACTGCCACTGGCGAACTAGATTAGGTGGGACAATGGCCAGGGCCCGCTGGGCACCACCCTTTGTCCGGAGCTCCTTAAGTGCCATCCCTGCCTCAATCGTCTTTCCCAAACCCACCTCATCGCACAACAGGAAACGGTGAGGGTAGTTGGTCACAACTCTATGCACAACTGACACCTGGTGGGGCTTAATATCCACACGAGCATTTCCGAGGGATACGAGATCGTTGTGAAGATGCTGTGCCCGGTACCATCGTGTGACCTCTTGGAGACGATACTGCCGGAGTGAGCCAATGTGATTCGCCTCGAATCGGTCAACGGGATCGGTGATCGGTATGGGGCGCAGGTCTGCCTCCGGCACGTTGGCTCTAACTGGCCTACCAGAGCTGGTGATGACGCACTGCCAAGTTGGTGGCCCCACGTCCACCGGGCCTTGCACAGCTGCAACCTCCCCGGTCGATCTCCGTTGGACAACTTTGCCTCCCATGTCAATCCGTAATAGCGGGGAGTTCCTGACCGCAAATTGGGGTGGGAGACCTGCTTCATCCCATCGGACATGGATTACCCTGTTGTCAATGTCGGCGACTACCCCGTATGTTTTCGCGCCTGTCCACTGGACGAGAGCCCCGACAACAATGTTCTGCCCGCTGCGGTTCATGATTTTCTATGTGCTCCTTAGCTCTCAACTGCGATTCCAGATAATCCAGATAATCAGGCAAGGTGAAGTCTCATGTTGATCGGACGAACGGAGACCGACATCACCCCGACGCATACCATTGCGAAGGCTGGACGGCGATGCCTGTGCGTTGAAGGGGAGCATTGACTGCGGCTGCGGCATAAACTTACCTCCAGACGCACTACAACGCAGCGAGGAGGAGAGTTACACGGCCGTCAAGGATAATCAAACAGCCTCTGCGTGACAACACAGAGGCCAGCGTTTACGTGGAGAGATTGGTGCCGAGAGGCAGAATCGAACTGCCGACACCGTGATTTTCAGTCACGTGCTCTACCAACTGAGCTATCTCGGCATAGTTCCCGTACAACTATACCACAGGTCCATTTTCGGCGCTGGTACCCTCCCCAGCAAGCGGCAAGCCCCCCTATGGTCCCCCTGCTCCGCAGGGGGACCATATATCCCCTCCCCTGGTAGCTCAATCCGGGGGAGGGTCAGGAAGGGGGCACGAACCACTGACCACTAGCCACCGGCAACTGACTACTACTACGCCGGCAGCGCCACCTCGACGGCCGTCAGCGCGTCTTGATCCGCGTCGCGCAAGTCGCCGTGGCACTCCACTAGCCCGTCATTGACCAGCGCCAGGAGGAGGTCGGCGAGCCACTCTACGTGGTCGGGCGCAAAGTCGTCGCGGAGCTGCGGGCCAAGCCGGGCTAGAGTCATCGTCTTCCCGCGCGGCAGCGTGCGGAGGCTGGCCAGGATGCGCCCGCGGTACCAGCGGCGACTGCCCTCGAACGGCTCCGACTTTGGCGCGCTGCCGGCATCGTCATTCACATCGGCTCGGTATGCTCCGGCTGCCTCTGCCGCCTGACGTGCTGAGGCTGCGGGGCCCGCACGACCGAAGAGCGGGCCTAGCGCGGTGGTTGTCAAACGCCGCTGGCGATAGGAGCAGACCTGCGCGAGCGGGCACACGCGACACGCCGGACGCGCGGCCGTGCAGACGGTCGCGCCGAGGTCCATGAGCGCCTGATTCCAAGCATAGGCCGCCCGCTGCGGCAAGGCGGCCTCGGCCAGCAGCCAGCCGGTGCGCTCCGGGGGTGTCTCTGTCGGCTCGTCGTCGCTGAACCAGGCATCCAGAAAGACCCGTCCCAGCACGCGGCGGACGTTGGTATCCAGCACTGCCACCGGCGCTTCCGCCGCGAAGCAGGCAACGGCTGCGGCGGTGTAGCGGCCGATACCCGGTAAGGTCCGCAGGACGGCCGGGGCGGTCGGGAGCTTGCCGTCGTGGTCGGTGACTACCTGCTGGGCAATCCGGTGCAAGTGTACGGCGCGCCGGTTGTAGCCCAGCCCGGCCCACTGGCGGATTACCTCGCCCCGTGAGGCCGCGGCCAGTGCAGCAAGCGTCGGAAACGCCGCCAGAAACGCCGCGTATTTCGGCACGACGCGGTCTACCTGGGTTTGCTGGAGCATCATCTCCGCGACTAGGATGGCGTAGGGATCGCGCGTCTGCCGCCAGGGCAGGCGGCGGCCTTGCGCCTGATACCAGCGCAGCAAGTCGGTGTGAACACGCTGGAGACGCGACGACTCGAGGCTGATTGACGCTGGTGATTGAACGCCCATACGTACCACGGCAGCGGGACAGATTGAGCCATGCGTAGCCGGCAGGCGGCCCGCAAACGACGCGGACTGTGGGGCCGCCCGCTCCCCGAACAAAAGCAAGGTAGGCAGGCCACTACTGAGACCGCAGTATACGCTGCGGCTGCGCCGCCCGATCGGCACGCCGCCCGCTACCGGCTGGGTCGGACGGCGGTGCAGGTCGGCGGGCGCTCATGGTCCGTGCTGGGACCGGCCGATCCAGACTCGCTCATTGACGCGGTCCAGCCGAACGACGACGACCGATTGCCCTATTGGGCGCAGCTCTGGCCCGCCGGGCAGGTGCTCGCCGAGGCCGTGCTGACGACCGACGCTCTTGCCGGACAGCGGGTGCTGGAGCTGGGCTGCGGCCTGGGGCTGACCGCCGCGGCGGCGCTCGTCGCCGGTGCCGAGCTGCTCGCCGTGGATTGCGAGCCGGATGCCTTGGCGTTCGCCGCCTACAATGTCCGGGCGCTGGCCGGCGTCTCGCTCGTCACCAAACTGGGCAACTGGCGTGGCCCCGACCCCGGCGCGTGGCTGGAGCCGCCCTACGACGTGGTCCTAGCCGCCGACGTGCTGTACGAGCGGCGCGACGTGGAGCCGCTCGCCACGCTCGTGCCCCGGCTACTGGCGCCGGGCGGCTGGCTGTGGCTGGCCGAGCCACGGCGCGAGGCCGGCGGCCGCTTCGTGGCCCTGCTGTGCGAGGCCGGGTGGGACGATGTTGTCCAATCGGTGCCGTTCGCCGGCCTGGGACAGCGGCTCGTCGTTGATCTGCACCGGCTGACCCCACCGGGGTAGCTATCAGCCATTAGCTATTAGCAATCAGCCGTCAGCCGACAGCTTTCGACAGTACCCGGGGCTACCTATTCGCTGATAGCTGACGGCTAACTGCTACGAGCGGTGATATACTTACGGTGGTACAGCGCTCGCTCCGGTGCTGCCGTTGCGGAACAGCCTCTGGCCGGGTAGCGCCGGACAGGCACGGACGAAAGAGACGAAAGGTAACCAGCGTGAAATCGGACATCCATCCGCGCTACTATGACGACGCGAAGGTCATTTGCTCCTGCGGTAACACATGGACGACCGGCTCGACCCGGCCGGAAATCCGCGTAGAGCTGTGCTCGACCTGCCACCCCTTCTTCACCGGTCAGCAGCGCATCGTCGACTCCGCCGGTCAGGTCGAGCGCTTCCATCGCCGCTTTGGCCTCACGTCCGAGGGATCCGAGGCCAGCGATGCTGCGACGGCCGAAACAGCCGAAGCCACCGCCGGTTAGCACACGGACGCGCACCATGGGGGAAGGTAGGGTTGATCCGCCCTACCTTCTTTTGACGTAGCGAGCAGTACGCCGGAGGCGTGGCGTCGCGGGCGTGTTGGGCCGGGAGGACGGCCACCGATGGAGAGCACGGCAGCGCCCTCGATCCCCAACTACGGGGGGCAAGCGGTCATCGAGGGAGTGATGATACGGAGCCGCCGCGCAATGGCGGTCGCTGTGCGTCATCCGGCCGGGCATACTGTGGTCCACGTCGAGCCGTTGCGCTCGGCACGCCAGCGGAGCCGCTGGGCACGGCTGCCGCTCATCCGCGGCATGGTGCTGCTGTGGGATACGTTGGTGCTCGGCATGCGGGCGCTGGCGTTCTCCGCGAACGTGGCCGCAGCCGAGGACCGGAACGACGGTGCGCCTGTCCCGACCGCACCCGACGACCCGGCTCCCGAGGAACCGGATGCCCGGCCGGAAGAGTCGGCGGCGATGCCACAAGGGGTGCTGTGGGGGGCCATGGCCTTTGCTTTCACCATGGGCATCGGCTTGTTCTTCGTGCTGCCGCTGCTCCTGGTACGCACGGTTGATCCGCTGATCCCTTGGTCGGTGGCCAGCAATCTGATCGAGGGCTTGGTGCGGCTTGCCCTCTTGCTGGGCTACATCGGGCTGATCGGATTGCTGGCCGATGTGCGCCGCGTCTTTGCCTACCACGGCGCCGAGCACAAAGCGATCAATGCTTTCGAGGCCAGCGTGCCGCTCGAACGCGAGCAGGTCAGCCGCCATGGGACGGTCCATCCACGCTGCGGGACGAGCTTTCTGCTCGTGGTCGTCGTGCTGTCCATTGCGATCTTCAGCCTGCTGGGGCGGCCGGCGCTGCCGGTGCGACTGGCTTCGCGGGTGCTGCTCGTCCCGGTAATCGCCGGGGTGAGCTACGAGTTCTTGCGGTTCGCTGCTACCCGGCGCCACCGAGCGGCCATTCGCGCACTGATGGCCCCGGGCTTGCTGCTCCAGCGCCTGACCACCCGCGAGCCGGACGCCAGCCAGGTGGAAGTGGCGATTGAGGCGCTGCGTCGGCTGCTAACGTATGAGGCGTACCACCCGGCCGCTGCCAGCCCAGCGCCCGGTTAGCGGCCTAGCCCGAGGCACGTGCTCCCGGTCAAACACTCACGTCCTATGCGAGGTTCATCATGCCGCCAACGGCACCCATGATTAATCAACTGGAGCGGCTCCAGTCCCGCTACACGGAACTTGAGGGCCTCCTCACTGCGCCCGCAACGCTCGCCAACCCCAAGCTGCTGCGTGAATACGGTCAGGAGCAGAGCCGGCTGGACAAGCCGGTCTCGCTGTACCGCGACCTACGTCGTCTCGACGAGGAGCTGGAAGGGGCACGGTCGGTCCTGGCCGAGTCGGACGACCCGGAGCTATCCGAGCTGGCGAGCGACGAGATCGCGGAGTTGGAAGAGCGGGTTGAGCAGTTGACGCACGACTTGCGGCTGGCCATGCTGCCGCCCGACCCTAACGACGAGCGGGCCGTCATTGTCGAGATCAGGGCCGGCACGGGTGGCGAGGAGGCGGCGCTGTTCGCTGCCGAACTCTACCGCATGTACGTCCGCTTTGCCGAGCGCCAGCGTTGGAAGGTAGACCTCGTGAGCCTCAACGAAACCGGGGTCGGCGGCCACAAAGAGGCCATCTTCCAGGTGAATGGGCGCGGTGTCTACAGCCGGTTCAAGTACGAGAGCGGCGTGCATCGGGTGCAGCGCGTGCCGACGACGGAGGCCAGCGGGCGCATCCACACATCCACGAGCACGGTGGCCGTGCTGCCGGTCGCGGAGGAGGTCGAGGTCGAGATTGACCCCGAGGACCTCGTTTTCGAGACGTACCGCTCATCGGGTCACGGTGGTCAGAGCGTGAATACGACCGATTCGGCGGTACGGATTACCCATCGGCCCACCGGCATGGTGGTGACCTGCCAAGACGAGCGCTCACAGTTGAAGAACCGGGTGAAGGCGCTTGCCGTACTGCGGGCGCGCCTGCTCGACCGGCAGCGGCGCCAGCAGGCGGCGGCGCGCGGCAATGCCCGCCGCTCGCAGATCGGTAGCGGCGACCGCAACGAGAAGATACGGACCTACAACTTCCCGCAGGACCGCGTGACCGATCACCGCGTGCGTCTGACGGCGAGTAACCTACCCGGCATCCTCGACGGCGCCCTCGACGACCTCATCGCGGTGCTCGCGCAAGCGGACCAAGCCGAGCGCCTCGCCGCTGTCGGGTAGCCATGCCTCGCATCCGGCCCCCACCCTCGCCATTCCCCGTGCCGAGGCACAGCGGAGGGCCCCCGTACCCCCGTCGGGACGGGGGCCAGAGGTGCAGGCCACCTTACCGCAAGTCCAGGCTCTCCAGTGTCGGCCGTGGCTCGTCAAAGGCCTGGCCGGCCGCGCGCGCCGCATCTCGCCGGGCTAGCCACTCGTCAACCGCCTGCCCCAGCCGCTCGCCGGCTTCCCGGCGGCCTTCCTGGCGGCCCTCCAGCCGGGCCTGTTCGAGCCGCTGCACGCGCCAATCTTCCAGCATTCCCGTCAGGCTCATGAGTGCTCCTCCGATTTCCGCCACAAACACCGCGCCCACGGCGGATCCAACGCCCCAAGTGGCAAACTGCGGTACCAGGTCAGGGAACGGCTCCAGCGGCCATAGCCGCCAGATGCCCACTCCCATCAGGCCGATGAAGAGGATGCTATAGAGGTTCCGCACCCGGGACGGTACACTCCAGATCGGCACCCGCTCCTTGCGGTCCGGTGCACAACGGGCGGCCCACCAGCCCCACACTCGACCCAGCATCCGGCGCATCCGTTCTCCTTCCGAGCCAGGCCGCGGCAGCCACACCAAGCCGACCTATCGCCGCCTGAGCGGAGAAAACGTGTAGAGATACTATACCCTAAAGCAAAGTGAGAACCTGCCCATGCGCGCCGGGAAACCACGCGGCGGGCGGCAGACTCCCCTCTCCCACGCGAAAAAGGGGCCTTGACCGGGGCAGGTACGCCACTGTATAGGCAATCTTGCCCTGGCCCCCTCCCTCGCCCATCCCCGTCCCGACGGGGGTGGGAACTATTCGTCCTCCCCGCCGCAGCGGCTCACAGGAGGACCTTAGGGGGCCCGGGGATTAGGTCCGCCTCTACAGATCGCGGTGGCTGAAGACGGCAATAGCGCCGCCTAACGCCGCGACGGTGTAGAGGCCGGCCCAGATGAGCATGGCCGGGGCGGTGGGGGTGCTTGCAGCGAACGGCAGGCCCGTGCCGGCAGCCGCCGCATTCTGCATCAAGAGCAGCCAGGACGGCTGCAAGTAGAACGAGGCCGCCCGCCAGAGTACGTCGCTGGGCATCAGCAGGCTCACGACAATGCCCAAGTTGACCATGAGGTCACTCCGTAACGCCGCGCCGATCTGCTCGATGAAACCGCCGATCCAGGCTGCACCGTAGAGCATGAAGATGACGATGCCGTTCGTGACCGTGGAGAAGAGTGCGCTCCCCAGCAGGGCAATCGCCAGTAGCAGAGCCATCTCCAGCACAAGCAGTCCAACGGCCGGCAGTGGCAGCGGCGGCACGTAGCCCGACAGCACCCACACGACGAGCAGCAGCAGCGTGAACGTGCCGGCCATGTAGATGGTGGCAATGACCAGCAGGCCCAGCCACTTGCCGACCACGATGTCGCCGCGACGCAACGGCCGGGCGGCCACCACCTGCATCAGTCCCGACGCCACTTCACCGGCGAGCGTGCCGGCGCCCAAGAACAGCGCTGCGCCACCGGCCATGAGATTGAGGCCGTAGATGCCCAGGGTCGTCATGATCGGCGGCACCAGCATGGCGGCCTGCGGCGCCGTTTCAGTCGCCGGCCGGGCCGCCTCTTCCCGCGCAACCTCCTGAATCAAGAAGCCGAAACCGAGGCCAAAGAGCGCCACGTACAGCAGACTGAGCAGGATAATGGCCAGGAAAATGCGCCGACGCGCGGCTTCGCGGATCGTCAGCTCCGCGACGAGGATGACGGGATGGCTCATGGCGTCGCGTCCTCCGCGTCACTGGCCGCGCCAAGCGCCCCCAGAAAGACCTCCTCCAGGGAGTGCTGCTCGGGAATCAACGCGAACAGTTGGCGACCCTGCGCGACGACCGCCGCGGCCACCGCCGGGGCCACTTCCGGTCCCGAAGTGACTATCCGTAGCTCGCGTTCGTCCAGGCACTCGACGGCGCCCCAAGCGCGGAGGGTCGCCACCAACTCCGCGGTGGCACTGTCTACCGTGAGGCGCAGGACGTGCTCACCGGCGAGCAAGTCCGCCAGCGCGCCGGCGCGTACCACGCGGCCGTGGTTCACGATGGCTACGCGGTCACACACCAACTCGACCTCGCTCAGGAGATGCGAGTTGAGGAAGACCGTCACGCCCTCGTCACGGAGCCTGGTGATCAGATTCCGCACGTCGCGGCGGCCGAGCGGGTCGAGTGCCGAGATTGGCTCGTCCAAGAAGACCAGTGTGGGGCGGTGGACAATGGCTTGCGCCAGTCCGACGCGCTGCTGCATCCCCTTCGAGTAAGTGCGGAGCTGTTTATCGGCCGCCGCCGTCAGCCCGACGGTGGCCAGCGCCTGGGGGACTCGTTCGCGGCGCTCGGTGCGCGACAGCCCGGCGAGGCGGCCGTGAATATCCACAAGCTCGCTGCCGGTCAGCCAGTCGGGAAAGCGAAAGTGCTCCGGGAGGTAGCCGACGTGCCGCCGCGCCGCCCGGTCGCCAACCGGCCGATCCAGGACACGTCCGCTCCCGCTCGTCGCGGCGGCCAAGCCGAGTAGGATTTTGAGCGCCGTCGTCTTACCGGCGCCGTTCGGTCCGAGAAAGCCGAAGACCTCACCATGCGCGACGCGGAGCGTAAGGTCCTCCAGGGCAACGAAACGACCATAGGCCTTCCGCAGCCCCTCGGTTTCGATGGCCCACTCCGACTGCTCGGTCTGCCCAGTCAAGTCAGCACCACCATAGTTCCTGGGGTTTGTGCCGACCTGACTGGGCAGCGGCCCATCGGTAGATGCGGCCATGGTTGCTATTGGAGGGAGGCGGCGACGGCCAGCAACTCTTGCTCACCGTAGCTCCCGCCCACACCGTACACTATGCCGTCCCGCTGCCACAGCACGACCCCGTGTCTCGTCTGAGCATCTTGCACGATGACCCCGGGCGCCCCGGCAACCGTGACGTGCCGCGAGACGGAAGCGTCTTGTGGTACGGGGATCGGCAACGTCTGCGTCCAGTCGTCAATCGCCCGCAGTTGGGCTACGGTGTCGGCCGGCAGGCCCGGCACGTTCAACAGGAACGAGCGGACCTGCTCCAGTGTTGCACCGCCGGAGACAGTCACCGTCGGGCTGGGCGACTGGCCGACCACCAGCGACACTTGCCCGTCATCGTCGCCATAGACCAACAGCACGGCTGCCGATATGGTCAACTGAATGGTGGAGTCATCCAATGCTTCCGGCACGTTGACGTCGGAGTGACCCTGCTCGGCCAGATAGGCCAGCGCCTTGTCCCGATCCACGGTAAAGCTCACCGTCGAGGCCGGCGTCGTGCGGATCTGCGGGTCTGCCGACAGGTCGTCGGGCAGACGCGCGGGTTGTTGGACGGTAAAGCCGACTTGCTCCGCGGCCGCGGCCACGCTGGTTGCCTCCGTGCCACCTTCCTGCATGTCCTCGGGCACGTGTAGCGTGCCGAGCTGCTCCAGGCTGGCGAAGTTAGCCACCGGGTCCTGCGGTGCGACCGTGATGAGGGCGAACTCCTGCACCCGGAACTGCCCCAGCAGCTCCGTCGCCACGGCGCGGCCGGCCGGCATTGCCAGCACGCCGCCCAGTAGCACCGCCACGACGGCGGCCGCTGCGGCCAGCCGCCAGCGCCACTGGCCGGTCAACCACGCGAGCCAGGAACGCGGTCTCGAAACTGCCATCGGCTCTTCCCCTTTCTGCCGGCCATTGACGGCCGGCATTGGCGAGCGCGGTTGGCCACAGGCATCCGCACCGACGGCGGCAGCGGTACCAACCGTCTCAGCAGCAAGCTCGCCATTGTGACTATGACGAGCGACGAACGCCGCCGGCGTCACCAACGGCCGGAGTCCCGCCTCGCTGTGCAGAGCCGTATTCACCGCCATGATCTGGCGGTCAAGCTCTGGATCGTCGGCCGCCTGCGCTAAGGCGTCGGCGAGAGCAGTCATGTCCCCGCGGTCGAATGCCTGGACATAGCGGCACAGCACCAACTCCCGCTGCCGCTCGCGGTGCTCGGCCGGGGCCGCACCACCGATTTCTACTGGATCGTGCGGCGCTGGCCGGTCATGCAAACCATTCGTATCTGGCATCACTAGCCCTCCTCTGCCACACCCTCCCCCACGAACCGGTCGGCCCGGTGATAGGCCGTGGCCAAGCGGCTCAACGCACGGCTCAACCGTGTGCGCGCGGCGCCGTGCGAGATGCCCAACGCCTGGGCCAACTCTCGCCCGCGCAGCCGGTAGACAAACCGCAATGTCAGCACTCGCCGGTCGGCAGCGCTCACGAGATCGAGCAGTTCCAGCAGCCCTTGCCGGTCGGTCGTTGCTAGGTCGCTGACGCGTTCCAGCAGGGTATCGGCAGCGTGCTCCGCCTCCGAGGCAGCACTGCCGGTAGTGGCGACGAGATACTGGCGCTCACGATGCTCACGCCGGCGCCGCTCCTGGAGTACCTTGATGGCAAACCCGAGCACCCAGGCGTGCGCCGAGCGCTGCGGATCATATGCCGCCGCCCGCTCCAGGACGCGCGCGATGGCCTCTTGGAGTACGTCCTCCGCGGTAGCACGGAGCGCATCATGGTTCAGCGGACGACCCTGCCGCGCGAGGAAGCGCCACACGAGCAACTCCACCGCGCGTTGCAGGCTTACAAAGTCGCGCTCGATGCCCGCGCCCAAGACGGCACTTGGCGATGCGCCGGCGCTGTCATCGGAAAGCTCCGAGACGGCCGCCGGTACATCGCGTGCCATCTCTCGCGTCGCGCGCATCGCCCGAAACCTCGCCAGGTCATCGCAGCCGCAACTGCCCACTCACCCTGGCCTTATGAACTACTTGGCCGAGAAGTCAGGAGATGTTACAGGGGGCCGCGTAATCTCGATGGTGTGGCACCGAGACCAGGCCTAATCCGACAGCAGTACCCAATCCCAGCCGCGCGCTGCTCCTTGACACACATACAGCCGACTCTGCGTACCGGGGAGGAACCGGCGTGGCAGGTTGGCGACGCTCATCCGCCCGCGTTCTTCATCGCTGTCGCAGTCTGCTGCCGGCGGAGCTGCGTCGTCGGTGCTGTCAATCTGGAGATACTGTCCATCCGTTACACTCAGGCCTCGCGCGGCAACTGCTGGCACATGCATGGTGACCGCGGCATCAGCACCACTGGAAACCTCAAGGCGCGTCGCGGCAGAGCCAGTCTGATCCGGTGTGGTCAGGGTCACGCCGCCAGGATTACCTGCTGACTCTGCACCATGTAGCTCAAGGCCGGCAGCACTGTCAGCGCTTGGCCCTCCCGTCAGAGTGAGTACCGAAAACCAGTTATCCATAGAAATGACAGGCGAGGCCAGGCCTTCCAAGGTGCTGGCATCGAAGACGATATGCGCGTCGGAGACGGTGATCGGCACGTCTTCGTACTGATGACCAGCCCCAATAACGAGCCGTGTTGTCGCGAGGCCCCCAACATCCGTCTCCGACCGACTCAGGGTGGCGAATCCCTGGCCACGCCAGTTCTCGGTCCAAAGGGTCAGCCGATTCTCTTTGGGACGATAGATAAACCCACCAACGCCCCCCATACTTTCCAATCCTTCCGGATTGGGAAAGATGCCGTCAACCCGGAATTCTAAGAACTCGTTACCACCCTGACTGCCTTGAAAAAATACTTTTTCCCAGAAGTGCGGAATACCGATGCGATCGCCGGTCGACCGGAAGGGAACATTGGTCAACTGCAAGACCGGGTCGTATGAACCGGTGCTGGCATTGTATGCATAGATGACAAAATGCCCCCCGTCCGGGTGAATGCCGACCCGAATGCGCTCATTGCCCGGCAAGTGGATGGTGTTATGGCCGAGACCTCCGTCATCAGCGCTGCGCTGCCAACCGGAGCTAGCGGCGTTCGATTGCTGCTGCAAGCCCTGCGGACCGATGCTCCAGGTTTGGTAGCCGTCGGTGAAGGCAGTCCAATTGTCGGTCCGGCGCCAGACGAGCAAACCGCCCGTGGTGCGCTGCCGGGTCCCATCGCCTACCCACTGCTCATTCTCCAGACATTCACCGACAACATCGGGAAGGAGATCGTGTAGCAGCTTGAAACCCGCGTTGAACTCGCACGTTTGCGCCCGTGCCAACGGCAGCGGGACGCCGGCTCCGAGTAGCACAGCAAGGATGGCGGCGACTACAACGAACATGGACATGAGTTGCAGACGGTTCATCTGAGACCTCCTTTACTTGGGCGCTTGCGCGAGCGCGGTGGTGTGATTGATGAAGGCGTGGATCATGTATATGCTCTTGAACAGAGCGCCGAGTATGTCCGTCACGGTGGAGGTGCAACCTGGCGAGGACTCATCCTCGCGGACATCAAGCAACTGCCCGCCATGGAAGGCACGCGGCTGTCCGGTAGAGTCGCGAGGCTTGGCATTGCTGATCCACTGGTCATAGCTGGCCGCGCCGTGGCCCAACGAGCCAAAGCGATCAATCCACGCCCGGATATCGGCGTTGTCCTCGCGGCCACCCAGCGGTACCCCACGATACGAACTAGCTGGCGGCTCTTGCTGGGAAGGTTCCGGTGAACGTAGACACTCTTGTACCAGCCGATGCGCTGACGCCATCGCGGCATGTTGTGGGGAGATGGTGACTGGATCAGGTTCGACCGCATAGTTAAGCACGATGCCGTTGCCCAAGTGCAGGCGCAGGTCACCACATTGATCAGATGCTACGGGCTGTTTCGGGACAGAGGCGAGCACAAGTAGTCGGTCACCGGGGCGCAATTGCGGCACCTGATGGGGGTCCGTGTACTGAGATATGCCTGCGCCATCGGCTACTCTGATCACAAGTAACGGCTCGTACCAGCCGGTAGTGTCCCAGAGCAGCTTATGCACGCTTCCCAGCTCAACAAACTGGAGCGCATGCCCCCGTACCTCCGGTCCGACGGTAAGCAGCAAAGGATAGTCGGGCTGACCATCCGGGATCGGACCGTCCGGGCCAATGAGGTCAAACGAAAGGTTTGCTGGGAGGCTCAACTTGATGAGTCGGGGCGCTGATTGCACAGCCGGCAACTGCTCCGCGAGGCGGGTAAGCTGGACACTGAGCGGTGCCTCCGTACTGCCAAGTGCAGTTGAAGGCTGCACCACCCACCGCTCGTGGGTGAAGGCACGATACCCCACAGCCAGGGCCACCAGCACGACCGCGGTGACGAGCAAAGCGATAAGCACCGGCAGTTGGCCGCGCCGTATAGTAGGCCAGGCCGATGATGTGGGCCACAGGCCACGCCAACGGCCGGCAGGACTCGTCAGCGTGGCGCGCAGCGTGCTGAACAGGGCGGCCGTGCCGACTGTAGCGAGCAGATAGATCGCCCAGGTCACCGGATACCTGTACCTCGGGGGGATGTAGTCGTCGACCGTGCCGGCAGCCACGACGGTGAGGGCCAGAATTACGGCCACGAGCAGGGCAGATCGGCCGTAGTAGCGGGTTCCGGCAAATATAGCGAGCGCTACCAGTACCCAAGCGTAAGGGCCAAACCGCAGCCAGCGCGTCGCTGCGTCGAAGTTCTGCGCCGTGGCACGGTTGGCAGCAGCATCGTAGTCCCCAACACCCAACGCCGCTGCGCCACCGGTCAATGCATGTTGGCGCTCTGAACCATCCACAAGGTTGATGGCTGTCTCACCCCCGATAGTAAGCAGCACTGAGAGGCGTCGTAGCGTGTATCCGAGATACGCCCACGGGTCCGTGAGCACAAAGTCTCTGGCAATTTGCGTCAGCACCGGGTCAAGCTGTGTATTCGACAGGTGAAAACGCTGCTGCACTCGTGCATAGGGCCCTCCCCAAGCCGGACTGGGGTGATGACTGATCGTCGCCTTGATTTGTCCAAGCAACGGGTCTCCGCTGCCACGCTTCTCCAGCAGTCGCTGCGGCGCTGCCTCGATCGGGTACAGCATATTCCGTTGCAGGGAGGTGGTCAGGCCGAACAGTCCGTAGGTGCAAGCATTCCATAGCATGACCGGCAGCAGGAGCACCGCGGTACCGGCCACCGCTATACCGGTCAGGCGGAGTCGATTCGTGAAAGAGGCGGTCGCCGGTACGACGAGCAACACGAACGGTAGCGGCAGGCCGGCGGGACGGACGAGCGTGGTTAGCCCCAGCAGGAGGCCGAATCCGGCAGCTGTTTGCCAGGTATAGCGCGCCACTCCGAGCACCAGGAGACCGATGGCACCGACCAGCAAGAAGATGAAGAGCGCCTCGGTCATGATGGCGTGCTCGTACAATGCCAACTCCACATCGAGCACGGTCAGCAGCGCCGCCACGAGGCCGACCAGCGGTCCAAACAAGCGGCGCCCAATGAGATAGACCAGCACTCCACCAGCGAGACCCAAGAGATGCTGAACAAGGGTCACGGCAGCAATATCGAGGTTCGCTACCCGTAGCACACCAGCTAGAAACACTGCGTAGCCAGGCGGATAGTGCAACCCGGAGTCGAAAGGCTGGCCGGCGAGGAGTTGGTGGACAGCATAGCGATAGTAGCAGCAGCGGCTGTCGTCGGTGGGAAAAAAAGGCGACAGCACCAGCAGCGGCCAGCGGAGGGCGGTACCGGCCGCGAGAATGACTAGCAGGTGCAGCCATGTAGCACTGCGAAACACCCCAATGCGGTTACGCCAGCTAACCCTGCTGAGAAGTTGCATACGCCGTCTGCCGCCAGGTCCCGGTCTCCGCTTACCCACCTGATCTGCACCCAAGGATAGCGGCTGTGGTGGCTCAATGAGCCGCCACCTTAGCCACTACTTCCCGCCTCGACTACCAGGCTTGTGCGAGCCGGCGTGGCCGGCAAGACCCGATCCGGCCGCTGCACCAGCCGCGCCCGCAACTCATATCGGCCTGCTATACGGGGCGCTGTGATCTCCACTGCCACCGCGGCCGTCGCGTCGGCCGGCAGGTCATCCGGCAGCAACGCCTCCCCGATTAGCACCCAGGGAGTCTCCGCAGAGCGCCGTCCTTCCACCGCCACGCCCACCGGATAGTCCCTGGTACTACATGTGCCGTACCACCGCTGCGTGCTCCGGTTCGTCACGTCTAGCTGTACCGTCGTTGCCTCACCCGGCGCCAGCGCCGCCACAACCATAGAGCTAAAGCGAATCATGCCCTGGAACTCATCAGCGGCCAGGGCGTGCGGGATCGTCAGTGGCACCAACGGGACGTCGGTCGCCGCGGCGGCGGTGGCGACGACGAACAAGCCGCGCCAGCGCACCGGGCACGCGCCCGGCTCGACCTGGAGCAGGACCGGACGCAGACGCGTAGGGTCGAGCACAGCGGTCGCCGCCTCACCCTTGAGGGTCGCAGAGTTTCCCACCCAGACGTACTCAATCGCGTGACGTGCCAGTGTCTCCGCGTGCAGCCATTTGCGGATCGCGACGCGATCCCCAGCCGTCAGGGCAATTCGCCACGGCGAGGCAGAGAAGGCGCTTGCTGCCGTAACTACCCGGACATCCTCCCGCTGCACCATCACCAGACGGGCCGACGGGTCAGCGTGCTGTGCCAGCCAGTCTTGCGGTGCTAGCGCCGCGTCTTGCCGGGGGACCACGAGTGGTTCAGCCTCGACCGGGTAGCTCAACACGATGCCGCTGTCGAGATGCAGGCGCAGGACACCGAATTGATCGGGCGTCACCGGTTGCCCTTGAGTAGAGGCGAGCACAAGCAACCGGTCACCGATCTGTAGCTTCAGCGACTTGCTCCGAGGATCCGTGTGCTGCGATAGGTACTCACCATCTTCTAACCTAATGATGAGCAATGGTTGGTACCAACCGGTAGTGTCCCAAGTGGGTGTGTCATGGCTTCCAAGCTCGACGAACTTGAGCACATGGGTCTGTAGGTCCCATACATCGTGTCTGACACTAAGCAGGAAAGGGACATCAGCCTGGCCATCCGGGACAAGACCGTCTGGGCCTATGAGATCGAACGAGAACTGGTTCGGGAGTCCCAGGGCCACGAGGCGGGACTGGGTTGGAGCAGCAGGGAGGTGCCAGTCGAGACGGTCGAGTTGAGCACTAGGCACCGAAAAAGGGTCCGAGTTCACAGTCACCGGGAGGTGATAGGGAGCAGCTAGAGCTACGAGCATCAGTCCTGCGACGATGACTGCTGTAACGGGCATGGCGATGCTCAACGGTACATGATCCTGTCGTAGTATCGTCCGCCAATTCACTCCTGTCCAGAAGCGACGCCACCAACCGGGCCGGGAGTGCCGTTCCTCGCCAAGCACGGCAATAAGCCCTGCCAGTCCCGCGGCGGCTAGGAGATAGATAGTCCAGTTCACCGGGAGACGATAGCGAGTAACCAGGGCGCCCGTTCCCGTCGACACGAGCATCACATAGAGCAGCACGACGGCCGGCACCAACGCGCGACGAGGCCAGAAAACTCCTCCCAAAACAGCCAAGGCTAACAGTGGCCACGCGTAGCGGCTGTAGCGCAAGAAACCGGTCCACTGATCGAAGGCTTGCGCGACCGCCAGGTCAACCGCATAGTCGTATGCGCTCACGCCGAGGTTGTCCGATCCACCGGCAATCACATATTCCCGTCGCGCCCCCTGTACGGAGTCAGATGCAGTGGCGTGGCTCCCAGTCAGGAGGGGCGGCAGACGGCGTATGGTATCACCGATGTAAGTGAGCGGTTCGGCAAGCACGAAGTCCAGTGCCACGCGTACCAGCAGTTGATCCAGCACCGCGTTCGAGAGATGAAAGCGCTCCCGCAGGCCACCGTATGGCCCGGTCCAGGGCGACGTGGGATGATGGTGGATAGTTGCCTTGACCTGTCCGAGCAACGGGTCTCCGCTCCCGCGCCCCCGCAGCAGGCGCTCCGGGGCTTCCTCGACCCGGTGGAGCATGTTGCGCTGCAACGAGGTGGTGATGGTAAACATCTCATGCGTTCGCTTGTTCCAGGCCATCATCGGGACCACGAACAGGGCCGCACCCACGAAAGCCACCAGCGTCAGCCGCACTCGCCGACTGGCGTGCCAGAGTCGTCTGTACCCGGTGGCACTGGCGGCGGCTCTGGCAGCGTCACTCGCTGGGCCAAGCCCCGGTAGGAGCAACACCAAGCACGGCAGCAATAGCCCGGTGGGACGAACCAACGTCGCGGTGCCGGCCAGCAGCCCAAAGCCGGCTACCCTAAGCCAGATGGAGCCCGGCAAGCGCAACAGGACCAGAGCCAGAGCACCAAGAAGCAGCACCGTAAAGAGGGTCTCGGTCATGACCGCGTGTTCGTAGAGTGCCAACTCCACGTCGAGCACGGTCAGCAGCGCGGCCGTAAGGCCCACTAGCGGCCCAAACAAGCGGCGCCCAATGAGATAGACCAGCAAGCTAGCAGCAAGACCAATGAGATGCTGGACGAGCATGGCGGCAGCAGTGTTGCCCTCGGTGACCGCGAGGATGGCGGCGAGGAAGAGGGAATAGCCGGGCGGAAGATGCAGGCCCGAGTCGAAGGACTGACCGACGAGGAGTTGGTTGGCGGCGTAGTGGTAGTAGCAGCAGCGGCTATCGATGGTGAAAAAGGGCGCCAGCGTCACGAGTGGCCAGCGGAGGGCGGCCCCGGCAGCGAGAATGACGAGCACGTGTAGCCACGTAGCCCTATGAAACGCGCGGTACACTGCTGGAAACCACAAGGACACGCGCTGGATCATGCGTCTGACCACCAGGGCGGCACGGCTATAGCTCCCTCGGACTGTGCAAAACCTGGTATATCATCGTCTGGTCACCGGCCTGTTCTGTGAATGCGAGGGGACCAATGCCCCGCAAAGGATAGCAGTTGCCGGGTATGCAGCCGGCGCCAGGCCGCTGTAGGGACAACTCTTGTGGTTGCCCGCGTCCCCCGGCGCGGCAGGTGACAGGGTCACGGACACCGATAGCCTGCGGCTGGACCGCGCGTCCCCCGGCACGGCAGACGACAGTCTATCCATGGTCCTCCCGCTGCCAGCGGCCATGGACAGCGGCTTTCGCCGCAATGACGGGTGCCGGCTATGGCACACTAGCTGCATCATTCGCAGAAGACGGATACGGAGCCACTATGGTCCCACGACTCAGGCTGCTTGGTACGGGTACGCCGACTCCGCTGCTCGACCGGGCCGGCGCCAGCTTTCTGATCGAGTGCGGTGATGATCGGCTGCTCTTCGACTGTGGGCCGGGGGCAGTGCGGCGGCTGCTGGAGGTCGGCGTCGCTCCCACAGAGGTGACCCACCTGTTTCTCACCCACCTCCACTACGACCACTGCAATGACTATCCCTACCTGGTGCTGACTCATTGGGATCAGGGCGCCGGGCGCATTCCCGATCTGGCGGTCTACGGCCCTCGCGGCGTGGCGCGGATGACACGCCTGCTTTTCGACGAGACCGGCGTCTGGGGACCGGACCTGGAAGGCAGGACCCAGCACGGCGGCAGCCAGGCGATCTATCAGCGTCGGGGTGGCGTGCTGCCACGGCAGCGGCCGCAGCCCCTCGTCACGGAAGTCCAGGATGGGGCCAGCGTGCCCGATACCAACTGGGAGGTGACGGTGGCTGAGACGCGCCACTGCCAACCGCACCTGCACTCGGTCGCGTACCGACTGGATGCGCCTGGGGGAAGCATCGTGTACAGTGGTGATACCGCGCCGACGCCGCGCCTGACCGAACTGGCGCAGGGGGCCGACGTGCTCCTGCACATGTGCCACTTCATCAACGGTGAGGAAGCCGACCCTCGCATGACTGAGGCCTGCTCCGGCCACCTCGATGCGGCCCGGACGGCCCAAGAGGCCGGCGTCGGTACGCTCGTGCTCGTACATCTCACGGAGCAAGTGCTCGCCCCAGGTCTGCGCGAGCGCATGTGTGCCGAGGCCGCGGCGGTGTTCGACGGAACCATCGTCGTAGGCGAAGACCGCCTCGCCGTGCCCATCAGTCCCGCGCCGCCGGCGCCGGCACGCTGAGACCTCCCGCTCCCGCATACGGCTGTTGCCAGGGTAGGCGTAACCCGCTATGTCCCTACAAACACTCCTACGGCGTGGTATGCTTAGGAGGCACAATGAGCACTGCTCCTGGATCGCTGACGCACCTTGATGCTGCCGGTCGGGCACGCATGGTGGATGTGGGCACAAAGCCCGACACTCAGCGTGCGGCCGTCGCGCGGGCCGAGTTGGCGATGGAACCGGCCACACTGGAGTTGATTATTGCCCAGCAGGAAGGACAACCTTCTGACCAGGCGGGCCAAAGGCTCAGGAAGGGTGACGTGCTCGGAGTAGCACAAGTGGCCGGTATCATGGCGGCCAAGAAGACTGCGGAGCTGATTCCACTCTGCCATCAGCTGCCGCTGACCAGCGCCACCTTGCGCTTCGATTGGGACCGCGCACAGTCACGCCTGCTGCTCGAAGCCGAGGTACGCACCACGAGCAAAACCGGAGTGGAGATGGAGGCGCTGACGGCGGTCTCGGTGGCGGGGCTGACCGTCTACGATATGTGCAAGGCTGTAGACCGCGGGATGCGCTTGGAGCACGTGCGGTTGGTTCGGAAGAGCGGGGGACGTAGTGGCCTCTATGAAAGCAGCTGACGGCCCAGCTAGCGGCGCCGAAAGCACACCACCTCTGGCCCTATCGTCCGCTTCCGGCGCGGCAATAGCGCAGCTACCGAGCGAGGAGGTGCGAGCTACTTCAATGGTGGCGGCCGAGCAGCATCGCTGGGCCAAGCTCATCGGTATCATCTTCATGCCACCGCTGGTGGCCATCGGTACGCTGGTCGTGTTGAGCGCGTATTTGGTCGCCGACCCGCTGGTCGCGGCGCGCACGGTGCTGGTGAGCGTGCTCTTCATGGCCATCCTTCCCACCGCTTACATTGGCCTGCTTATCCGGCGACAGCGCATTCGCGGCGGCATTGAGCTGTTCTTTGCCAAGGAGCGGCTGCATCCCTATCTCGTCAGCACGTTCAGCTGCGCCATCGGCACCGTGGTGTTGATTCGCCTCTCTGCGCCGGAGCACATCTGGGCGCTCGCCCTCGGCTATGTGCTCTTGGGCGTTTTGATGGCAGCGATTACCCAACGCTGGAAGATCAGCATGCACGCGGCCGGTAGCGCCCTCCCGGCCACGGCACTGCTCAACGTGCTGGGTCCTACGGCCCTGCCGGGGATACTCATTGTGCCACTCGTCTGCTGGGCACGGGTGCGCGCTGCCCAGCACACCATTCCCCAGGTTGCCGGTGGGACGCTCCTCGGCAGCCTGGTCGCCTGGCTCGATTTCGCCCTCATCCTGCCCCGGCTATAAGCGTTCCGGCTCCAGCCGGGTTGGGCAATTCCTGTGTACGGACTAGCGGTACTCGCCCGGTCATACACCACCGTCAGACGTCACAAATCTCGGTAATGCGGTATACTTACCATGCGTATATGAGGCGTTTGCCGCTTTCCAAAGCGTGTATCCGGAGCCACCACCCGGTTGCGCTTGGCGGCGCCTCATTGGCCGCTGATCTAATCGCTTCGTCGGCCTCACCGCACACCGCGGCCGGCCCCACATGCAGACATACGGAGGGTCCATGACCGACAGCATCGGCATCGTGCGGCCGATTCAGTTCGAGACGGAGATGCGGACCTCCTACCTCGAGTACGCCATGAGCGTCATCGTCGGTCGGGCGTTCCCGGATGCCCGTGATGGTCTCAAACCGGTCCAGCGGCGCATTCTCTATACCATGTGGTCCAGTGGCACCCGCGCCAACAGTGCCTACAAGAAGAGTGCGCGCACGACTGGGGAAGTGCTGGGGAAGTTCCATCCGCACTCCGAAGGTGCGATCTATGACGCGATGGTGCGGATGGCCCAAGATTTCTCCCTCCGCTACCCACTGATTGACGGCCAGGGCAACTTCGGCTCCATTGACAACGATCCACCCGCTGCGATCCGATACACCGAAGCACGGCTGACTCCGATTGCGGAAGAGCTGCTGGTCGAGATTGAAAAAGAAACCGTTGACTTCGACGACAACTACGATGGCACGGAGCAGGAGCCACTGGCGCTCCCGGCCCGGCTGCCCAACCTGCTGCTCAACGGTGCGGAAGGCATTGCGGTGGGTATGGCGACAAAAATCCCGCCGCATAATCTGAGCGAGGTGGCCGATGGCCTGATTCGCCTGATTGACGATCCCGAGGCGTCCGTCGAGGAGCTCCAGCGCCTGGTACGCGGGCCGGACTTTCCCACCGGTGGACTCATCGTCGGAGTGGAAGGCATCCGCGACGCCTACGCCACCGGGCGCGGCCGGGTCGTCATGCGCGCCCGCGCGACCGTGGAAGAAAGCGGCACGGACCGCTTCCGTATCGTAATCTCCGAGCTACCGTACCAGGTGAACAAGGCCGCCCTCCAGGAGAAAATCGCCGAGCTAGTGACGCGCAAGGCCATCACCGGCATCACCGGGATGCGCGATGAATCAGACCGCCAAGGGCTGCGCGTCGCCATTGACATCCGCAGCGGCGTACAGCCGCAGGCGGTGCTCAATCAGCTCTACAAGCACACGGCCCTGCAAAGCGCCTTCAATGTGAATATGCTCGCGCTGGTGGACGGCCAGCCGCGCGTTCTCACCCTCCGGCGGGCATTGCGCTACTACCTCGAGTACCGGCAGGAGGTCATCACGCGCCGCACGCAGTACGACCTGCGGCGAGCGCAAGCGCGTGCCCACGTGCTGGAGGGGCTAACCATCGCCCTCGACCACCTCGATGCGGTCATCGCCGTCATTCGGGCAGCGGATACCACCGATGCGGCGCAGCAGACCTTGATGGACCGGTTCGGATTGACCGAGGCGCAGGCCGACGCCATCCTCGCCCTCCAACTGCGGCGGTTGGTGGCGCTGGAACGCCGGAAGATCGCCGATGAACTGGCCGACCTGCGCCGCACCATCGCCGACCTTGAGGCGATCCTCGCCGACCCGGCGCGGGTCCGGGCGCTCATCCGCGAGGAACTGCTGGCCCTCAAAGAGCGCTTCGGAGACGAGCGGCGGACCAGCATTCTCGTCGGAGCAAGCGAATCGCTCGACGACGCCGACCTCGTGCCCGACATGTCCGTCGCGGTGGTGGTCACGCAGCGCGGGTACGTCAAGCGGATGCCGTTGCATTACTACCGCGCACAACACCGCGGCGGCCGCGGCGTGATCGGCGCTACCACCCGCGACGACGATCTCGTCGCGCGCCTGTTCGTGACCCACACCCACGACTCGCTGCTGCTGTTCACCACCCACAGCCGCGTGCTGCGGACGCACGTCTACGAGCTACCGGATGCCAGTCGCACCGCCCGCGGGGCCGCCTTGGTCAACTTCGTGGCACTGGAGCCGGAGGAGCGCATTGCCACCGTCCTGCCACTGACAGCCTTCCAAGATAATGCCTACCTGATCCAAGCGACGAACCAGGGTGAGGTGAAGCGTACTCCGCTGGCGGCGTATGCGACGGCCCGGCAAGCCGGCGTGAAGACGATGGACCTGGAACCCGGCGACGCGCTGTGTGGCGTGCTGCTCACGAGCGGTCAGGACGATGTCGTCGTCGTCACCGCCTCCGGCAAGGCCATTCGCTTTCACGAAACCGAGCTGCGTAGCTCGGGACGGACCAGCGGCGGGGTACGCGGCATCCGTCTGGCCGTGGGGGATCGGGTCGTCGGCCTCGTGCGCGCAGACGAAGCCGGCGCTCTGCTCTTGGTCACGGAGCATGGCTACGGCAAGAAGACCTTGGCCCGCGAGTTCCCCACCAAACATCGCGGCGGTCAAGGAGTGCGCGCCTTGCTGACCAACAAGAAGGTCGGCCAGGTCGTTGGCTGCGCGTCGGTCCGGTCCGGTGATACCGAAATTCTCGCCGCCTCCACCGACGGCCTGATGCTCCGCGTGCCGCTGGAATCGATCCGGCTCTCCGGCCGCTATAGTCGAGGGGTGCGCCTCATCAACCTGAAAGCGGATGATCGGTTGTCATCCATTGCCATCATCTCCCAGGAGGACCTGGAGATGGACGTGCCGCCGGAGACCAACGGCGCCGGTAACGGCACCGCATTGAACGGCGATGCAGCACCGGACGGCGCCTAGATGAAGGGGTTGGACCTAACCCCCGGCCCCTTCCCTGCCGGGGAAGGAGAGTCCGTGCGGCGAGGGTCGGCCGATGAGTAGCCAGCGAAACGGGTCGGGGCGCTGCACCCGAATCCGCCGCCACCCGGCCCGCTGCGCGAGGACTACCACTTCTTCGGCCGTGTACGCCCGGCGCACTGACAGCGGCCCATCGTGCCAGGTGAGCGGGCTGCGGCTGAACCGGCTGAGCACGCACACGGCAAGCAGCGCGGGTAGCGAGCGCGACGCATCGGCGACGATGACGCCCCGCCGAGCGACCGTGGCCAGCGCCGCGAGCACGGTGATCGCGTCTTGCTCATCGAAGTGATGCAGCGCCGAGGCGCAGGTAACTACGTCTATGCTGCCGCGCGGGAACGGCGGCAGCCGCGCGTCGTGGCCTACCCAACTCACCGCCCCTTTATTCGCCGTATAGTGCCGTCCCAGCCGCAGCACCGTAGGATGCGCGTCGGAGGCTATGACACGGACGGAACTGCGGCGCGGCGCGAGCAGCCCGGCCAGCGCGAGCGGCAGATCACCGGAGCCGGTCGCCACGTCGAGCACCGTACAGGGGCCGGATGCGGGCAGGAGGGACTGCACCGCACGCAACACTGGCCGCTGCCAGCCGAAGAGCCGATTGAGGCGCCGCATGTCGGCCAGGCTACGGGCCAGCAGGCGTGGCGACACCGCGGGCTGATCCATCAACTCGACGCGGTCGGTCCACCTCCGGAGCACCGGCCGGCCGAGCCACCAGCCGCTCACGCGCCGGCCACCAAGCGGTAGCCGCGCTTCTTCACGGTCACGAGCCACTCGGCGGCCTCCGGCCCGGCTGCTGCGCTCAGACGTTGCCGGAGACGGCTGGCCAGCACGTCAATGTTGTAGTTGCCGACCGCGCCTTCATACTCCGGCCAGACGAGTCGCGCAATCTCCGCCCGCCGCCGCACTTCACCGGGCCGCTCGGCGAGCAGCGCCAGAAACGCGAACTCCTTGGGCGCCAGGGAGAGCGGCTGACCACGCACGTAGGCCTCTTGCCGGCGATGGTCGAGGAAGACCGGCGCTACGGCCACGCGCTCACTCAGCCCCGGCACGCGCAACGTCGCGCTCGGATCGTGAAATTGCAGCTCGCTCGCGCCCAGACGCAACGTATCGCCATCTCGCAGTGCATGGGCCTCGTCGGCTGTCAGGCGCTGGCCGTTCACAAACGTGCCGTTGCTGCTGCCAAGGTCGCGGAGGGCATAGCCGAACGATTCTCGCCGGATTTCCGCGTGCTGGCGGGACACCAGTTGATCTGACAGGAAAAGGTCACATGTAGGAACGCGGCCAATGATCAAGCGGTCGTTCTTGAGGGGAAATGACTGGCCGCCAGGCTCTACGGTCAACTGCGCCGTCGGTAGCGATGGATCCAGCGACACAGACACGGGTCACCCCGATGTGGCGTGGACGCGACCGTTGCTCTCAGTCACGCTGCCGGCGGTCGAGCACTATGCACGCAGCACCCGGTCCGACGTTGGCGGCGGCTGTAACAGCACCTCAAGCTGCTGCTCATACTGACTCTGATCAATCTTTCCGGCGATGTAGCGCTCTTTGAGCAGGTTGATCAACATCCCCTGGAACTCGCTCTGCGAGAGTTGGCCGGCGGCGTAGCGACGACGCAGAATCTCCGTCGCCGCATCTTGACTCGCCGGTGATTGCGCCGCTGGCGCCGGCGGCGCGGCGCGCTCGCGGCGATGCTGCGCGTCCATAGAGGGCGCGCCACCGGACCGGAACATGGCACGTAGCACCATGACCGGAACACCGACCAGCGCGACAAACGGCGCGGCTATCGCTGCACCGGCCAATCCGAGGACGCCGAGCACAAGCGCCACGACCAGGGCGGTGATAACGAGGGAGAGTACAATCCCAATCACACCGAAGAGCGCTTCGAAAGGCATCCCAACTGACAAAAGAGCCGCCACTACGCCAACGACAATCAGTGACCAGCCGAGAACGGGTGTGCCGACATGCCCGTGTCGCCGCCGTTCCATGTAGCGGCCCTTCATCGGCCCCCCTCTCTCGTCCCCGTGCGCGGCCGCGTGGCCACGGAGGCCGGCCGCGGACCGAGTTTCACCGCGTACTATCTCCGTTAGACCATTCTACCACCAGCCAAGTTTCCCGCCGGAATGACGCAACCCGGTTGCAAGACACCGATAGTAGAACTTCTGTTAAACTTCCGGGCAACACGTTGAGCCGGACCAAGAGGAGATGGCCCATGGTACAGTTCTTCACCCCGAACGACAGCCCGCCCGCAGCCCCGGCGTCGTCCGAGCAGCCGATAGGCTTTGTCATCGGCCGCTCCTCGCCGCAGAGCTTCGTGTTCGTCTCCGATGAGGACACGGTGCCGCCGCGCCTCGAATACGTGGTCATTCACGGCGCCCGTGAGCAGGTGGACGAAACGTTCGAGGCTGTGGACCTGCTCGCCCAAGTGACAGGCATCCGGGCTGAGGTGTTGACCCTTGGCGAAGACCTGGACTATGCGGAAGCGCAGACGGTCGTTTCCCAGAACGCGACGCTCCCGCCGCGCGTGCAGGCCGAGGCCACCGTGCTGGGCTACCTGCAAGACGGCGTGGTCCGGCAGGCGCGGATGATGGTGCTGCCGGGCACACCCGTCCATACTGCCCCCGACGCGCTGCTCCGCGCGTTCTTCTCGCGCGATGAAGCGTCCTCGATCACCTTGGGCACGCTGATTAACCGCCGCGGCGTTGACGTGCGCCTGGACCCCAACGGACTGTCGCGCCATCTGGCCATCATCGCCCAAACCGGCGCCGGCAAATCGTATCTCGCCGGCAAGCTGCTCGAAGACCTGCTCGGTCTCGGCGCCACCATCGTCGTCCTCGATCCCAACTCCGACTACGTGCAGCTACGCAAGACACAGGCCGACGCCGACCTGCCGTATCACCACGCGACCAAGACACCACACGCGGACCGCATCGCCATTCTCCGTGTTCCCGGCATCGAGGGGCGCCGGTACCCCGACGAGTTGGTCGGCCCCACGGAGAGCTACACGATCCGCTTCGCCGAGTTGGATGCCGACGACATCGCCGACGTCGCCGGCGTGCCCACGACGGCCTCGCGCATCCGCGACGCGATTACGCAATCGGTCGCGCGTCTGCGCCATGGGAACGTTGACTTTGTGCCGCGAGACCTCGCCCAAGACCTCGCGGACTTTGCCGGCGTCCCCTTGGATGAAGGCGCTACCTCGCCGGACGACTCTTCCGATCAAGCCGCATCCGGACCCGTTGAGGCGCCCGACGGCGACGACACCGCTGCCTCGGAAGCCTGGCTGGAGGGGCTGCAAGCCCTCGGTACGGCTCCCGAGCCGCCGGCCGACCGACCGCAATACGGGGACGGCGGAATGCCCGGGAGCGAGGATGCCGACCTCCGCCGCGACGCCCGCAACGCCCTGCGGTACGTGCGGCGGCTGGAACGCTACCCGGTCTGGGGGCACACCACGGTCAATATCGAGCGGCTCATCGAGCCGATGAGGACGACGATCATTGATCTGGCCGGTACCGAGAAGGTCGTGATGGCCTACACGGCCGAATGGCTACTCTCCCACCTGTGGGAGCGCGCACTCGGCGGCCGTTTGCGGTGGCCGGTGTTCGTGGTGTTGGAGGAGGCACACAATCTGGTCCCTGGCGGCGGGCCGCGCGACCAGCAAACGAAGGCGTCGCGGATCATCAACACCGTGGCGGCGGAAGGCCGAAAGTTCGGCGTCTACCTGATCGTGATTACGCAGCGGCCGTCGAAGATCGCCGACGATACGCTGTCGCAGTGTGCCTCGCAGCTCATCATGCGCCTGACCAATCCCGACGACCAAAAGGCGGTGCAGCGCGCCTCCGAGGTGGTGTCCCAGGGGCTACTGAGCAACCTGCCAGGCCTCAATCAAGGTGAGGTGGTCACGCTGGGACGACTGACGCGCATCCCGGCAATGGTCAAGGTCAGCGGTCGCCAGGGCGCCGAAGGCGGCGCCGACCGTGATCTGGTGCAAGACTTCCAGGAGGCGCACCGCGAGGCCACCGCGCAGCAGGCATTCGAGCACGGCAGCCCCACAGTTGGCCTACCCCGCAGCGGCCCGAAACGTATTCCTCTCTAGGGCAACGCTAGGGCAACACCTACCCCCAACCCCCTCCCTGACTGAGGTAGGTAAACCGGAAAACAGGCTGGTAGGGGCGTCATTCATGGCGCCCTGGGCGCGATCAATCGCGCCCCTACACCAACAGACCTACCCTTGTCCGGGGGTACTCATCCCCAAGCCGTTGGCATACCCAACGAACGGCGAGTATCTTTGGAGCGGGCACAGTCTGCGTCACGGGCGAGCAAGTCATGGCTGAACGTAGTGACCGGCCGGAGGGGCGTGCAGTCGCCGCCCCGCTCCTCTCCGTCGTCATCCCGGTCTACAACGAGGAAAACCTGATTAGCGAGGTGCTCCGCCGGGTCCGGGCCGTCCCCATCCACAAGCAGATCATTGTCGTAGACGACGGCTCGACCGACGGGACCGTCGGCGTGATTGAGCGGCTGCGCGACGATCCGTCCGGTGACGTGCTTATTGTCCATCAGGCGATGATTAACATGGGCAAGGGCACCGCCATCAGGATCGGCCTGCGCTATGCCGTCGGTGACATTGTGCTGATCCAGGATGCCGACATGGAGTACGACCCGGAAGACTACCCGGCCCTGCTCGCGCCAATCCAGCGTGGGGAGGCCGATGTGGTCTACGGGGTGCGGTTTCACCGCCCGATCAAGGGGATGCTCCGACGCCACCGGATCGCCAACTGGGTCTTCGCCACCGTCGCCTCCGTGCTCTACGGCCGCCTCATCCGTGACGAGGCGACTGCCTACAAGGTATTCCGCCGCGAGGTCATCATGAGCTTGGACCTGCACGCCTCGCGGTTCGAGTTCTGCCCGGAGGTCACGGCGAAAATCTGCAAGCGTGGCTACCGGCTCGCGCAAGTGCCCATCTCTTACACGCCGCGGACGTTTGCAGAAGGGAAGAAGATCGGCTGGCGCGACGGGGTCCACACGCTCTGGACGCTCGTCCGCTACCGCTTCTTCGATTAGAGACTGGCCGAGTTCTCCGGCACCACCCGGAAGCCACGCTGCTGTCCGGCCTCGCGGAAATGCTGATCGAATCCAAACGCCTGCCGGCAACCAGTCTCCGCCATGACAACGAAACTGGTGCAATCCACTACTCCCCAGGTCTTGTCCTGGTACTCAAAAAACAACCGCAGAGCCGCTGCCTCGACAGCATCAGTGACTCTGGCAAGACTAACAAGCATAGGATCGTTCGCAATCTCCCATAATTGTTCAGCGTGCTGGGAACCCATCCGACTCTTCAGAAGTGTCAGTCCCTCGTAGACTACCCAGTTGGTCGTGATGAGCATGACTTCGCTGTGCATGAGCTGACGATAGACAGCCTGGGCGGCGTAGTGATGCCGGTCGCGCGGATGGAGTAGCGCAATCCAGGCAGAAGCATCCACGAATGTGGGCGCGTAAAGAAGCGGACTACTCACGAGGCCGTCGCTTCAGCCCGTAGCGGTATTCGTGCCAACGGGACGAGAGATCGGTCGGCAGCGTGGGATCATCGAGAATGCCGACCAAACGCTCCGCTTTGGCAGTGGCCTGCGGACTTCGCTTCACGGGAGCATGGAGGCGTTCCCGAATCTCCTCAACGGACAGTCCGATCCGGAGCGGAGCCGGCGTCGTCAACCGGGTTTCCAGCTCGGCGAGGCGGGCTTCAATGCTATCCAAGCGCTCGTCCACCGTCGCACTCATGGTCCATGCTCCTCGTTGTACCGGCCGGCAGCATCCCAACCGTCCCTGAACACATACTATGCGCGTGGTAGTCTGAGACTATCCTAACACGCCCGCGCGAGCAGGACAGTCTACGTTAAACCGGGCGCGCCGCCGCGCGGCATTGCGTAGCGTAGCCCACCCACCTCTCCGTGACGTATACTCTGAGCCGTCCCCTGATAGTGCTGGTAACAAGGAATGGGCAACATGGCAGCAACGGCCGTTGACGTGAAAGCGCGGAGCCGCGAAGTAACAATGGGCGTCGAGCACGCCGCAGCACGCTCGATGTTCCGAGGCACCGGCCTCAGCGAGGAGGACCTGCGGAAGCCGATCATCGGCATCGCCAATACCTGGACCGACGTGACCCCCTGCCAGCTCAACTTGCGCGACCTCGCCGAGAAGGTCAAGGAAGGCATCCGCGCCGCCGGTGGCACGCCGATCGAGTTCGGGACGATCTGCGTCACCGACGGCATCGCCATGGGTACCGAGGGGATGCGCGCCTCCCTCGTCAGCCGCGAGGTGATTGCCGACTCCATCGAGTTGGTCGTGACCGGGCATCGCCTCGACGGGATAGTGACGCTGACCGGGTGCGACAAGACGCAGCCGGGTGGCCTGATGGCCCTGGCGCGCCTGAACATCCCCGGCGTCTACGTGTACGGCGGCAGCATCATGCCCGGTATCTACCGCGGCCGGAAGGTCACGATCCAGGACTCGTTCGAAGCACCCGGCCTCCATGCCAGCGGTGAGATGTCCGAGGAGGACGTGGACGAGTTGGTCGGCCGAGCGTGCCCCGGCGCCGGCGCGTGCGGCGGCATGTTCACCGCAAACACGATGGCCGCGGCGGCCGAGGCGCTGGGGATGGCGCCGCCGGGCAGCGCTTCGATTCCGGCCGTTGACGCGCGGCGGCAGGTGGTGGCCTTTCAAGCCGGCGAGCGGGTGATGCAGCTTTTGCGCGAGGACATCCGCCCGCGCGACTTCCTCACCCGCGAAGCCTTCCTCAACGCCATCGCTACCGTGGAAGCGCTCGGCGGCTCGACCAACGCGGTGCTGCACCTGATGGCGATTGCGTATGAAGCCGGCGTAGACCTCCGGCTGGAGGACTTCGACGAGATCAGCCACCGCACGCCACACTTGGCCAGCCTGAAGCCGTCCGGCAAGTACGTCATGGCCGATCTCGACGTGGTCGGCGGCGTGCCGGTGGTGATGAAAGAACTGCTCGACGGCGGAATCATTGACGGCAGTACGCCCAACGTCGCCGGTGGAACGCTCGGCGACCACCTGAACCGGGTCCGCGAAAAGCCGGATCAGGACCTCACCTTTGCGCTGGACCGCCCCCTCAGCGCGACCGGCACGCTGGCCATCCTGCGCGGCAACATCGCCGCGGACGGCGCGGTTGCCAAAGCGGGTGGGGCTGCCCACAGCACCTTCACCGGACCGGCGCGGGTGTTCGACGGCGAGGAAACGTGCTTCGAGGCCGTGCTAGCCGGCGATATTCGGGAAGGCGACGTGGTAGTTATCCGCAACGAGGGACCGAAAGGCGGTCCGGGGATGCGCGAAATGCTGGCCGTGACGGCAGCCATTCAAGGGCGTGGCCTCGGCGATCACGTCGCACTGATGACCGACGGGCGCTTCTCTGGCGCCACCTACGGCTTGATGATCGCACACATGGCGCCGGAGGCAGCCGTCGGCGGTCCGATTGCAGTGCTGCGCGAAGGTGACGTGATCGAGATTGACATTCCGAACCGCAAGCTCGACGTGCGGCTCTCGGACGAGGAGCTTCAGGCACGCCTCGCTTCCTGGGAGGCGCCGCCGCCGCGGTACCAGTCGGGAATGCTCTCCAAGTATGCGCGTTTGGTAAGCTCGGCAGCAGTCGGCGCAGTGACATAGTCCAAACGACACAACACCCTCGCCCACACCCGGAGCGGGGCAGCAGCATGAGACGCGAGGAAGGGATACGCGATGACAAAGCAGGTTCCTGGCAGCCCCTATGACGGACCACCATTGAGTTGGCGCCCGGCGGCGCCGCGGCCGGCGCGCCGCCGGCGCTCGGAGCTTGCCGTGCCCGGCAGCAACCCGCGCATGATGGCCGGGGCAGCGAACAGCGACGCGGACGCCGTGTTCCTCGACCTGGAGGACTCCGTCGCGCCGAGCGAAAAGGTGGCCTCGCGGGCCAGGATTGTCCAAGCGTTGAACGAAAACGACTTCGGCGATAAGGCCACGGTCGTGCGGATCAACGACCTCTCCACGCAGTGGGCCGTGCGCGACGTGGTAGACGTGGTGGAGGGCGCGGGCGCCAAGCTCGAAGCCATCATGCTGCCCAAGACGCGCGGCCCGGAGGACGTGGCGGCGCTGGATATTATGTTGACCTCGCTCGAACAGCAGCTCGGCCTGACCCACACCATCGGAATCGAAGCGCAGATCGAGAATGCCAACGGTATCTCCAGCGTCGAGCAGATCGCCTTTGCCAGCAAACGGCTGATCGCGCTCGTGTTCGGTCCCGGCGACTACGCCGCCTACGCCGACATGCCGGTGCTGTCCATTGGGGCGCACGATTTCGCCTACCCCGGCCACATCTACCACTTTGCGCTCCAACGGATCGTCACGGCCGCGAAAGCAGCCGGCTTGCAGACCATTGACGGCCCGTTCGGCAAGTTCCGCGACCTGGAGGGGCTGCGGAACTCGGCGCAGATGGCCAAAATGCTCGGCTGCGACGGCAAGTGGGCCGTGCATCCGGCGCAGATTCCCGTCCTGAACGAAGTGTTCTCGCCGTCCGCTGCGGAGATCGCGAAGGCCACCGCCATCCGCGACCGCTACTTCCAGGCAACCGAGGAAGAGGGCCTGGGCGCGGTGGCGCTCGACGGCGAGGAGATGCTGGACGAGGCGAGCCGCAAGCTGGCCGAGGTCGTCCTCCAGCGAGCCGCGGACGACGGTATGCTATAGCGGGTGAAACCTCATCCCCTGGCCCCCTCTCCACAATGTGGAGAGGGGGTATTTGTTAGAGCCGATGAGACCTCCCGATTACTTCCATTTTCCCACGCTCCTAGCCCTCCACGACGCAATCGAGTCGCTTGATCCGGCCGCCGCGCCGCACGCGGCGCTCGTCTCATCCGAGCCGGACCCTGACCCAACTGCCGAGCGCCGTGTCGCCATCTTGCCCGGCTCATTCAATCCATTACACGAGGGGCACGCGGCCCTGGCCGCAGCAGCCCTGGAAGCCAACGCCGCCACCGAGGTCTGGCTGGGACTGGCGCGTGTGACAGTGGACAAGGAGCAGATCGCCGGAACGCTGCTCGAAGATCGCCTCGTGGCGCTACAGCACTTTGTCCAGGATCAACCGCGCTACGGCGTGCTCCTGTTCAACCGCGGCCTGTACGTGGACCAGGCGCTTGCTGCCCATGCTCGCTGGTCCGATCTGGATACCCTGCTGTTTCTCGTCGGCTACGACAAGATCGTCCAAATCTTCGATCCGCGCTACTACGACGACCGCGACGCGGCGCTCAGAGAGCTTTTTCGCTTGGCATCGTTCCTCGTCGCGCCACGCGACGACGCGACGGCCGACGATCTTGCCGCGCTCCTGAGCCGGCCGGAAAACCGCCCGTTCGCAGCGCGAGTGCGTAGCCTGCCGCTGCCGAGCACGGTAGCGGCGGTCTCCTCGACCGGCTTACGCCAAGACCTCGGCGCGGCAGCAGCAGGTCTTAGCTTTCACCCTCTCCCTATGGGAGAGGGCCAGGGTGAGGGGCAAGATGAAAGTACCATCCCGCCCGGCGTGTCGTTGCCCTGGGCCTTTGCCGGCATGGTCGCCGCGACCCACGCCTACGCACCACCCTTACCGCTCGGCACCGCGCTGGTAGACCGCTACACGGTACGTGCCGCGCTGCTCACGGCCCTGTTCCAGGACCGCGAATGGGCACTGGCGCACGCCGACCTGCGCCTGCTCCTAACGACTGCGCTCGGACCAACCGAAGCCGGCAGCGCCCTCCGTGCCGCCCTCCTGCGTGCCGGCTCGCCGGCACCGGCACCGGGGCGGTTGCGTGCGCTGATCCAGACCGTGCAGACCAGCGCGGGTAAGTAGGGTGAGGCGCCTCCCCCCTCTGGGGGGTCCTCAGCAGTGCAGAGGAACTAGAGCGGGAGCTTGGGCAAGCACGCCAGCTAAAGCAGGCCGTCCTCCAGTAGCCGCCGCTTCACTTCCTCCAGGCTAATCGGTTCCTCCCCCCGACGCTCCGCTATCACGGCTAGGTCGTGCAAGTCCTCCAGCAGCCGCTCGTACTGCTCTATGGGCAGATTAACGGCCGTGCGCTTCCCGTCACCGTCAACCACGTATTGTTCTGCCATGGCAGTCCTTCTGTTGACCGGCTTTATTGCCAGAGTAGATTTTCCAGATCGCATAATCGAGTTTCCTTGCACTCACACCCATGTGACGTGCCGTCGCCTCAAGGAGCAATACTGTTGTCAAATCTCCCGCCGAGCGGCCAAAAGCATCCTTAACTGCCTTGCGGATGTGTTTGTCAGGCTTCACCGTATCTGCGCCAGCTAGAATCCTGATGTATTGCGTCGTAGGGAATCCAATCCCGTATACGCTGAGTGTCTGCCTATCCGGCTGAAAGGCCCAATGCCGCATCGCATCAAGATCCTTGGCTATCCCATGCTCCCGCTTGTAGGCCAGGAACCAATCCACCAGTTGCTCCAGGGTCTGCGCCCGTGCAGG
>JAJDZR010000265.1 GCA_022824545.1 Chloroflexota bacterium
TGCTCCGAGAGCTCCAACTGGGTGGCAGTTCCGCGTGCAGCTTCGAGGGAGTTCCTGACAACTGCGTCCACTCGCACCCCGCTGGTGCTGGCTCCGTGGATGGCACCGTACACGGCTCCCCGGACAGCATCGAGGGGTTTGGCCCCGGCCTCCCCCAAAGCATCGAGCGTGCCGCTCACCGACGCCCGGATCAACCGTCCGGTACCACTGCCGGCGTCGGCGGCTGCAAGGACGGCACCCTGCACGGCGCCAAAGGCGATCTCCGTTCCGTTTCGGGTGACATCCCGAGAATCACCAATCGCGTCGGTGACCGTCTGGCCAATCCGCATCTGCACCTGTTTCGCCGTGCCGGACGCCCGCGTTAGCCTTTCAACCGCAAAGCGGGTGGTTGATGCCAACTGATAGGCAGTGACACCGGCGGCAACGTCGAGGCCTGGGATGTCCGGGAGGTACCGGAGGCCGGCGAGGGGGAACTGGGTAACTGCGCCTAAGCCGGGCACGGCGTTCAGGGCGCGGAGGTTCTCGCGGGTCTGGGTCATCAGTTGATCCATGACCACCTCGCGCTGCACCTCACCTTCCTCTCGAATTTTCCCAAGCATGCCGAGGGTGAACAGGCCGAGGACAAAGGCGGAGGCGAACAGAAAATCGTATCCGGTCAGGAATATCGCCGGAAAGTCAATGGTGCGGGTCGGATCAACCCACTCGACCGCGATGGCCAGGTGTCGCACGCTGAAGAAGTCAACAAAAACACCTCCCAGGAGTGGGCTGACTCCGGCGCCCAGACTGGCCGCGAGCGAGGCGCCCGTCAAGTAGGCCGTTGCTTGGGCTGGCGGCGCCATCTTCATCCGGATGGTGGTGGAGGACACATTGATGCCGGCGCTGGCGATGCCGATCAGCGAGTGGAGAAAGATGAGCAGGGGGATCGTCAGCGCGTGCTTTTCAGGTAGTGTCGCGAAGGTCCAACCCAGGATCACCAGAAAGTACAGAGAAGTGCATAGCGATAGGATGACCTTGCTGCCGTACCGATCTACGAAGGGGCCCCAGACGCGCAGGAACAGCACATTCGAGATCTGGCTCAACACGCCAAGTACCACCACCAGCGTCAGCGGTAGCTCCAGCCTAGTCAACATGTAGACGGTAAAGAAGGGAGCGGCGAGGTTGGCGACAAAGCTCCACGCCAACAGGAAGCTGATAAGCTGCCGAAAGTTCCTGTCCCGTAACGGTGCTGCGAGTGCCTGGAGTATCGGTGGCCTTGCGCCCTCCGGTATTGCCATGCGTGGTTCGGGAATCCTGCCCATCATGCCGGCGGCGCTGAAACCGAGCAAGATGCTCCCCAGTAGAATGGCGTATGAGTACCCGAAGATTACGTCCGCCTCGGGCACAATGCCTTTCCACCAATCAATGTAGAACGCAGCGGCCAGTCCGGTCACGGCCGCTGTCGTCGTCGCCACCCGCATGCGCTGGGCAAAGAACCCGCCCATCGTGTTCGCCGGCACCAGGTCGCGCAGCCAGCTGGTCCAACTTGTATTGACAAAGGCGTTGGCCACGCCCCGGATTGCGGTAAAAAACAGCAGAAGGGTCACTGCCCCGGCGTGGGGCACCTCGATGACAAAGGGGATCAAGCCGATGGGGACCCAGGTGGCAAAGGCCGTGAAATAGGCCGGTACGGCGATGACCTTCCGCATTCGGAGACGCTCGACGAGGACGACGGCCGCGATCTGCACCGGCTGCATGATGGAAGGGATCGCCGCCATGATCCCGATGTGGAAGTTGGAGGCGCCTAGGATCAGCGCGAACGCCGCGAGGAAGCCCCCGGACGCCAGACCATCGGCGCCGGAGGCCGCGATGGTCTGGAAGGTCAGCGTCTTCAAGCCACGCTGACGAGCCTCGTCCGTGAGTGTTTCACTGGGCTTGAGGATGGTTGGGAGCACCATTTGCCGCACAATCCAGGCAGCCGTCGCTTAACTGTGTCGAACCAGCGTTGATCCCAAGCACTATATCAGTCGAGGCCGCTGGCGGTGGGTATCGGACCAAACGGCTCCCAGCCTGCGGTCCGTCCCCTACCGCTGCACCGTGAGGCAGTATCCTGGCCTGCTACCGGAGATAAGTGCTATAGTTACGTTCGCTACGTTGCCGGCCGGCCTATATTTCCGGTCGGATGATTTCCCCATAGAGGATGGCGCTCATGCCCAAGATGAAAACCCACAAGGCCTCGGCCAAGCGCTTTCGAATCACGCGCAACGGCAAGGTGATGCGCGCGAAGGGATCGGTCAGCCACCATCGTATGAAGAAGCGCGGGCGCACCAAGCGCATGATTGACGAGACGATGGCCGCAGCGCCGAGCGATGCCAAGCGGATCAAGAGGATACTGGTAGGCAGTTAGCACCGGGCCGGTAGCGGCCGAGCAGGATACGGACATGGTACGAGTCAAGCGCGGCGTCACCAATCACCGCCGGCACAAGAAGGTGCTCAAGCGGACGAAGGGCCAGTACGGGGCGCGGAGCCGCCGCTACAAGGTGGCGCACGAGGCCATGATTCATAGCCTCGACTACGCCTATCGTGGTCGCCGGCAGCGCAGACGCGACCTGCGTCGGCTGTGGATTCTGCGTATCAACGCCGCGTCGAGGCAGCACGGCCTGACCTACAGCACCTTCATGCATGGCCTCCGCAAAGCCGGCATCTCCATTGACCGCAAGATGCTGGCCGACCTCGCCGTGCGTGATGCCGCGGCATTCGGACAGATTGCGGCGCAGGCGGCAGCCGCCTAATCCGGCTTGATTACCAGCCTCGCCAATCCACGCATACGCCTCGCTCTCAGCCTCCACACGCGCCGGGGTCGTCACCGTGCCGCCGCCTTCTTGGTGGAAGGCACGCGGCTCGTCACCGAGGCTCTCCGCACCACGACGCCGCAGCTAGTGCTCCACAGCGCCGAATATGCCCAGCGGCAGCGCCGCCACCGCCATCTGCTCGATACTCTCCGTCGCGCCGGCGCGGAAGTGCGCGAGGTATCGCCGGCCGTACTGAGCGCCGTCAGCGATACGGTGACGCCGCCGGGCATCGTCGTGGTCGTGCCGGAGGTGCGGCTCCGGCCGGACGAGAACACCGTGCCGCTCGTGCTGCTGCTCGACGGCATCAGCGACCCCGGCAACGCCGGCGCAATCCTCCGCGTAGCCGCGGCCAGTGGCGTGACCGCAGTGCTGGCTGCACGCGGCTGCGTTGACCTGTGGAGTCCCAAGGTTGTGCGGGCAGCAGCCGGGGCGCATTTCCAGGTACCTATCCGGCAGGGTGTGGAGTGGCCGGTGCTGGGTGAGATGCTTGCTGCGGTGCCGGCTCGCTGGCTTGCCGACCCGCGCGGTGGCATCGTCTATTGGGAGCCGGATTGGCGGCGGCCGGCGGTGCTCGTCGTCTCTAGCGAGGCGCAGGGTGCCAGCACCGAGGCCGTGCAGCTCACGGGTGGGCAAGCGGTGACGGTGCCGATGGCGAGCAGCCGGCAGTTGGACTCGTTGAACGTCGGGGTTGCAGCCGGTATCATCTTATTCGAGGCGTTACGCCAGCGCACGGCGAGTGGTGGGACGGATGAACCATCAGCCGACGTGCCAAGCGGAAGTGAATAGCGAACGGCGAGGACGAAGCGAGTAGGGCGACCTGACTGTCCGCAGAGAGCCGGGGTCAGCGGCTGCGAGCACCGGCGACAACGGTCGCTCCGAAGTTCCCTTCTGAGCCGGCGGAGGAAAGGCCAATGTGCCTGACGCCACTGAGGAACCGATGTGGCGCGGCGCGGTGGCCGAGTAATGCCGACCCGGAGGCCCACCGATAGCAGGGCAATGGCGTTGGGGTAGATATGCCCCGGAGCCAGTGAGAGTGGGCTTGCTGCTGCCGTCGCTGTCGCAACTGGTGCGGCCAGCGAGCCAACGCGGGTGGTACCGCGGAGATGACCGGCTACGGCCGTCGCTTCGTCCCGGACGAGGCGACGGCTTTCTTGTTGTGCGAGGCGAGACCGGCCGCCCTATGGTCCCCTCTGCGGTGGGGGGATGGCGTATCCCCTCCACCGTCGCAACGGGGGAGGCCAGGGTGGGGGGCAGCCCATGAAGGAGTGGACGATGCAGGATACGTGGGAAGCGCTGCAACAGGCGGCCGAGCGCGACCTGGCCGAAGCCGGGGACGTGCCGGCACTGGAAGCGTGGCGCATCGAGTACCTCGGGCGGCGCGGGCGCCTCGCCCAAGCCATGCGCGGGCTGGGACAGCTCCCGCCTGAGGCGCGTCCGGCCGCTGGCGCGGCGGGCAACGCGGTCAAGACCGCCTTGACCGGCGCGTTTGACGCCCGGAAGCAGGCCCTCGCCGAAGCGGAGCAAGCGCCGGTGGAGGAGACAGCAGCGTTCGACGTGACGCTGCCCGGCATTCGACCGCGCGTGGGCCAGACGCACGTCATCAACCAGGTCAAGGCCAAGGTTATGGCGGCTTTCGGTCAGTTGGGCTTCCGCGCCACGGACGGGCCGGAGGTGGAGTGGGACCGCAACAACTTCACCTTGCTCAACCTGCCCGAAGATCACCCGGCCCGCGATATGTGGGACACCTTCTACGTCGGGAACGTGGGCAAGCCGGGCGAAGTGCTGCTCCGCACACACACCTCGCCGATGCAGATTCGCGTGATGGAGCAGACCGAGCCGCCGGTGCGTGTCATTGTGCCCGGCAAGGTGTATCGCTACGAGGCGACTGACGCCACGCACGGCTGGATGCTGTATCAAGTCGAGGGCTTTGCCGTGGATCGCCAGGTCACGATGGCCGATCTGAAAGGCACCCTGACGCAGGCCATCCAACTCATCTTTGGCCAGGAACGGCGTACTCGGTTCCGCTGCGACTACTTCCCGTTCGTCGAACCGGGGGTGGACATGGCGATGGAATGCCACGTCTGCGATGGGAGCGGATGTGGCGTGTGCAGCCAAACCGGCTGGATCGAGATTTTGGGTGCCGGGATGATTCATCCGCAGGTGCTACGCAACGTCGGCTACGACCCGGAGGAGTACAGCGGCTTTGCCTTTGGCATGGGTCTCGACCGCATTGCCATGCTGCTCTACGGCATTGACGACCTGCGCCTGTTCTACGACAACGATCTACGGTTCCTACGCCAGTTCCGCTAGGTGGCCCCCACCCTAGCCCTCCCCCGTGCTGACGCACAGGGGAGGGAACGTCCCGTCCCCCCGTCGGGACGGGGGGACCATAGGGGGGCGGGTAGGAATGACCGGGAAACGTCAACGGAGCGTATCAGGAGAGACAACATGTTAGTGTCGCTGAAGTGGTTGCGCGAATACGTGGCGACCGACCTGCCGGCGAGCGATGTAGCACACCGGCTCACGATGGCCGGTCTGGAGGTAGAGGCGCAGCACGCCGTCGGTGGCGCCTGGGAGGGCATCTACACGAGCGAGGTGCGCCGCTTGGAGCAGCATCCCAACGCGGACCGCTTGCTCCTCGCTACCGTGGACTACGGTGAGGGGCGCTCGCTCCAAATCGTAACGGGAGCACCCAACCTGCAAGAGGGCGCCAAGGTGCCGCTCGCGCTCGTGGGGGCACGGCTCTGGGACAACTACGCCGATCCGCCGAAGCAGTTTCGGCTCAAGGCGTCGCGCATCCGCGGCGTCCGCTCCGAGGGGATGGTCTGCTCGGCACGCGAGCTGGGGATTGGCGATGACGCCAGCGGCATCCTGATCCTGCCGCCCGATACGCCCGTGGGCCTCTCGCTGGAGGAAGTGCTCGGCGACGTGGTGCTGGAGTTGGACATCAAGGGGCCACGCGCCGACTGTCTCTCGATGCTCGGTGTCGCCCGGGAGCTGGCCGCCATCACGGGCGCCGACTTGCAGGTGCCCGCGGCGGAGATCGCCCGGCGGGAAGACGCCGCGCAGCCACCGGCGACCGTGGACATTGCCGACCCGGACCTGTGTAGTCGCTATGTGGCGATTGTGGTACGCGGCGTCACGGTCGGCGAGTCGCCCGGCTGGATGCAGGAGCGCCTGAACGCTACCGGGCTGCGGCCGATCAACAACATCGTAGACATCACCAACTACGTCATGCTCGAGTGGGGGCAGCCGCTCCACGCCTTCGATCTGGAAAAGTTGCGCGGGCAGGCAATTATCGTGCGGCGCGCCGCGGCCGGCGAGCAGCTGATTACGCTCGACGGGGAAGGGCGCATCCTCACGCCGGAGATGCTCGTGATCGCCGATGCCGCGCGGCCGGTGGCGCTGGCGGGCGTGATGGGTGGTGCCTCTACTGAGGTGAGCGCTGGCACAACGTCGGTGCTGATCGAGAGCGCGAACTTCGACCCGGTGAGCATTCGGCGTACCCGCCGTGCGCTCACGTTGCCGACGGAGGCCTCGCGGCGCTTCGAGAAGGGGCTGCCGCCGGAGCTGCCGTTGCCGGCGGCGCTGCGGGCCGCGGCGCTGATGGTCGAGCTAGCCGGTGGCACGATGGTCGGCGAGCCGGTTGACGCCTTTCCTCGGCCGCGCCAACGCACGGCTATCGCGCTACGCCCCTCCGACCTGGAGCGACTGCTCGGCATGATCTATCCGTCGGAGCAGGTGACGCAAACGCTGCACGCGCTCGGTTTCGAGGTGGCGGCGCTGCCTGCTGGGGAAGACGGCTGGCTGGTGACGCCGCCCATCCATCGGACCGACATAGCTATTCCTGAGGACTTGGTGGAGGAAGTGGCACGGATCGTCGGCTACGACACGATTCCCAGCACGCTGCTCACCGGCGGCACCCCGCGCCCGGAGCTAGATGCGCCGCTCTACTGGGAGGAAGCGGCGCGTCAGGTACTCACCGCGGCCGGCTACGATGAGATCATTGCCTACACTCTGACCAATCGTGACCAGCTTGCCCGCCTCCCGGTGCTGGACGCACCGCCAGCGCAACCGGAGCACGGCTCCCGGCGCTCCCGTCGGCCAGAAGCGACCAGTGATGACCTCGCCCGGTGGGTGCAGGAGCGCGTCTTCCCGGCCGTTGATGCGCCGGTCATGCTGGCCAATCCGTTGAGCAGTGACCGCGACGTGCTCCGCACCTCGGCTATTCCCGATCTCGTCGAGACGGCCCGTCGAAACCTGCGGCAAGCCGATGAGGACGTATGTCTCTTCGAGCTTGGGCGGCTGTATCTGCCCACCGGCGCTGGCTTACCGGAAGAGCGGCGCGTGCTGACGGCGGCCCTAGCGCAGCACCCCAACAGCAGCTGGTCGTCCGCAGTTGGTTGGGGCAGCCAGGCCGGGGCCGGCTTCTTCCACCTGAAAGGCGCGACCGAAGAGTTGCTAGAGCGCTTGGGTGCCCCACGCACCGGCTTCATTCCGCTTGTCCACCCGGCCTTTGCGGTAGGACCGGCGGCGGCGATCATCAGCAACCACCACCCGGAAGCGATGGGCAAGCGTCCCGTCCGCGAGGGCCAAGTCCTGGGCGTGCTGGGCGCGCTGCACCGCGATACGGCGCGCGCGTTCGGCCTCGGCAGGCAATGCGTGGTTTTGGCGCTCGACTTCGACCGGATCATTGCGCTGGCCGGCGACCATCGGCAGTTCGACGGCGTGGCACGCTATCCATCGGTTGTGCAGGACCTCGCAGTGGTGCTTGATGAGGCGGTGCCAGCCGAGCACGTCGAGGCCGTCATGCGCCGGGCGAGCCGCCAACTGCTGACGCGCGTGCGGCTCTTCGATGTCTATCAGGGCGATCAGGTGCCGGCCGGCCAGCGCAGCCTCGCGTTCGCCTTGACCTTCCAGGCGCCGGACCGCACCTTGACCGATGCCGAGGTCGAGCCGACGCGCCAGCGCATCATCGGCACGCTGAAGCGGCAGCTTGGCGCAACCTTGCGCGGCGGATCGTAGGACAGGAGGGGATGCGACGATGGCGTGGGAGCGGCAGGAGGCGATGGACTGGCTTCACGGCCCCAATCGTCGCAGCAACAGGCTCTCCGGGCTGGAATCCGGCGCGGCTTCGAGTCTGTTCCTCGCCCTGGAGCGAGCCGGCTGCACCGTGGAAGTCCTCGCCGAAGATGTCGTAGACGGAGAGGCGGCGGCCGTGGTGCTCACGGTGCCGGCCTCGGCGCGGATGAGCGCAGTGTGGCAGACCGTGCGGGAGAGTGGCGCGGTGCAGGTGACGACGCTGCGCTCCGGCACGTTTCGGGTGCGCTGGCAGCGATAACCCGGCCGTCCTACCCGTCATTCCCGCGCAAGCGAGAAGGTGGATTCACATTTGAAGTGCAACAGTTCCTGCCAGAAGATTTCCGCCGGGGTCTGGTAGTCCAGACACTTGCGGGGGGTATTATTGTACAACTGCACCAGCTCCGTAAACCGCGCCGTCGAGACCGTGGCCAAGT
>JAJDZR010000272.1 GCA_022824545.1 Chloroflexota bacterium
GCAAGCTACCTCTTACTACTCTTCAGTTGTGAAGGTCCGTGCTCGGCACGCGCTCTGCTACCGAGTAGATCCGTACTATAGCACGGCTCCGCAGTAGCGGCAAACACGCCGGCCCGGTCACTTTGCGGTGGGCTGGCCGGCTGCAGCCGGTCGCACTTCGATGTGCTCGCCGACGACGCGCGTCTCCCAGATGGGGAGGCACTGTGGCTCCGGCGGCAGGATGGCGTCGCCGCTCGTCAGGTCGAACAGCCAGCCATGCAGCCCACAGCGGAGACGGGCCGGAGGACCGACCTCCACACCGCTCCAAGCCAGCGGCCACGCCGCGTGCGGACAATAGGCGTCGAAGGCGTAGATGGTGCCGCCGACGTTGGCGATAGTCACGTCCTGACCGGCACACCGCACCTGCTTCAGCTTGCCCGGCGGGACATCGCGCAAGCGCCCGACGCGCACAAACTCGTCGCTCATCGTGCCAGAGCGTAGCCCATGGCGACCGGACGGCCAAGGCGCCCGGCAGCGAGCGCGTAGAGGGAAGCCGGAATGACGGGAAGGCGGTGGCGGTGAGCGTGCCGGGCCAGGGCCGCCTATACTCGGAGCGTGGCAATCAACTCCGCCGCGGCTGCCAGCGCGCCGCGCCAGCGCCCCTCTCGCCGTCGCCGGTTCAGTCCGTGGCTGTTCCAGGTCGTGAACTTTTGCTTTTGGATCGCGCTGTACTTCTACGTGCCCATCCTGCCGGTCTACGCCGAGCGGAACGGCGCCTCCCTGACCGTAATCGGCGTGATGCTCAGTGCCTACGGGATCATGCAGTTCTTGCTGCGTATTCCCGTCGGGGTTGGGTCCGACCTCTTGGGACGGCGCCGGCCGTTTGTCATTGCCGGGCTGGGCGCAGCGGGGCTGGGCGCGCTCTGGTTCGTCTGGATGCCGGCGCCGCCCGGCCTGATTTTCGCGCGGGCGCTGACCGGCATCGGCGCTTGCGCCTGGGTCGTCATCACCGTGATGTACGCCGGCTACTTCGCGCCGGCACAGGTGACGCGGGCGGTCGCTTTCCTGGCCGTCACCAACGGCCTCGGTCAAGCCGTGGCGACCTTTATCGGCGGCGCTGCCGCCCAAAGCTGGGGGTGGCACGCGCCCTTCTATCTCTCGGCGGGGGCGGCCGTGGTCGGGATTGTGGTGGTCGGGCTGTGTGTCGAGGCCAGGACCGGACCGGCCGTGGCACCGGTCACCTGGCGCCGCCTCGTGCGGGTGGGCACCCATCCGAAACTGCTGCTCGTTGCCGGCCTCGCCGCGGTGAACACCTATGTCCAATTCACCACGATCTACGGATTCACGCCGGTCTTCGCGGCTCATGAACTGGGAGCCAATCGCGCCGACCTCGGACTGCTGACTGCTGTCAGCGTCTTGTCGCTGATGGCCGCGCAGTTTTTGGCACCGACCATCGTGAATCGTTTCGGTTTTCGTGGCCCTACCATCGCCAGCTTCCTCCTTAATGCGGCGATGACGGCCGCGATCCCGTTGGTCCCCGCGCTGGCCTTGGGCCTAGGTCTCCGGCAGACAGCCGCGCTGCCCCTCCTCATATTGACGCAGAGCATTGCCGGGCTGGCACGTGGCCTCTTGCAGACCAGCCTGATGAGCCAGAGTATCCTGGCCGTGCCGTCGGCGGAGCGAGCAACGGCAATGGGCGTCTTTCAGGCCGTGTATGCCAGTGGGATGCTACTCGGCCCGCTCGTCGGGGGGCGGCTGGCGGACGCCGTCGGGCTGAACGCGCTCTTCTGGTTGGCCGGCCTGATGAGCACCGTCGGCGCGGTGGTCTTGCTGCGCGTAACGCCGACGGAGACAACGGCACGCCCCTCCACGACAGCGGCGTAGCGCCAAGGCTGGATGGGGTGCCGGCACAAATGGCCGCGGCGTATCCCACTGAGCGCCCGGCGCTACCCGTTCTCGCGGGCTGCGCGCGCGGCCGCGACGACCTGCTGGGTCACGTGGGTGGGGACTTCCTCGTAGTGGGAGAACTCGACCTTGAAGGACGCGCGGCCGCCGGTGATGGACCGCAGGTCGGTTGCGTAGCGAACAAACTCGGCCTGCGGGCCGTCGGCAGTGATGACCGTCGTGTGGCCGCCCTCGGTATCCATGCCTTGGATACGCGCGCGTTTTTGGTTGAGATCGGCAATGATGTCGCCGGCGTTGGCCTCCGGCACCTGCACTTCGAGCTGCACAATCGGTTCGAGCAGCACCAGCCCGGCCTGCCGAACCGCCGCCTGGAACGCCTGCAAGCCGGCCAACCGAAAGGCGATCTCCGACGAATCGACCGAGTGCTCCTTGCCGTCATAGAGGCGGACCTGCACGTCCACGATGGGATAGCCGGCCAGGACGCCGCGCTCCATCGCTTCGCGCACGCCTTTGTCAACGGCCGGGCGCAGGCCCTGACTAATGACGCCGCCGACGATGTTGTCCACGAACTCGTAACCCTCGCCACGGGAGCGGGGAGAGACTTCGATGGTGCAGACGCCATACTGACCGTGCCCACCCGACTGCTTCACGTGCCGGCCCTCGGCGGATGCCGTTGCCATGATGGTCTCACGGTACGGTACCCTCACTGGCTCCGTCTTGAGACTCGCACCGAACTTGCGGCGGATGCGCTCCAAGCTCAGATCAATGTGCGAGTCGCCCATGCCGGAAAGGAGCGTCTGTGCCGTCTCCACGCTGCGTGTGACCCGGAGCGTCAGGTCCTCTTCCTGGAGCCGTGCCACCGCGCTGCTCATGCGGTCGAGGTCGCTCTTCGCCTCAGGCACCACGGCGACGGAATACACCGGCTCCGGGAATTGAATGGCCGGCAGCAGCCGGGGCTGTTCACGCTGGGAGATCGTGTCGCCGGTGGCCGTTTCGGCCAGCTTGGCCACGGCACCGATGTCGCCGGCGGCTACCTGCGACACCGGCTGCTGGTCCTTGCCCCGCACCATGAGTACTTGGCCGACCCGTTCGGCCTCCTCCTTGCCCGGATTCCACACCTGGGCGTCGGAGCGGAACGTCCCGGAATAGACGCGGAAGTAGCTCAACCGGCCGACAAAGGGGTCGGCCAGAGTCTTGAACACCCGCGCCGCGAGCGGGCCGTCCGCGTCGGTGGTCAGTTGGCTGGCCTTGTCGGTGCCGGCAATCGAGGTCTCGGCGGCGGCCGGCAGCAGCGCGACCAGTGCATCCAAGAGCTGGCGCACACCCTTGTCGTCGGTAGCGGCGCAGGCAAACACCGGGATGACCTGCTGGCTGGCGATGCCCTGCTTGATACCCTCGCGTACTTCCTCGGGGGTCAGCCCTTCGCCTTCCAAATACTTCAGCACCAAGTCGTCGTCGGTCTCGGCGACGGTCTCGGTCAACTGCTCGGCGAACATCTCCACGTCGTCTTGCAGCTCCGACGGTACCTCTCCCTCGGTCGCCTCACCGTCGTCGCCAAAGAACAGCGCCTTGCCGGAAATCAGGTCCACCACACCGCGAAAGTCGCCCTCTTCGCCGATAGGCAACTGCGCCGCCGCTACCTTGGTGCCGTACATCTCGCGTAGCTGCTCGACAGCTTGCCGGAAGCTGGCATTGTCGCGGTCAATGCGGCTGACGACCACGACGCGCGGCAGTCCTTGGTCGTCGCAAAGCTGCCACACCTGCTCGGTGCCAACCTGCACACCGGACACCGCCTCGACAAAGATCACCGCGCTGTCAACGACATGCACCGCCTCGACGACCTCGCCCACAAAGTCGGCGTAGCCGGGCGTATCGAGGATGTTGAGCTTGTGATCCTGCCACTCCACGGGGACAACCGCGAGGTTGATGGAGCCACCGCGCTTGACCTCCTCCGGCTCATAGTCGGCTACGGTCGAACCGTCCTCCACGCGGCCCATGCGGCTGGTCGCGCCGCTACGAAACAACATGGCCTCGGCCAGGGTGGTCTTGCCAGCACCCATATGTCCCAAAAAGCCCACATTGCGGATGCGATCAGCTCCATACGTGTCCATCGCCGCTCCTCTTCCGAAATCACCTGGGATGAAGGCGATTATAACGATTCCGGCTGGGTTTGCCTCCACAAACAGCGGTGGCGAGCTGCGCCCGCCGCCTTTACGCGCGGCGGCTCACCTGCCAGGATTCACCGTCACGGGCATCACTATGCGTCTTCACGCCGCAGACTGGCAGTATTGGCTCGACGACCGGCCGCGCATCTTGCGCCTGGCCTGGCTGCCGTATCCGCAGCTCCGGCCGGACGCCTGGCCTGATGCGTGCGCGGAGGCCAGCGCCGCCGGCGTCCACGGGTTGCTGGTGCCCATTTCCTG
>JAJDZR010000124.1 GCA_022824545.1 Chloroflexota bacterium
TGCACCCCAAAGTGGTCCCCCTACGAGGTTCTCGATAAGCTCCTGGAACCAAGTGGGAGGTGGGAGTGCCATACTCATGAGGCTGCCGGCCTCGGCCACTACGATCATCGCGCCGAGCAGCGTCAGGACAACCGGTGGCCAGAAGGCGAGGCGCACCGGGCGCAAAGGGAACAGCTCCCGGAAGGGGACGCCGGCCTTTTCACGGATGTACAGCATGACGGCCCAGCAGAAGATGAGGGTTAACCCTGCAAGGGTTGCCGGATGGTTGAGCAACCCGGCGATGTCCTCTGCGATCCGCTCCGCCGCGTCGGCCGGCCCACTCAGCGTAACGAGAGTAGCCCAGACGAACAGAGGGATGACCAAGAGGCTACCGACGGCGAACTGTACAACTGGAATAAAGACGGTGAGCCATATGGCCTCAGCGAGCCGGGGATACGGCGGTCGCGGTGCCGTGCCGGTCTGCGCTGGCGTTGGAGTCCTATCCACGATGATTGCCCCTCTACTGCGAGGGGATTTTAGCGCACTGCGCGTCGCAGCCGGCCTATCCAGCGCGTGGAGAGGGTGCTCGGAGCCGAGGTCGGCGCCGCTACTGTGCCGAGCACCGGCAGGCTCAGGAGGGCAGTGACCTCGCCCGGCGTGTCGAGCGTGCGCCGCAGCCCCGCCGCGACCCGGAGCAGCGCGAGGAGCAGGGCAACGACGGCGAGCGCACGCAGGACTGCTACCAGCACGCCGCGCCAGGGGACCAGGCGCTGCGGCGGGGCCGGGTCGGTGATGACGGACACCTCAATCCGGGGCTGCCCCGCCTCGTCGGCCACAAAGCTCGCGCCATCCATCTCCAGCGTGGCAGCCGTCGCCACGGCGATGCGGTGCGTGCTCTCGACATCGCCGGTAACGACGCCGATCCGCAGCGTGCGGTGTACTTCCTGCGCCGCAAGCGCACCCGCGATGGCTCCCGGCGGTGGTCGTGTACCGAACTGCTCCGCATGGCGCGCGGCTACGCCGGCGGCGAAGCTGCGACTCTCGACATAATCGCTGAGGTCCAGTAACACCTGCTGCACAAACTGCGCCCGCCGGTATTCCTGGGGGTAGCGGGAACGCGAGAGCAAGGCTTCGGTCGGCAGGATCGGCTGGACGAGTGCCCGCACCTCGGTACCGTAGAGGGGCTGGCGCAATGCGAGCGTAAGATTGCTGCCCAGGGCTAGGACCGCGACGACTAGCACCAATCGGCGCCACTGCCATGCGACTCTGACGACACTCGTTCGCACGGTCATACGCCGCTCAAGGTGTCAACGGAGCTACATCATTGGCGCGCTGTGGTATGCAGTGACGCGCTAGGTCTGGACCACCGGTTTCCTCCGAGCAATGACCCGCTTGGTCGGTTACCCGTGGATCAGGATAGGCATACCGATCCCGGCCCATTGCCAGAAGAACCGTGATGTTGACAAGCTCATGTTGACACAGCCAAAGCTCATTGGTGCCCCAAAGTTATCGTGCCACCAGGCGTAATGGAGAGCATGACCCTGATTGGTGAAATACTGCGTGTAGAGCACGTTCTCCAGGCGGTAGTGTGCTGGGTGACCCCAGGGCAGGCCGATGGTGGCGCTGTCCATCACCTCGTTGTACACGCGACGGTTGATCGTATAGCGGCCGAGCGGCGTGAGACCCTTGCTTGCCAGGCCGGTAGACACCAGATCGGTGAAGATCGGCCGGTCGCCTACGAACGCGGTGGCTCGCTGGTGATTGATACTCACCGCCAGCCACCGTAGCCGTTCCCAGGTGCTAGTCGCGTGGGAGTCCGCGGAGTGCAGCTCCATGTCGGAGATTGCATCGCTGTGTGCGGACAGGACGGTGTCCGGGTCTGGCTTGCGAATCTTCATCCCGGCCAAGACCTGTCGCCAGTTCACCGTGCTGGGCAGGCGCAGCGATGTCCCCGGCTGCCACCCATGCAACTGCGCGAGTGCGGCGCCGAGCCGTGCAGCATGGACTCCATCTTGGTGTAGCTCCAGGCGCGCCCGCTGAAAATACTGCGCTGGCACACCGCCGACGAGGTGCTCCCGGCTGGTCGGCTGGCCGAAGATGGCTGTGCCACCATAGTGGCGGAAGAAGCTCAGAAACGGCTCACGTACCGTAAGCCCGCTTTCGGGAAAGTACTGCCCAGGATCGGTCACGGTAAGATCGGTCACGGCGACATTTGGATACGTGGCCGGCGACCTGCCTGTCGCTGCCAGGTATTCCTCGGCAAGCGGGGGGAGCACGACACCACGCTGACCCGGCCACCGCTCGAACCGCGCCCGCTCGAACCACTGGATGCCGACGCCATCCTCAACGTATTCCGGTGTGATGGGCAGACCGAACGGGGTTTGCCCTCCATTGTCGAGCCAGAACTGCGCGAAGTCCAGCGCGACCGTGTGGCCGGTCTCGGGGAAGTGGACCCCCGGCTGGCCCGCGGCCGCCGCCCCCACGAGCCGCGGTCCCACAGCTGTCGCCACACCCGACGCGAGGGCAGCGCCGGCTACCTGGAACGCCCTTCGGCGCACATACCCAATCGGTCTTGCACTACCCGTCGTGTCATTGGATTGTGTGGACACGGCAGGGTATCGTACTCCCTGCATCTACACTTCTCCCTTCACCCTCGTTGGGAAGGCTGCTGTGTCAATCTCCGTTAGCCAACTGCAAGCATGTGATGCAACTCTATCGAGAGCATAGCATTGACACGGTGGCACGACCGCGCTAGAGTGCTCCATTAGCTCTCTCCCTGGAGGTAATCTCGCCGGCTCTTCATCCCGATTAACGACGGAGATGAAGGCGGCGACACGCCAGCGGCCCATGTGGCTACCGCCAACCCGGTGCATCTCGCCGCAGGCCTCCCCACTCCGGCCGCAGGTGGCAACAGTAATAATGCGCGAGGAGCGAGAGTGATGGCACGAACCTACCGTGTGGGTGTGGTCGGCATGGTGCATGATCACGTCTGGGGATTGCTCCGGTCCTGGGAGCAGTTACCTAACGTGACCATCGCCGCTGCTGCCGACCCTCATGAGGAGCTACGCGCCCGGATCGAGGCCGAATACGGTGTGAGCGCACTGTACGAAGCCTATGATGAGATGCTTGAGCGCGAAGACCTCGACATCGTGAACTGCACTACCGAGAACGCCCGCCACGCCGAGGTCGTCGAAGCGGCAGCGGCGCGCGGTTTGCATGTCCTCGTCGAGAAACCGATGGCTGCCACTCTCGTGCAGGCGGAGCGGATGCTGGCCGCCGCCAGCTTTGCCGGCGTCAAGCTCTTCCTCAACTGGCCATCGAGCTGGCAACCGCCGCTCCAGCACGCGATCAAGCTGGCACGCGAGGGATTCATCGGTCAGGTCTACGAAGCGCGTTACCGCGGTGGACACACCGGCCCGCGCGATCTTGGCTGCTCGCCCTATTTCTACTCCTGGCTCTACGACGCCGACTTGAACGGCGGTGGTGCCTCGGCGGACTACCTCGGCTATGGCACCGGCTTCGTCTACGACGTGCTGGGTATGCCGTCGGCAGTCGTGGGGCTGGCTGGGCGGTTAGTCCAGGATTACATTACCGTGGACGATAACGCCCGCCTGCTGCTGGAATACCACCGGGCAATGGCTCTGGTGGAGGGATCGTGGACGCAGGCCCGACCGCTGCCCGGTGCCGCGGCCATTTGCGGGACCGAGGGAAACCTGGTGGTCGAATACGGCGGTGACTTGACGTTGTATCGTCGCGGCACGCACCAGCCGGAGCCGATTGCCGCGCCGCCGCTGCCTGAAGGTGCTCGCTCCGGCCCCGAGGCCTTCCTCGGTGCCATCATGCGTGACGAGCCGATCACCGGACCATCCAGCCCACTCCGCGGCCGCAATATCCAGGAAGTAGTCGAAGCCGGCTTCCAGGCGATTCGCACCGGGCGGAAGGTCTCGCTGCCATTGCCGCCCGGCGCCGGCAGTGACGCCTAACACCAGGAAGGACTACCGGTGTGACGCGGAGTGTCGGACGAGCGAGCGAGCGCACACATGCCTGATAGTGGTATGCCGCCGCGCCGTCTCGTGCATGTCGGCTTCGGCAACTCCGTCGCCGCGGCCCGCATCGTCGTGGTGGCGGCGAGCGACTCCGCACCCATCAAGCGGCTGGTGCAGACGGCGCGTGAGCGCAGCCAAGTGATTGACGTGACCTTCGGCCACCGGACCAGGTGCGTGCTCGTTCTGGACACCGGGCAGGTCGTGCTGGCCGCCCTGAGCGCCCGCGCGATAGCACGACGTGTCGGGTTGAACCCTGAAGAGGATGGTGCCTGATTGACTGGCACGGAGTAGGCTGTGGCCTACTGACTCGCCCTCGCCTACTCCTCCGGTAGGAGCCGGAGCGTGGCGCGGGCCTCGCGCTCGATGGCTGCGCGCTCCAGCAGTAGCGGATGGCCGGGGTCAACGCGCCGCCACGCGCCGAGCTGGTTGGCGTAGTCCCGGCTGAGGGGGTGACCCGACTGACCGCCGGCGAGCGCGGCGGTTGTCTCGCCACCGGGGGCGAAATCCACGATGAGCCGGTAGGACGGGATCGCTGCGGCCCGGTCGTACAGCGCGGCCGGCTCCGGCGGCGAGGCGAATAAGGTGTCGTTGTCGCCGGGTACCGGTAGCGGGCCGCGGTTGAACAGCCGGCCGATGATCCGCTGGGTGCCGAAGGGGTGCGAAAAGGTGACCCGGTGAACGGCCGCCAACTGCCAGCGGTGGGGTTCCTCGCCAGCGCGCTGCCGTAGCTCGGTCACGGCCGTGGAGAAGCTCCGTTGCAGCGCCTGGCGCAGCTCCGCATCTATCACCGGGGGGGCAGCGTCACTGGCCGACCGTTCCTGGACCGCGGCCTGCTCTAGGCGCTCAATCAGGCGGCGGGAGTGGCGGAAGGCAAAGGTGTTGGCGCTGGCTACGACGGGGTGTGGCCCCTTCCCTAGATAGCCGGCCACCAGATCGCCCACTTGCGCCGCGTACAGTTCCTGCAGGAGGGCGCGCCGCCAGAGCATGTAGACCGCTGCGCCACCGCTCTCCGGGACCATCATGCCGTCCCACTGCGCCAGAAGATCAAGGGCCTGAACCTCATGCCGGCCCTGCGGTGCCAGCCAGCCGCGGTCGCGCAAGGCGATCACGGCGCATACCCAGGCGCGACCGGCCAGCGAGACGGTATCTGCCTGCATGGCGCGACAGTATTCGCGGTCGAGCACCTCACCGTCCGCGAGGAGCTGTGTAATGCGGCGTGACCGATAGGGGTCCAGCCACTCGTGTCCCAGGTTGTCCCCATGACGACGCCTGCTGGTATCACCAGAGTCGGCAGCGGATTGTTCCGGCTGGCGCGATATATCCTGATTCGCGGCTACTGTGAAGCCGCATGGTGGGTCGAACTCCGACGGGAGGTCATCGAACGGCACCGCCCCGCGCCACGCATAGGAATCATCCCACCCCGGCAGTGGCAACAAGCCGTCGCCTCGACCACGCGCGGGGACGTGGCCTGCGGCTTGGCGGCCGATATGCCCCTCTATGTCGGCGTAGACGAAGTTCAGCGGTGGCGCCGGCCATCGTGCGAGCGCCGCGCGGAACTCGTCCCACGAACCGGCCCGGTTGAGCGCCAGCAGGCTCGTTACCAGGCCGGGTTGTTCCAGTACCGTGCTTCGCAGGGCAAGCTGGAGGTGACACGCTGGGGTCCCCTGACCAGGGCCGACCGGCGGCGGGTTGATGATTGGCCCATGTCGCGTCACCCGGACCGTCTCGACGACCGGCTCCGACCAGCCCTTGACGGCGATAGGCTCGTCAATGGTCTCCGCTTGCCGGCTCTGACCGGCGTCGGCCAGATAGGTGGCTGGTGCGGCGGGATCACAACGCTCGACATAGAGATCGTTGGCATCCAGAATGGCCGCCGTCATCCCCCAGGCGATCCGGCGGTTTCGCCCGATGAGCACGCCCAGTGCCGGAGGGAGCGAGCCGCCGATCACGTCATATCCGGCGCCACATAGGTGGACCTCGTACCACGATACCGGCATATGAGGAGCTAGGTGTGGGTCGTTCGCCAGCAGTGCGCCATCGCCGGCCGCTCGTTCTGCGCTGACGGCCCAGCCGTTGCTGGCGGCCGGCGGCGTGGCTCGTGCCGGGGGTGGCTGATTCGGGCCGCCGAGGCTGTAGTCAACGGCGCCATAGTCGAGGCCGACCGGGACGTGGATGGATTGTGGTGGGTTCTCGCCGGCAAACGGCTCGGCAGCCAACGCTCGTTCCGCTCCAACCCGTGCCACGGCCTGACCACGGAGCCATTTGCCCTCCCAGTCCGCTGCTTGCCCGAACGCCATATACTTGGCGAAAGCCAGGCAGTCAATAGGCGTCCACGGGGCCGGGCGAGCGCGTAGGATCGTGAATTCTAGCGGCAACCGTCCGCCGGCGCCGCAGGCCGCAATCCAGGCGTTGATGCCAGCGCAATAGGCTTCGAGCGCTTGCCGTCCTTCGGCCGCTAAGTCGGGCCACTCGGCCTGTGCTGCGCGGCGAAATCCCAACCGCCGCAGCAGGCGGTCAGCATCGAGCACCGCCGGCCCGACCAGCTCTGCCAGCTTACCGGAGGCTATTCTCCGGCCGACCTCCATCTGCCAGAGGCGATCTTGTGCGGTGGCGTAGCCTTGGCCGAAGAATAGATCGCTGGCGCTGCTGGCGGCGAAGATATGGGGGATGGACCAGCGATCACGGACAATCTCGATCTCGCTGTCAATGCCGCCCAGCCGCACCGTACCCCGGTGACGCGGCAGCGACCGCCGCAGCCAATACCCGGCCGAGCCAGCAATCGCGGCAGCGCCGAGGAGCGCACCAAGGAGTCGCTTCATCGTCTTTCCCAGAGCATGATGGAGAGATCATAGCGCGAGGAGGAGTTTGGCGGCCGGGCCATTGCACCGCCAAAAGGGCGTTAGGGTGGAGCAAAGCCAGAAATGGGGTTTGTGGACCTGGCCGGACTCGAACCGGCGACCCCCGCGATGCGAACGCGATGCTCTCCCAACTGAGCTACAGGCCCAGAGCCACTGCGTAGTGGCTGCCGGAATACAACAGTAAGTATACGGCAAGCCGCCAGCACCCCACAACCGAACTGTCTTGGTAGGTGCTCCTGATCCGGCAGCTGGCTGGGCAGCGGCGCGGCGTAATGGGAATGATAGGTCAGGCCCAGAGCCAGTCGAGGTCCGAAAAGGCGAGCTTCCCCTCGAAATTCACGATATTGTCCTCGACATTGAGGATGAGGCAGCAGCCAGTCCTTTTACGAAACCTGCTGCCCAACGTCATCTAATCCGGTCCATTCTTCCCCGCTGCACAGTTTTGTGGCAGCCCAATGGACCGCTTCAGCACGAGAACGAAGGAAGCGATCGAAGTCTGATCTGATTCTCTCAGCTCTTGCTTTCGGCTCCATGACGTTAGAATAGCCGCCGACATTGAGTTCCTTGAAGGGAATTGTGTGTGAACTAAGGCGACGGCGGATTTGATCGGCACCTAGGCTGGCACGCTCCGCGCGCTCACGCAGATATGCGATGGGTTCTTTCGCCGAGATGTTTCGGTTGGTGTTCCAGGTCACCAAGGCGCAGTTCAGCGCCAGGTTAATATTGGATTCTTCCAGCATCGCCTCATTCATCAGGAGTGCTTGTGGGAACAAGTGGTGATACTCCCGGCTGGAGAGCGACTCCCAACTAGCTGGTGTGTCGTCAGCGAGGTCGTTACCTCCT
>JAJDZR010000018.1 GCA_022824545.1 Chloroflexota bacterium
ACAGAGTAGTGGCGCGGCGTGCTATGCCCGTTCCCTGGCGAGGCGGGAGCCATAGTCCGCCACTGGTGGGCTTTCGGCGGGCGGCAGCGGGGGTGCGCGGCAGCGGTGGCGTGGGAAGCCCGTGGCCGCGGTGGAGCAAGACCGCGGATGGGACGGTACTTGGATGGCAGGATGCACTTGGTGGGTAGGTTGTGGTCTGGACCTACCCGCTGACGGGCCAAAGCCGCACGGATAGTGCCAGGTGTGGTGCGGCTTTGACCGGTCACCCGGCCCCTTCCCTCGCAGGGAAGGGGAGTTCGCGCGGCGAAAGGCAGCGCGTTGGAGGCTGAATTGCGGCTTGCGCCGCAATGACGCGACGGTGGGGTGGGACTTCGCGTAACTGGGAGTTTGGGAACACGCAGCCCGGTGCTGCACGGTGTCTCGGTGGGAGTGCGTAGCGCGGGTGTGGGTGGTGGCTTGGTGGGTGTGGGTGCGGGGATTGGCAGGGACGCGGGGCAAGCCCTCCTGGCGCAGCCGGTGTTGGCCGGCCGGCAGGGCGACGGTGGCGATGGGTGCGGCACTCGGACGGTGCTGACCTGCTGCCTTGGCCGTGCTGGCTAGGAGTAGGTCGGCACCCGGTGCGCGCAGGGCGGCACTCAGACGGTCGTGGACCGGCGCCCCCGCCGTGATGGCGAGAGGCCGGCCATGACCCGGTGCCCTAAGGGCGGCACTCTGACAGTACTGACCCGGCGCCCCGGCCAAAGTGGCCAGGGGTACGTCAGCACCCGGTGCCGTAGAAGCGGCACTCAGGCGGTCATGCCGCGCCGCGCGCAGGGCGGCGTGGGGTCGCTCATGACCCGGTGCCCTCGGCTGGGTGGCGATGCCACCGTCGTTGGTAAACACGATGATGTTACGTGTGGGCCCCTGCCGGGCGGTGCCCGGTGCTCCAGGAGGGACTTGCAGCTGCCAATCCCCGTCAGTGGGTACACATTCACGGGGGATGGGGGAAGACAACGGCCTAGGGGTCGGGAATTCGTGAGCATCGGGATTTAAGGATTGAGGGTTGAGCAGGATGGCTGGAGGTGTGGACTGGCCTCGTCCTCTGACAGGCCACAGCCGCACCGAATGTGCCGGGAGTGGTGTACCTCTGGCCTCACCCCTTGGTCCCCTCTCCAACATTTGGAGAGGGGGAGGATGGCGGCCGGCCCTGTGGTCCTCCCGCTGTGCGGGGAGACAGGTGCGACATATTGCGCCCCTATGGCTTGGCCCATACCTACCCCAGTCAGAGCCCTCCCCCAGGGCAAGCTCCAGGGGAGGGAGTAGACAGTCACCTGGCAGATCGCAGGGGATTGGCTCAGGCTGGACTGGCGGGCGTGGACCGCGTATACTGCTCGGAGAGTATGCGCGGTGAGGAGGTGTAAAAGGGAGGACAACCGAGCAGTCTTGAAGGCTGTAGCTCGTGTGACGAGCAAGCGTCGTCCACTGCTGCCTGCGCGCGCCGGCGGTAGTGGGTAAAGAGCGGCTTTTGCCGAAAAGTTCTGTCTTTGCGCGACGACAACTCTGTGAAGGAGAGAGATATATGGCTAGTGTAACGCTTGACCGCCTGACGAAGCGGTTCGGTCAGATCGTGGCGGTCAACAATGTCACGTTGGAGGTGCGCGACCGCGAGTTTCTCGTGCTGGTCGGTCCCTCGGGCTGTGGCAAGTCCACCACGTTGCGGCTGATTGCGGGTCTGGAAGAGGTGACGGACGGCAACGTCTTCATCGGTGAGCGCCTAGTGAACGACGTGGCGCCGAAGGACCGCGACATCGCGATGGTGTTCCAGAGCTACGCGCTGTATCCGCACATGAGCGTGTACGACAACCTCGCGTTCGGCCTGAAGCTGCGGCGGACACCCAAGCGCGAGATTGACCGGCGCGTGCAGGACGCAGCGGAGCTGCTGGGTATCGGCCAGCTGCTCACGCGGAAGCCGAAGCAGCTTTCCGGTGGTCAGCGGCAGCGCGTGGCGCTGGGGCGGGCCATTGTGCGCGAGCCGAAGGTCTTCCTGATGGACGAGCCGCTGTCTAACCTGGACGCCAAGCTGCGGGTGTCCATGCGGGCGGAGTTGATTAAGCTCCACCAGCGGCTGCAGACCACGATGATCTACGTGACCCACGACCAGACGGAAGCGATGACGATGGGTACGCGGATTGCCGTGCTGCGCGACGGGCTGCTGCAGCAGCTCGATACGCCGCAGCAGGTGTACGATCACCCGTCGAACATGTTCGTGGCCGGGTTCATCGGCAGCCCTTCGATGAACTTCGTCGAGGCGCGGCTGACGGGCGATCCGGACGACATCTGGGTGGACGCGGGTAGCTTCAAGGTTCAGGTACCGCCGCAGCACCGCAAGGTGCTCGTGCCGCACCTAGACAAGGAAGTGTTCTTCGGCATTCGTCCAGAAGACCTGTTCGACCCGAAGTATTCCCCGCCCGACATCACCGACAACAGCTCGATCAAGGCTCAGGTAGACGTGACGGAGCTACTCGGCTCGCTGATCTACCTCTACCTGCTGGTGGGCGACCAACAGTTGGTCGCGGTCGTAGACCCGCGGACGGAGTTCAAGACCGGCGACGATGTGACGATGATGATGGACATGAACAAGATGCACATCTTCGACCGTCACAGCCAGGAGGCCTACCTGTAGCTCCGGCGTATCCGGTCCGCAGCCGAGGAGTGAGCGTGTGGGGGACGACCGCGTGGTCGTCCCCCACACTGTATTTTGGGCCGGCTGATGGCTGATAGCTGACAGCTAATAGCTGGAGGGGAAATATGGCACGAGGAAGCGTGCGGAATTGGGGTTGCCGCCTGGAGACGGACCTGGTGCTCCGGGGCTGGCGCGCGGCCGTGCTTGAAAACGAGCTGCTCCGGGTCACGGTGCTGCTGGACAAGGGCAGCAACATCTACGAATTCCTCTACAAACCGCGGGACGTGGACTTCATGTGGCGCACACCGCAGGGCCTGCGCCGGCCGCCGAGCGTGCCGACGACCCGAGCGGACGGGGGCTTTCTGGAGTATTACGAGGGGGCGTGGCAGGAGATCATGCCGAGCGGCGGCCCGCCGTGTAGTTGGGGCGGTTCGCAGTTCGGCCAGCACGACGAAACGCCGCAGCTCAACTGGGACGCGACCGTCGTTGAGGATGGGCCCGATGCGGTGGCCATCCGCTGCTCAGTCCAGACGGTGCGCTCGCCGTTCCTGCTGGAGAAGACGCTGCGGCTGGTCAGCGGCAAGGCGGTGCTGTTCATTGACGAGCGCCTGACCAACTACGGGGCCGAGACCTGGCCCTACATGTGGGGGCATCATCCGGCGCTGGGTGAGCCGTTTCTCGACGAGACGTGCCGGCTCGACTGCGCGGCCCAGACGGTGATCGTCCACAAACCGGCGCTCACGCCCACGCCGCGGCTGCCGGCCGGCCGGCGGTTTGCTTGGCCGCACGTTGAGGACAACGCGGGTCGCGCCGTAGACCTGAGCACATTTCCGCCGAAGTCGCTGGGGCACACCGACCTCGCCTACCTGACGGACCTCACGGACGGGTGGTATGCCGTGACGAATGCGAGCAAGCTGGTGGGATTTGGCATGGCCTGGGACCTGGCGGTGTTCCGGCACATCTGGTACTGGCAGGCGTTCGGGGGCAACTCTGGTCATCCCTGGTTTGCAGACACCTACAACGTCGGGATCGAGCCGTGGACCACGATTCCGGGATCGGGGCTGGCCACGGCGGTCGAGCAGGGCGCGGCGTATGAGCTGGCACCCGGCGAGAGTCAGACCGTCCGCCTGCTGGCCGTGGCCTATGAGGGGCTGGAGCGGGTCGGGGGTATCTCGCTCGCGACCGGGGACGTTGGATAGATCTGCTGGCCCCCTCCCTGGCCCTCCCCCGTCCCGACGGGGGAGGGAATACGCTGGCCCCCGGCGGCGGGAGGCGGGTTGGACCTAACCCCCGGCCCCTTCCCTCCA
>JAJDZR010000076.1 GCA_022824545.1 Chloroflexota bacterium
GGCATCACATCACACCCCACGCGTGTTCCACCTCGTGTGGAATAATGTGTAACCCATGTGCCCGGTCTCAGTGTTACCACTGTACCCGGTCTGTACCCCCCGCCCCCCTCTCCACATGGTGGAGAGGGGGCCGGGGGGTGAGGTCTCATACCCGCCTAATCGTCTCCGGCCGCGGCGAACGGTTCGAGGTCGGTGGCACACCAAGCGTAGGCCGCCGCCCGCCCCAGCAACTCGGCAGTCGGGATGTCTGCGGGGTCCTGGGCCACGCTCGCAGTCCGGGCGGCTTCCGTCTGCGCCGCCTGCGAGCGTTCACGCAGCGAGCCAACCAGCGCCGCGAGCACCGGAGCGGAGGTCTGCCCACCAGCCAGTGCTTGCGCCAACTCGTCCGCTACGTCGCCGATAGCCGCGTGCCTGGCAGCATCCCCGGCGCGAGTCGAGCCTTGCGAGCCGTGTGTCGGCTCGGCGCCAATCCATTGCCAGCGTTCCACCAATGCAGCGAGTGATCGCATCGTACCCTCCTTGTGCTATGCATCGAAGCGCCATTGACCGGCGACCCTGGCACCCGGATGAGTAGTACACTGGGCAGCAGCCAGGACCGGTATCCGCTCGGCTCTCGCCGCACGCAACGGAGCGCGGACCGCGAGCCGCCGGCGGTGTGACCATACCGTGCCCCTGCCGCATGCGCCAACTGGTCACTCGCCTGGTGCCGCGCAAAGCGATACCCTAGTGCATGATCTAGCCACCCGCGACAGACAACTCGATGCCCACTCTTTCCTATCTCGGAGATCGAAGGGAGCAAGACCATGGTCACTCTGCCCACCGATTACCTCTTCCCGACGATGGTCGTCGGCAGCCTGCCGCGGCCGGTGTGGATACGGGAGCTTATCGAGGAGCGGAAGGAGGGGCGGATCAGCGAAGCGGAGGCGGATGTCCTCCTCGACGCCGCCATCCCGGCGGCCATTCGTATGCAGGAACGCGCCGGCCTCGACTTCATCTCCGACGGCGAGTGGCGGCGCGAGAGCTACGTCAAGGTGTTCACCGAGGCCGTGGATGGCTTCACCACCGATCTCATCCTGGCCGGCTCCCCCTCGACCACGGCACTGACATATCCAGCGGTCACCGCAGAGCTACGGCCGCGGCGGCCGATTACCACCACAGCCGCCAGCTTTCTCAAGAATCACGCGCACGCCCGGCTCAACGTGTCGCTGCCCTCGCCGTATACCGTCGCGCGACGCATGTGGAGTCCGGAGCATTCCGCGGCAGCGTATCCGACCTGGGAAGACTTCATGGCGGCGTGCGTGCCGATTATCCGCCAGGAGATTCAGGACTTGATCGTGCTGGGTGTCCAGGCCGTTCAGCTCGACGACCCCTGGCTGGCCCTGCTCGTAGACCCGCGCTACCGCGAGCGCGAGGGCATCACCGATGTCAACCACGAGATCGAAATGTCGGTGGCGGGCGTAAACGGGGCAACGGAGGGTATCGAGGGCGTCTTCCTCAGCGTGCATCTCTGCCACGCGCACTACAACCGGCGGCACGGGACCCGCGGGCCATACGACTTGATTATCGGCGCGCTCGGTGAGATGAACGTGGATCGCTTTGCGATGGAGTTCGCCACGCCCGATGCGGAAGGCATCGAGGTGTTGAAGGACTTCCCCGAGCACAAGATTCTGGGGTTGGGGGTCATTGACCACACTGATACACACGTCGAAACGCCCGAAGAGGTCGTCGCCCGCGTCGAGGCTGCCATGAAGTACGTGCCCAAGGAGCGGATCACGCTGAACACGGACTGCGGCTTTGCCCCGTCGAGCAGCAACCCCATGGATTTCGACGAGGCCTACCTCAAGCTCAAGGCCATGTGCCAGGGCGCCCAACTGCTCCGCGACAAGCACGGCTAGGCATCGCCAACACCCCGGCACAGTGGCCGCTGCGCCGTGCCGCACCGCCGCCCATTCCTCCCGCTAGGGTGAAGACTCGGCCTGCACCCGTCGGGAGTCCAGGGAGTAAGAACACTATGCAGAAAGCAATCGAGAATATCCAGCCGATCCTCTACGTGAAGGACATGAAGGCCAGTATTGACTATTACGAGCAGGTCCTGGGCTTCAAGAAGGCGGAATGGGGTGACACCTTCACCACTGTCGGTCGTGACGATTGGGGGATTTACCTTTGTGAAGGCGCACAGGGACAGCCCGGTACATGGGTATGGATAGGGGCATACGATGTTGATGCACTCTACGAGGAGTTTAACAAGAAGGGGGCAAAGATCGTGCTTCCACCGACCAATTACCCCCACGCCTTGGAGATGAGAATCGAGGACCCTGACGGACACGTGCTGCGCTTCGGCTCAGGCCCACGAGCGGACCAGCCCTTTGAGCAAATGGAGCTGTGAGCGGTGTGTTAGTGAGCATTGGGCAATGAGACAGAGTAAATCACACGTCATATATCACAGCAATTCCCGCTGCGCCCCGCGACAAGCATAGCTAGGCGTTCCCGGCGTAGCGGCCGCTGCGCCGGGCCGCACCGCCGCACGTTCCTCTCACTGAGGGGGCAGGCCGCGGCCTGCGCCTGTTGGTAGAGCCGGGAGGGGGAACGCTATGTGGACGCTGGACGTGAACTATCTCGCCGTCGTCGTCGCCGCTATCGTGCCCATGGCCTTGGGGGCGGTGTGGTACTCGCCGGTGCTGTTCTCTAACGCCTGGCTGGCCGCCATCGGCAAGACCGCCGAGGAAATCTCCGCGCAAGCGAATCAGGTCCAGGCGTTTTCGATTGCTATTGTCGCCTCGCTTATCAGCGCCTACGTGCTGGCGGTACTCATCGCGTTGAGCGGGGCGAGCAGTATCCTCGACGGAATCATCTTGGGCCTCTGGGCAGTCGTGTTCATTGCCACCGCCAGCGCCACGTGGGGCGCGTTCGAGGCCCGGCCGCTGCGTCTCTGGCTCATCAACAACGGCTACTATCTGGTCGGCCTTCCGATCATGGGCGCCATCATCGCCTTCTGGCGCTAATACCCCCGCGCACATCGTTGGGTACAATGATGGCCGGTAGGAGCTTCGCTACCCGGCTCCGTGCGGCGCTATCGCTGGCGCGTGGCGCGGCCGCTAGGGTGCTGCGGCAGCGGGCCGTGAGGGAGGTAGGTATGCCGTCTACGGATCCAATCCGCGTGCTGGTCTGGTCCGAGCGCACCGAACCGGCAGCCGTCTACCCCGACGGGATGAACGGGATCATTGCCGCCGCCTTGAATGAGCGGGACGGCATCGTAGCGCAGACGGCCGAGATCAACGACCCTGAGCAAGGTCTCAGCGAGGCCGCGCTCGCGGCAACCGACGTGCTGGTCTGGTGGGGGCACGGCCGCCACCGGGACGTGACCGACGAATCGGTCGCGCGGATCGTCCGCCACGTGACCGCACGCGGGATGGGGTTTATGCCATTGCACTCCTCGCACCACTCGCGGGCCTTCAAGGCCCTGATGGGCACCTCGTGCGATCTGGGCGGCTGGCGCGAGGACGGCCAGCCGGCGCACCTCTACGTAGCCGAGCCGAGCCACCCGATTGCCGCCGGCGTACCGCAATACGTCGTCATTCCGCAGGATGAGATGTACTCCGAGTGGTTTGTCATTCCGCCCCCTGATGAGTTGGTCTTCATCTCATCATTCTTGGGCGGCGCCGAGGTTTTCCGCTCCGGCTGCTGCTGGCAGCGCGGCGCCGGCCGCATCTTCTACTTCCAGCCCGGCCACGAGACATACCCGGTCTACTTCCAACCGGAGCTACACACCATCCTCGCCAACGGCGTGTTCTGGTCCGCCGGCCGGACCTAACGCAGAACCGGCCTCACCGTTCCCTATCTAGTCGTTGCTGATGGTGAAGACACCCGTCCGGCCTTCATATAGCAGCGTGTAATGCCGGAGGAAGTCCCTGCCGATAATCACGGCATGGGGCAGTTCATCAGCAGCAAGCGGGAGACCGGGAAATCCCCCAACGAACCCAGCACTCAAATCCGGGATGTATAGCTGCGCGGAATATACATTGACGATGCCGCTTCCCAGGACTCCGGCCGCATATTGCTTGTCTACGATCCTCAGGTTCAGTTCCGCCGCGAGTGTTGAGTCGATACAACTGGCATCTGCGCCGGTATCCACCAACGCATCATACACATCCGGAGAGAGTTGAAGAGCACCATCGCGGTCGTGGTACCCGATTTGGACCGCGATGGTCGGCCCATAGTGTTCCAACAGGTCAGGATTGGTAGGGAACCCGTAAGTGGCCCTAGGCATGGACGCGGCCACGCAACTGGACGGAAATCGGCAGGCGTAGTGGACGGGCACCTACCTGTCGGATGAGGTACGGCTCATGGCCGAAGCGCTTTGTGGACTCCTCGGCGGCGGCCTCAAAGGTGGCATAGGCACCGACTAGCTTCCCGCCATGTATAACGACCCATTCGTTGAGGTGGTTGGCTTCCAACTCAGTCCTCATGCGGTTATAGGCCGGGATTTCCCGCTCATCAAGGGTGCAGATATGGTCTTCCTGCGTCGGGGTCACTGCTGCAACCATCGCGCACCTTCCCTTTCCCTACGACCGCCGCCTCCTTACCCTATCTACATTCTACTACGTCGGCCAAGGGAGGAGGCGCTCACTCCGACGCTTCTTCCAGCGTCCACAGCTCGGTCAGCGGTATCGCCGCCAGCGCTGCGTAGTCGGTGGGCGGCTCCGTGGCGGTGGGCGTCGCTGCAACCGTGCGCTCGCGCCACCGCATGACCAGTGGCGGCTCGGGGGCGTTGGGCGTCGCTGCGACTGTAAGCTCGCGCCACTGCAGCACCACTGCCGTCCCTCCGCAGACGTGCAGCCGGCCGGAGCCGAACGTCGCCCTCGTGAGCGCCTGCACGCTGTCCGCGACACTGCCGTCCACGGCAGCACCCTGACGCATCGGGATGGTCACGGTCAGCGCCGGGTCGGTGGGATTGATCTGCCACTGACTGCACGTGTCGGCAACGAGGCGCACGGCGCGGCGCGCCCCGGCGTTAATGGCGCCGTGAAAGTGCTCGACCTCGTTGAGCAGTATCTCGACCAGCTCCGCATCCGGCGCCGGCAACGGCCGTAGCTGCCGGGATGTGCGCGCAGCAAACACGTCATCCCAGCCGGGCGAATAGCGCTTGATGTCCACGACCGGCGTACCGTCAATCATGTCCAGGCGCTCCAGGGAGAGCACGGTGCCGTCCCTATGGACCAGCCGCGCGATGTTGAGCGCCAACGGATTGGGCCGCGTGCTCGACCGCAGGCCAAACACGCCACGCTGCTCCCGCCCCGGCCGGCGACTCTTGCCGGTGACGGTGAGGCGATGGCGGTGCGCCTGGTGAAACCAGCCCAGGATGATGAGATGGCTATTCGACTCGATGTCGCCGAGGCCGTCCGCGAACTCCGGGAGTAGCTCGATCTTGGCCGGCACCCCGTCGTTGGGCATGACCTCGCGGTCGTCAATCGGTGAGCGCACGTAGCCTATCGGTGTCAGCATGATCGGCTGCGGTCCGGACATCGTGTGCCTCCATCGCGGTGCAATCGGTGCCGCGCCTACAGCGCGATTCGCAGCCCATCGTATGCCACACTCACGTTGAGTTCGGCCACCTCCCGCACCAGTGCGACCGCCCGGTCTTCCATTCCCGGGTGTACGTGGACGAGTACCGTCTGCTGCGGCTGCGTCTCGCGGAGGAAGGACGCGACCGCCGCCGGTCGTAAGTGCGACGTTTCCAGTAACAGGAGATCCGTCCCGGCAATGACGGGCCGCAAGTCATCCAAGCCACCGAGGTCCCCCGAGTAGATGATTCTGCGGCCCTCCAATTCAATCAAAAAGGAGAAACATTCTTGGGGTAGCTGGGTGGCACGGGTGGCCGTTACCTTCAGTCCAGGCTCGGCGTGGAGCTCTCCGAGGTGAATAGGCGGCCAAGCTAGCTCGAAGCGCAGTCGCTCCGGTCCCAACATACAGGCAGCCAGAAATCCCTGAAAGGGTGTGATCGCGGATGCGGGGAGATGCAGGCGGATTTCCGTCGGGAGAGTTGTATCAACGGTGATCCCGTCGGCCATCATTGGGAAGCGGAGATTGCGGAGGTGCCAGTCGGATTTGACGTGCATGGACCAGGGCAACCCCGCGCTTCGGGAGGGATCAACGTTTCGGCTCATCAGCCGGATGGCATTGATGAGCTGCGGCAGCCCGCCAAGGTGATCCATGTGCAGATGCGAGACGAAGATGCTTCGCACGCTCGTGACCGAGATGCCGTGGCGATACAACGACGCTGCGACCGGCTCGCCACAGTCGAAGAGATACGTAGACGAGCGGTGCAGCAGGGCGACAGAGGGGTTGCTGCGCGTGGCTGTAGCAAACGCGCCCCCGGACCCGAGGATGACCAACTCGCTCATAAGCACCACCTTGACGACGAACTAGGATTGTGCAAGCTGGCGCGTCGTCGGTGCTGGCGTGGTGTGTCGCTGCCGGCTAGATACGGCCTGGGAACCGCTGGCCCGCGACCTGGAGAAAGTCCGTGCCTAGCTCGACGAGGCGGGCCGGTTTGGGCGGTGGACCGACATAGCGGCATTCGGAGCGCACGTAGTGCGTGGCATAGCCGCGGCGACGCTTGTCGGACAGGTTGATGCCGCTCGCATGGAGCAGCCAGCCGTGGTGAAAGCCACAGCCACCCGCACGCATCACCAGTGGCACCGCGTCGCCTAGCTCCCCGCGCTGTGCCCGCGCCTCGTACTCGACGCGCTCTTCGCGGCTGAGGGCACCGAGCTTGTGCGAGCCGGGTAAATACCACAGACAGCCGTTCTCCTCGGTCGAGTCGTCCAGCGCCGTCCAACAGCTGACCAAGTGCTGGGGCGGATCAATGTCAAACCCGGCGGGCTGGTCCTGGTGATAGGGCTGCCGCGATCCGACGCGCGGTGGCTTCATGAAGAGCTGGTCCTGGTATAGGACCAGGTTCGGGCCGAGCAGCGCCGTGACGATCTCTACGATCCGCGGCCGGCGGGCGTGTGCCGCGAAAACCGGATCGCGGCTCAGGGCCAACGCCGCCATTTTCCGCAACGAGAACTCGTAGTCGTCCGCTTCCTTTTCGCCGCGCGCCACGGCCGGCTCGACCTGCCGCAAGACACGCGACTGTTCCGGCGAATCGGGCTGGGCAATCTCCTCCGCCCGCGCGCGCATGGCGGCTACCTCATCCGACGTGAGTAGGTCCTCCACGATGAGAAATCCCTGCTCATGAAATTGCGCGACCTCGGCTTGCGTCAGTGCCATGTAGGCCTCCACTTCCGTATAGATGCGTTTGGACCTAACCCCCGGCCCCTTCCCTCCAGGGAAGGGGAGTCACGGCGGCGAGCGGCCGCCACTTTCTTCCGGGGAAGGTGGTCCGCAAGATGGCCTGTAGCCCTTTCCCTTTAGGGAGGGGGGTGGGGGTAGGTCCAAGCGGTTCCTCCGCCGCTCGCTTCCGGCCGGCGCTATGATACACCCGCTACCGGCCATTCGGCCGTGCGTTCACGAGTCTGCAAACTCCGGGATCACGTACTTTCCGAATAGCTCGATGGACTTCTTCACCACCTCGTGCGGCACGGTGTCGGTCTGCATCGAGATCAGCACTTGATCGGCGCCCGCAGCCTCGTGCTTCTTGAGCGCCGCGATACAGCTATCCGGGTCACCGGCGATAATCACCGCCCGGTCGCAGAGCGTATCGGCGTCTACCTTCTCCCAGACCTTATGCGCGATAAAGTTCGTGGCCTCAGCCGACTGTCCCTCGCCGCCCGGCGGCTGTCCGGTCCGGATGAAGTCCTCCTGGAGATGATCGGGCACGCCGCCCCACTGCTGCAGCAACCGGCTGTAGATATCCTCCACGCCTTTGGCATACGGACGGTCGGGGCCGAAGAAGTTCTTGATTGACAACGTGCCTAGCTCGCGGCCCTCGCGGTTGTCCTCGGTGCAGATGCCGATAGTTTGGCTGGCCCACTGCGCGTTGATGCAGTCGCCGACCGGCGTAGCCTGACGGACGGCATCGTGATAGGCCGTGATGTGCGGCTCCAGGACCGAGGGATCGCTGGCGCCCATCGCCAGGACGCCGATGCCCTTCTGCGCTGCCAGCTCATAGGTCGCCGCTTGTAGGGCCGCGACCCAGATCGGCGGATGGGGCTGTTGGTAGGGCTTCGGCAGCACCTGCCGCGGCGGCACACTCCAGAACTTGCCTTCCCACTCGAACCAATCCGCCGCCCAAATCCGCGGAATCATCGTCAGCGATTCGTCCCACATCGCGCGGCTCCGGCTGGGGTCTATCCCCATGCCGGTCAGCTCGTAGACGCCGGAGCGGCCGGTACCGAAGTCCACCCGGCCCTCGGCCAGGTGATCGAGGGTGGCGACTCGTTCTGCTACTCGAATGGGATGATGGTAGGGCAGTACGATGACGCCGAGGCCCAGCCGGATGCGCTCGGTACGCTGGCTCAGGGCGCCATACACGATTTCGGGGCAAGCGGACCCCGAGAAGCCGGTCATAAAATGGTGCTCCACGAGCCACACGTAGTCGAAGCCGACCTGATCGGCACGGATGATCTGCTCCATCGTCTCTTGGAGCAGGAGGTGATCGTCCAGCTCCGGGCGCGCCATCTCGTAGTGCAAGCCCAACTTCATGCCAGCGTTCCTCGCCCGCTGCCGCTTCTTCGGACAGTAGCGTTAATGCCGGTAAGACAACCGCCTAGGATCATGCGGGGAGCGGTTCCGGAAGGTTTCCGGCCGCTGCTATCGTACCAGTGCTGCGAACGCTGGCAAGATCGGCCCTGTTGCCCTGCGGAGCGAGGGAGGCCGGGGGGATGCTTGCGGATAGCTAACCACCGGCAGCTACGCCGGCGAGGTATCAGGGACACCGGTGGCGTCCACCATGATCGTCTCGATCTCCGCGAGATCATCCGGGCTTAGGCGGACGTTGAGCGCGCCAACGTTCTCGACGACCTCACCCGGCTGAGACATGCCGACGAGCGCCACGCTCACCGCCGGCTGGTGCAGCACCCACGCGAGCGCCAGTTGGGCGACGCTGGCGCGGTGGCGACGAGCGAGGCTCCGCAGACGCTCGACGACGGCGAGGTTCTGCGCGAGCCTCTCCGTGGCAAATAAGCCCGGCGAGGAAGCCTCCCTGCGGCGCGGGTCCGTCTCGTCCCAGGTCATCTCCGCAGAGAGCGCCCCGGTGAGCAGGCCGGAGGCCAGCGTGGCCGAGGCGAGTACCCCGATGCCGAACATGCGGCACGTCTCGAAGACTTCCTGCTCCCAACGGCGGTCGAAGAGGTGATAGTCCACCTCGTTGACGATCAGCGGCGCATGTGGCAAGCCGGCCAGCACCTGCTCGGCCTTGCAGTTGGCAACCCCGATATGGCGTACCTTGCCTTGCTCCCGTGCGCCGACCAACGCGGCCAGCGTCTCCTCGATCGGGGTCTGCGAATCGAGAGACTCTACGAGAAGCAGGTCTACGTAATCGGTGCCGAGCCGGCGTAGGCTGGCGTGCAGTCCCCCCACACCGCCGAGGACCGCGGCGCGGCTGCCATCGTGGCGGACGGTCCGTTCCGGGTCGCTGGGGTCCCACGTATACCCGACCTTGGTGATGACGTTGACTTCCCGGCGCCAGCGGCCGAGTGCCTGCCCCAGCAACTCCTCGGCGCGCCCGAAGCCGTAGCGCGGTGCAGTATCGAAACAGTTGATACCTACGGTCATCGCCTGCCGGATGGTGGCGATAGCGTCAGCCGCACTGACCGGACCAAAGGCACCGCCGAGGGGGCGGCAACCGAAACCAATCGCCGAGGCCACGAGTTCGGAGCGGCCGACATGGCGATACTCCATCGGCGCCGGGGCCATCGGGGCCATGTGCAAGGGAAGTCCCGCCATTGATTGTCCTTATACACCAGGATTGCCGACTGCCCGGGGCCGGGAGCGACAAGACTGGATCACCAACTAGGTGCTTGCTGCGTCGGCAACCGGCTCATCCGGCATCCTAGCCGAGCAAACGACTCGCTACGCTCGGTTCCAGGCAGGGGCGACCGCTGCCGCCTGTGGCGCCTCTTCCACAGACCGCTCGTCCGCTGGCATGGCCTGGGCACGCGGCTGATTGAAGACCTCCACCAACTCACGGGCGACCGCCGCCGGATCGTGACGAATGGCGTCTTGCTTATTCCACAAGACGTACTCCGCGTCGCGCTGCTCGATCATGCTTCCGGCAACCACCTGGACACCCAGATCGGTGATCTTCCGCACCTCTTCCGGCGTGATTGCCAGCAGCAAGAGGCCGTTACGCCGGAACCGCTCCAGGGTGGACTCGGCAGGTATTCCGGTATTGATGAGTGCATAGTCGAGCAGATCGGCGCCGAGGTAGGAGGCCACCTCGGCCACGTGGTCGTAGGCCGTGAGACCGTCAGTCTGACCGGGCTGGGTCGTGGTATTGCAGATATACACGGTGCGCGCCCCGCGCTCTCGCGCCTCGGCGATGGCCTCGCGCACCCCTCTCACCAGCAGCGAGGCGATCACGGTGGTGAAAAGGCTGCCCGGCCCGAACGTAATCAGATCGGCTTCGCGCAGCGCCTCGGCCACTCCGGGATAGACCTCGGCTTCCTCGTCGCGGAGGAAGACGCGCTGGATCGAGGGCTTGTCCAGCCCCCGTACACTGACTTCTTCGTACCGCAAGGTGCCGTCTACCAACTCGGCGCAGAGATGCGTGCTCGTGAGGGTGACCGGCAAGATGCGCCCGGCCGATTGCAGAATACGGTTCGTTTCCAACACCGCCCGCTCAAAGCTGCCGGTCATCTGCGCCAAGGCGCCGATAAACAGGTTGCCGAACGCCACTCCGTTGAACTCGTTGAGGCGCTGGCTGATGATCCGGTGCTGAAACAGGTCTCGGAGGAGAGGATCGGCACGAGAAAGGGTCACCATCGCGTTACGCAGGTCGCCGGGTGCCGGTACTCGGAGAGTATTCCGTACTGCGCCGGTGCTGCGACCGGAATCGGTCACAGCGATCACGCCCGTCACGCCATCCGTGTACTCGACCAGCCCCTGCATGACCTGGGCTGCACCACAACCCCCGCCAAAACACACGGCCTTGAATGCGCGATGCGGTGTGGCCACTGGCTTCATACTCCTGTCGAGATGTCCGGCGAGTGCCAACTTCGATCGCGGCGGTCGGCACTGACCAGCCAGCGACTACCCTAGCTGTATAAGCAGTGAGGTGGGTGTCGCCATGATACCACATAAATGACAACGGAACACGGGCATCACGGTTCCTACTGCGCGGCCGCACCTCCCCGGAGCGCGTCGGAAACCAGTCGCCAGAGGATAACATTGGCGCAGCGCTTACCGGCTCACTATCGCCGTGCGGCCCACTCCGGGGCGGCCACGCGGCTGTGCTAACATGGCCTCACCATGCCGCGCCTGTTTACGCTCGATGCAGCCCGCGCACTCCTGCCCCGCGTTCGGGAGTTGATGGCTCGCGCCCAGCAACAACGCCGCGACTATCTCGCGGCCGAACGGCAGCTCGCCGACGCCGTGCAAACCGTGCGGGGGAACGGCCACCGCGCGGACACGTTGCGGCAGGCGCAGGTAGCAGCTACACGCGCTCTACGTCAAGCCCAGCAAACCGTCGAGGAGTTGCACGCCCTCGGCTGCGAGGTCAAAGACCTGGAGCTGGGCTTGGTGGACTTCCGATCGCTGCGGGAAGGGCGAGAAGTCTATCTCTGCTGGCGCGTTGGCGAGGAAACGATCTCCTACTGGCACGAGCTTGATGCCGGATTCGGCGGGCGGCAGCCGCTCGACTAGGCGCTGTTGACACTTCCCGGTCACTCCCGCTTGCGCGGGAAGTCGCACGGACAAGGAAAGCAGGTACCATGACGCAGCCCAGACCAGCCACCCTCCCCCCGGATATTGACGATTACCTGCGGGCCATTGCCCACGAGCAGGAACCGGCCGCAGCTGTCCTCGCCTTGGCACTCATTGTCCATCGGGCCACGAACGAGCTGCAAAAACTCAGCCGCCGTGAAGCCGGCCGGCGGCGCGGGCAGCCGGACTGGGGTGCCTGGGCCAGCCTGCAAAATGCCACGCGCGACATGGTGCTCAAGGCCGCCACGTGCCGGAAGACGGCACGCCAACTGGCTGCCGCCGCGGACGACAGCCCGGCATAGGCGGCAACGCGGCGCTTGCTCAGGAGCACCGGACGGCAGACGCTACGGATCGAGACAGACGAGCGGGCGGGGGTCGTCCACTACGGTCGCCGGACCGGTGGGTCCATCGTAATCGGGCGCCGCCAGCACGACCACCTGGCGCATCGGCGTGGTGCCGGTGTTGCGGAACCAGTGGACGGTATGCGCCGGAATGATAACCGCCACGCCGGGACGGACCGTGACTTTCTCATCTCCA
>JAJDZR010000143.1 GCA_022824545.1 Chloroflexota bacterium
GTATCCGGTAGAGTGGCTGGTCGAATTAGTCGAAGCACGAACGCCGCCCGATCCTCAACCACCACGCCCGCAGCCCGGTCGCGGCCCATATCGGCGCAGACAATCACCACCGGTGAATTAGGAAACGGATACACTACCCAAGGCGCCGTTCGCGTACTCGCGGCTGTGATTGACAACGGCATGGCGGATATAGCGGCGGACGGCGCGGTAGCCCCGGTATTCGTCGGTAATCAGCAGCGAGCCGCCCGGCTGTACTGTGCTGCGGATAAACCGGAGGACGCCAGCGCCGGTGAGGTCACTCGCCACTTGTGCTACTACCCGGCCGCCGCGCTCGACAGCCCCGATAATCGCCGTCTTGGAGGTACCGCGCCCGCGAGGAGCCGGGGTATCATCATCGCGCCGGTTGCCCTTGCGCGGTTTCCCGCCGACGTATGTCTCGTCTGCTTCCACGATGCCTTGCAGCAGGATACCGCCGTCCGCAGTAGCCATCTGCGAGCGGATACGGAACTGCATGTACCAGGCGGTCTTCTGGTTCATGTCGAGGTCACGGGCAAGCTGATGGCTCGATAGTGACTTCTTCGCGTCCTGCATCAGGGCAATGGCGAGAAACCACTTCTGCAAGGGAATGCGCGTCTTGGAGAAGATCGTGCCGGAGAGGACGTTGAAGCTGGACTCACAGCTATGGCAGTTCCAGCGGCCAATGAGGTCCGCTTCTACCTTGCGGGCTACGTCCTCGCTGTTACAATGCGGGCAACGCGGGGTGTCACCCCAGCGAGCGAGTTCGAGATGCTCGATGCAGGCTTCCTGGTCCGGGTAACGCTTGAAGACTTCGAGTAGGTTCATGTCGCCGCTCTCTCCTTACGCACCCCTATTGTACGCGAGTCAGCGGCACTTGTCAAGCCTATAACTACTCATTCCGCGGATAATCATATCTCTGCAACGCTAGCTCTACCAGATCATGGGCAACCGTGTCACCGCGAGACAGATCAGGACGAATCTCAAATACGCTCTGCAAGATTTCGCCCTGAACCAGCACGCTTCCATTTGCAGGAGCATGGTAGGAGAATACCAAGACAGCCTCGCTCGGCTATTCTTCCGCAACCACCAGAGGGGGTACAGTCTCTCTCGACGTTATCTTCCCAACGAAGCTCTCACCGGGACCACTTGGCAGGAGATTCTCGTGTGTTGGAGCCATGTAGAACTCGTAAATATCCCTGATGGCATCCAAAGCCTCTGCCAGGGCTTCTTCGTTTGGAAGACGAGCAAAGAGGCCGAAGCCAAGAAACGCCCACGTAGCACGCTGACCGGTCACTGCAATACTGACGCTAGTCACGTCATCGGACCCAGGGGAAAGGGCCGGCCATGGGCTATCGTCGATGTTGTCCTCAGCCTGTCTCAGCCAAGGGAACTGGTCCCATTGCTCGATGGAGGGTATCCGTGATGGCCCACCGGAAAAGACATCGGGCGAGTCGGTTGAACGCCGAGAGATTAGCGAAAGCGCCATCTGTGTCTCTCCTCTCTTGCGTGAAGAAGTCGGCGTCAATGAGGTAGCATTGTTCATTAGAAACAATGGCGGTCCCATGTCGGATACGCACTAGACCTTCCGTGGGAGCAAGGTTAATCTCCATCTGACAACGGTGATCTCGAACTTGATTACTGATCGTTTCGTCCGCCAAAACCCCTAGGAATGCAGGATTCAGAAGTTCTCTCCACTCTACATCTGGCAGACCAAGCGTGCTTCGGCGGATCACATCCTGATATCGTAGACCTATCCGAGTGTAGAAAGCTGGATTATAGGTGTCTCTCAAAACCTGTTCAGCCTCTCGAAGGTGGTTCGCGAAGTCCTCCCATCGCTTGTAGTCCTTCTCCTCCAAAGCCAAAAAGCTCTGGCCGAGCGATAGAATCCGCCTCTCTTCAGCAGTTTTAAAGCGATGAACTTGATTTCCAGCCGATAGCGAAAGACCTATACGAGTCAGAACTTGTGATGCCTCCTTAGGGACTTGGGCATCCTCATCAGAAACATCGTAGACAGGGTATTCATTCCTAACTCCATCCTGAAACTGCGATGGTGCTTCTGTTCCAACGCGCAGGATAGGCGGAAACCGAAGCTGGCATATGACCCGTGCGAGCGGGTTCTTGCTGTATAGCACCCGTTGGACTGGTGGGAATGGCATTACTGACTTCTCACGCTAGCGCTGAACAGACACCGACCCGCTGCGGCTGTGTGCCGAGATGACCGATGGCTGCCTGCCCTATGGATTTTATAGGAAATCTGGTAATCGTGCCGCCTACCCCTATGACTCCGTTTTCAGAACGTGTGAAGTATGCAAGTTGGAGGAGGAAGCCCTAGCCAACACGCCGTCGTAGTCCGCGGTTACGCGGTAGGTCGTCTCGGCACCGACACGGGCAAGGTAAAACACCCGCTCGGGATAGCGAGCGCGGGCGTCGCGGAGGGCGCCGAGGGCCTGCTCGTGGACGAAGTAGTCACCATTCTCAACATTGATGGCGACAAAGCTGCCGGTGTGCATCGGCTCCAGCGCGGCCTTGACCCGTGAGGTGTAGAACTGCTGGCCCAGGCGCACGAGGTCTTGATCCGTCTGTTCTGCGACGCTCATCACCCTGGCCTCAGATTGAGTATACGCTATGCCACAAAGCCGTCCTGCTCGGCCAGTCTACACTACAGTCCGCGCCAAAGGATCAGTGCGGCAGCGAATAGACTGATGGCTCCGTACTCGACGAGGGTGCGCGGTGTGAGGCGGCCGGTGAGGTGCTGCACGAGTACCTGCACCATGAAGTACAGCACGGTCAGGAGGAAGGCGCCGCCGAGCAAGCCGTTGAGCGGCCAGTAGTTGAGCGCCCACGTCACCTCGCCGACTACCAGTGCTGCAAAGGCAGCATAGGGCGCCAGTCGGAGATACGGCAGCAGATCGTCGGTCAGACGGAACAGGCGCACCGCCATCAGAAACGTAAATATGACGATGGCCGGCGCGTTGAATAACGTGCGTACCTTCAACTGGTAGATGGCAGCGTAGAACGCGAAGACAACGACATAGCTGATGACGATGAGCGCCAGTGTAGACCATCGGTGATCGGTGGCATCGAGCCAATAGTGCTGCTCTGCCCAGGCGACTAGGACGAGGAGGACACCGAAAAGCGCTAGTCCGATGGCTACGCCTCCTCCCGATGCTACTAAGCGCAGGAACAGCGCTGTCCCGACGATGAGTAGATTGGGCAAGATGAACTGGTCCCAGGCCGGACGGTCCCGGCCAGCGCCCCGCAAGATGAGGTCGAAACCGGCACTGACCACGACCATCAATACAATGACCAGCAGCACGGCGAGCCAGTTCGACACACGGGTCACCAGCGCCATGCCCACAAGCGCGATCACTACCACTATGGCTATCGGCGTGAGGCTGCGCCGCGGGAGCGCGACGAGTCGTAGCAGCATGACCCCCAAGGGTATAGCCGACCGCTTGATCCGCACCACCCTAGCTTGCGGCAGGCCGGCTTGACTGATGGTCAGGGACGGCAGGCATAGGACGAGGCATGGCGGTGGTACACTAGGCCGAGGCCGGTGCGTGCCGGCCTACTCGTAGGTTCGAGGGTTTGCAGAGAGTATGGCTACTCGCTGGGCGCAGGCGGCCATGGACCGGCTCAATAGCCGGCTGGCCCAGCAAGCACTTGACCCGGCAACGATCCGTGCCCGCCCCGAGCGCGCCATTCTGGTCGGCGCCCAGGTGCGTCGCGGCGCCGGGGAGCCGAACACGGACGCGCCCGGCGCCGCCGTGCTCCCGCTGGAAGACTCGCTCGCCGAGCTTGCCCTGCTGGCCAATACCGCTGGTGCCGAGGTCGTGGGGACGCTCGTGCAACGGCTGAACCGGCCGTATCCGGCGACCTACATCGGCCCCGGCAAAGTGGCCGATCTGGGCGAGTTTCTGGCTGCGGAGCAAGCCGACCTCGCCATCTTCGACCTCAATCTTAGCCCTACTCAGCAGCGGAACCTCGGCGAGCGGCTGCGGCGCCGGGTGGTGGACCGGACGGCGCTCATTCTGGACATCTTTGCCCAACGTGCCCAGACAAGGGAGGGTCAGCTCCAGGTCGAGTTGGCGCAACTGGAGTACCTCCGTCCCCGCTTGAGTCAGATTTGGGAGGAGTGGTCCCGGCTCGGTGGCGCCGAGGCCGGCACCGGCGGCGCGCGCGGCGGTCGTATCGCTACCCGCGGCCCCGGCGAAACCCAGCTGGAAACGGACCGGCGCAGTATTGGACGGCGCATTGCCGAGCTGAAGAAAAAGATCGCGGCCATCAGTTCCCAGCGTGGGCTGTATCGGTCCCGGCGCAAGGCCGCCGGCCCACCGATTGTCGCGCTCGTCGGCTACACCAATGCCGGCAAGTCCACCCTGCTCCATGCCCTCACCAGTGCCGACGTGCTCCGGGAAGACAAGCTCTTTGCCACGCTTGACCCCACGACCCGGCGGGTGCAGTTGCCGGGCGGACAAGCCATCCTGTTGACAGACACCGTCGGGTTCATCCAACGGCTGCCTACCAACGTCATCGCCGCGTTCCGGGCCACGCTGGAAGAGGTGGACGAGGCCGATGTCTTGGTCCACGTCGTGGACGCTACGCATCCCAATATGCGCGAGCAGATCGCTACCGTAGGCCATACGCTGAACGCGCTCCACATCTCGGCCAAGCCGATGATTACGGCGCTCAACAAGGTGGACCTACTCCCGTCCGCTACCAGGCGCACCCTGACCGCCTCTGCCGCACAATCCGCTGCCGGGACTAAGGGAGACGGGACAAGCGATCAATTCGGGGAGCTGCCCAATCCGGTGCCCATCAGCGCGGTCCACGGCGACGGTCTCGACGACTTGCTCCAGGTGATCCAAGCCACCATCGCCGCCGAGGATCAGGTCCAACTGCGGGTCCGCATCCCGTATCGGCTGGGCAGACTGGTCCAACTCTTCCATACCTCGGGAACGGTCGAGGACGAACAGTACGAGGCTCAGGGTACCGTCATCACTGGCACCGTTCCCGAACGACTGGCCGCCACCTTTCAGCCCTATCAACTCTAGGAGCAGCCGGCAGCCGTGCCCGGCGGTGCGGTCAGCGTGCCCGCAGTAGTACGAGAGCGGACAGTCCCAGCGGCAGGGCGGCCCGCCGCAGCCACTGCGCTTCCAGCCACAAGGTTGCAGTCAACGCCGCATTGACCAAACCGGGCACCTCCTGCACTTCCGACTCTCCGTTGTGGCCGCCGGCTTCCTGGCGGGCCGCTTTGACCCAGCGGGCAGCCGCGGCACCCGGCAGCAGCAGGGCGTTCGCGTAGGTGCCGCGGACTACCTCCCACTGCGCCTGTTCGGCTTTGGCCCGCAGCTCACCGAGCCAGTACCGCTGTCGCGTGTGTACGGCCTCGTCGTGTGCGCTCCACAGCGCCGGGAGAGCCGGCACGCGCACCAGTCCCCAGCCGCCCGGGCGCACTACTCGACGCAGCTCCCGAAGCGCCGCCACGTCGTCGGACACGCCGTGATGGTAGAGCACGTCGAAACTGGTTATGAGGTCGAACGCGGCATCGGGATACGGCAGTGCCAGAAGGGAACCCTGACAGACCCGCGTCAGCCGCCGCCGCCGGCAGTAGGCGAGCGCGTCCGTTGACCGGTCCACGCCCCACACCCGGCCATACGGCGCGAGCCAGTGCAGGGCGCCGCCGGTGCCGCAGCCGGCGTCGAGGATGCGGAGCGTGCCATCGGCAAGAGCGGGCACGAGGAGCGCCTCGGCAATCCGCCGCATACCTACGAACCACCAGAGCCGGTCTTCGAGCCGGTAGAGGCGCGCGTACTCATCGCGGTTCATGGGTAGCTATCAGCTTGTGAGTTATCAACCGGCAGCTTCCTGCACCGCACTACAGGCCGGCAACGGTTTCGCGGAGCGCCGCAGCAACGTACTGCACATCGTCGTCGGTCAGCTCCGGGTACAGCGGAAGCGACAAGATTTCCGCAGCCGCTTGCTCGGTGTGCGGGAGACTGCCGGGAGTGTAGCCGAGGTCCTGATAGGCCTCCTGCAAATGCACCGGCACCGGGTAGTGTACTTGCGTGGCGATGCCGCGTTCGCGTAGCCTGGCCTGCACCCGGTCGCGCTCCGGTACGCGCACGACGTAGAGATGATATGTATGCGGCGCCGGCACCGGCTTGCACGATTCGGTGAAGTCGTTGGTGGTGCAAGCCGATGCCTCGGCTGCCCACGCGGCCTCGGTAGGCACTTGGATTGCGCTCGCCCCGGCGTCATCGGCCAATGCTGCGGTATAGAGGGCGGCCAATCGGCGGCGGCGAGCGTTCCAGCTATCCAGATGGGGCAGTTTTGCTCCGAGGATGGCCGCCTGCAGCTCGTCGAGGCGCGAGTTGTAGCCCTTGATCGCGCTGTAGTAGCGCTCGCTCCAGCCGTAGTTCCGCAGCAGCACCAACCGCTCCGCCAGCGCCGTATCGTTCGTGACCACCGCGCCGCCATCACCATAGGCACCGAGGTTCTTCGTGGGGTAGAAGCTGAAGGCGCCCGCAGCGCCGAGTGTGCCGCAGCGCCGACCGCGATATTCTGCTCCGTGCGCCTGCGCCGCGTCCTCCACCACGACCAGCCCGTGACGCTCGGCCAGCGAGAGGATGGGATCCATGTCCGCCGGATGGCCGTAGAGATGGACGGGGACGATGGCCTTGCTGCGCGGCGTGATTCGCCGCTCCAGCTCCGTGCAATCCATGGTGTACGTGTGCGGGTCAATGTCTACGAAGACCGGCGTTGCCCCCGTGGAGGAGATCGCCACGGTCGTCGCCACGGCGGTATGCGAGACGGTCAGCACCTCGTCACCCGGCCCGATGTCCAGCGCCCGGAGCGCCAGGTGAATGGCCTCGGTGCCGGAGCCGACGCCGACGGCCCGCGCGACGCCCAAATAGTCGGCCCAGGCCGCCTCGAACGCCGTAAGCTCTGTGCCGAGCACGAAGAAGCTCGTATCCAAGACACGCTGCACCGCCGCATCCAGCTCATCCTTGATGGTGAGGTATTGCGGCTTGGTCAAGAAGAACGGGATTTCGCGGTTCACTCGCTTTGTCCTTGGTGTCTGCTCTGGGACGCCATCGTCGCGCTCCTCGTCCCCCTGCGAAGCGGGTGGCCATAGGGGGGCGTTATTCGCCGCCTCCACTCTCCGGCTCCCTCGGAATAGGGCTACGGTTGTGCAGCGTCGGCGGGCAGGTACTGTGCCCGATACTCCCGGAAATAGGCAATCGTGCGGCGCACCCCCTCGGCTACATCCACTTCTGGCTGCCAGCCGAGCGCCCGCGCGATCTTGCCGGATTCGAGGTAAACGCTCCCCACGTCAATGCGCTTCCGCTCGTCCGGAAATGCGCGGTAGACTACCCGGCCGCTACCGGCCACCCGCACGATCAGTTCGGCCAAGTCACGCAGACTGATCGGCTGCTGCCCCCCGACGTTGAAGACCTCGCCGTCGGCGGCATCGCTGGCAGCAGCGAGCAGGAACGCCTCCACTACATCGTCAACGTAGGTCAAGTCGCGCAGCTGACGACCGTCACCCCATACCTCGATCTCCTGATCCTCGATGGCGAGCCGCAGCCAGTAGGGAATAAAGGCTTGCCGCGGTCCGAGCCGGAGCGCCTGCCGCGGCCCGTAGGTATTCGTCAGCCGGAGCGCGGTGGCGCGAATGCCGTAGACCTCGTGATAGAGGATATGGTAACGCTCGCCGGCGATCTTGTTGATCCCGTTGACATCGGTTGGCCGGGTGGGATGGCGCTCGTCGGCCGGCACGTATTCCGGCCGGCCATAGACCTGCCGGGTGCTGGCGTATACCACCTTCACCGCGGGGTTGTGCCAACGGCAGGCCTCCATGAGCGCCAGCTGTGCCCGGCAGTTGATCTCCAGGTCCATGAAGGGGTCGTTCATGCTATCTATATGGGCCACTTGACCGGCCAAGTTGAAGACCAGGTCCTGCTCGCGCAACAGCGAGCTGAGGCGGGGTTGATCGCGGATGTCCGCTTCGACAATGGTGAGCCGGTCGCGCACATCGTCCACGTTGAAGTAGTTCCCGCCGTGGTGCGGGATCATGGCGTCTACGAGCACCACCTGTGCCCCAAGACTAACGAGCCGCCGCGCCAGATTGCTGCCGATAAAGCCGAGGCCCCCGGTGACGAGCACGCGCCGGCCGGCGAAGTGGTGTGCCAGGTCCGCGTTACCCATAAGCCTCTAAACGATCAGCGCTCCCCGGCGCCCTCTTTCGCGCCGCCGGTATTCGCCGCCGGCCGTTCCCCGCTCTCGACGGATGGAACGGGAGCCGGGGGCTGCGGAGCCGCTCGCTTGCCCTCGCCCTGGATGACCAGCCGCCACCACAACACGAGAATACCGACACCCACCGCCCAGAGACGGCGGAAGTTGAAGAACTGCGAGACGCCGTAGGCACGGTGGTAGTGGTGGACCGGCACTTCGACGGTCGCGAAGCCGGCGTCTTGCACCCGCCGCATCAGCTCCAGGCAAATAACGCCGCTGTCCTGCGTCAAGGTCACGCGGTCGAAGATGGACCGGCGCATCAGGCGGAAGTCGCAGTCGGTGTCGTGGATCCGCAGGCTGAAGAGCAGCCGGACCAGGTGATGATAGAGCCGTCCGATGATGATGCGGTGGAGAGGATCGTGGCGGCTGATCTTGTTCCCCATCACCAAATCCACCCCGTCTACCATACGCGGCGCCAACACCCGCAGCTCCCGCACGTCGTATTGGGCGTCACCGTCGGTATAGAAGATAAGCTCCTTCGTGGCCGACGCGAAGCCGACGCGCAGTGCCCCGCCGTATCCGAGAGGCTGTTCGTACCGCATGATCCGCAGCCGCCCTTCGGCTGCGTAAAGTGTTTCCAGTTCGTCGAGGATGTCGTTGGTGTAGTCGGTGCTGCCGTTCTCGACGACGATGACCTCATAGTCGTCGGTCAGCTCGCGCAGCACCCGCATCATCTCGATGACCATCGAGGCGATGGTGCCGCCGTCGTTGTAGCAAGGGAAGAAGGCCGAGATACTCGGCCGCGACTCACTCATAGCCCATTCCAAGGTACGGAGTGCCGCTGTTCGCGGGGACCGGCTTCCTTACGCCGCATGTCAACACCGCCGATCCGGGTGACACCTGATATAGTGTCCTTGCATTTGGCGAGGTAGAATCATGCGTGAGCTTGAAGGCACGCTGACCCGCAAAGGACAGGTGACCATTCCTGCCGCCATCCGCTCCCAGCTGGGCCTGAAGCCTCGGGACAAGGTGCGCTTTACGTTGGAAGGCGACGTGGTGACCCTGCGACCGGCAGCCTCGACGGTGCTGCGCGGCTACGGTAGCGTGCGGCCCCGACACCGCCTCGAAGATTGGCGGCAAGTGCGTGCCGCCGTAGAGCGGGCCGCCGCTGAGGACGTGGCGACCGAAGCGTAGCGCACCGATGCCTCCCCGCTTCTTGGACACCAACATTCTGCTCCGGTACTTGACCAGAGACGACGAGGAGAAGGCGCACCGCGCCTTGGCGTTGTTGCTGCGGGTGGAGCGAGGTGAAGAAGAGGTCGTGACCTCGCCTATGGTTGTCTTCGAGACCATCTTTACCTTGCAGAGCTACTATCGTCTACCCAAGGAACGGATACGCGAGCGTGTTGGTGACCTACTCTCACTACGAAGCCTCCACGTTCCCGATAAGCAGGTTTGCCTGCGTGCCCTGGACCTCTACGTGCGCCACAACATCTCTTTCGCCGACGCCTACAACGCCGCCGCGATGCATCAACATCAGATGACCGAGATTTATAGCTGGGACACGGATTTCGACAAACTTCCAGGGATTACCCGCGTAGAACCGGATGCCTAGGCACTTCCGCCTCTGGGGAACTGTGCCTCTAGCCTACTACCTCGGCGATAGCCGCTTCGAGTAGGTCCAGCCCGACCGTCGCTTCCTCTTCCGTGATAACTAACGGTGGCGAGATGCGGATGACGTTGCCGTAGAAGCCAATCGGCGCGATCAGGAGCAGGCCGCGCCGGTAGGCCGCCTCGATGATCGCTCGCGTGGCATCCGGCGCCGGCTCGCGCGAGGTTTTATCGCGGACGATCTCCAGCCCCCAAGCCAAACCGAGGCCACGCGCCTCGCCGACGCAGTCCCACCGCTCCACCATCTGCTGCAACCGCCGACCGAACAGCCCACTCAGCGCCGCTGCGTTCTCCGAAAGCCGCTCGCCGACGATGACCTCGATATTTTCCAGTGCCACCCGCGAGCAGAACGCATTGCCGCCGTGCGTGCTGCCCATCGAGCCGGGACTCAGCGCATCCATAATCCGCGACTCGGCCACAACGGCCGAGAGCGGAACGGAGCTGGAGATGCCCTTGCCCAGGCAGAGGATGTTGGGCACAACGTCGTAGTACTCGTAACAGAAGAGCTTGCCGGTGCGGCCGAACGACGCCTGTACCTCGTCAATGATAAGCAGGATGTCACGGTCGTGGCACCACTGCGCCAGCTTCGGGAACCAGCCGGGGGGCGCCATCACCGAGCCGGCGGCGCCTTGGTAGGTCTCGGTAATGACCGCAGCAACCCGTCCCTCGGTCTCCGTCTCGACCAGCCAATCAAGATAGTCGGTGCCGTGCAACCGACACGAGTCCGGCGTGCTACCGAACGGGCACCGATAGCAGTAGGGGAACGGCGCAAAGACGACGCCCGGCAGGAACGGGCCGTAGCCGCGCGTCCCGGCGCCTTGCCGGCGTCCGCCGATGGTCATAGCGCCGAACGTCCGGCCGTGAAACCCGCCGTGGAAAGAGATGATCTCGTAGCGCCCCGTCGCCAGCCGCGCCATTTTGATCGCGGCTTCCGTCGTCTCGGCGCCCGTCGTCAAGATGACGGCCTTGTCCAGGTTGGGTGGCGTAATCTCGACCAGCTTTTGCGCCAGCCGCACGCGCCACTCACTCGGAAAGTCGTAGCAGTTGACTACCTGATCGGCCTGCTCGCGCATGGCGGCTACCAGCCGCGGATGCGAGTGACCGGCGTTGGCAACCACCACGCCGGAGGTGAAGTCGAGGAAGACGTTCTCGTCGGCATCCTCCACCCAGCAGCGCTCGGCCCGCTGCCAGACGAGCGGCACTTGGTCGGTCATCGAGTCCGGCTCGTACTCCGCGGACAGAGCCAGCAGCGCTCGTCCGCGTGGGCCTGGTAGCTCCGTGCGGATCACGGGGCCTTTGAGCGCCGGTGCCACGCTGGTAGTATGCGATCCTGCGGCAATCGGAGGTGCGCTGCCGGCGCCGTCATCTGCAACCATGTTTCACCTCATTGGAACTGCCACCACCCCTCCGGCGTAGGCCCCGGGGTGATAGCATCCTAGAGTGTACCTGCGGTCACGCCTCGATGCATGGTGCTATGGTGCCGTCACTCATGCCCCCTTTGCGTCATGCCGGCGGAAGCCGCAGTGACGAGACAGAAGCCGGCAGGAAAGAGCCATGAGACAGACGGATACCACCGCCCACACCGAATCGGAGTCCCGCTACCCCCGCACGATCCTGGGGACCGCCTGCGTACCCTGGCGAGCGGACTGGTCCTTGGACGAGGACCTGTTTCGCGCTGGAGTACGCGGGCTGATCGGGGAGGGCATGAAGCACCTGTACGTCTTCGGAACCGCCGGCGAGGGCTACGCGGTCAGCGACCGGCAGTTCGACGAGATTACGCGCGTGTTCCACGAGGAGACTCGCGCGCCGGACGTACATCCGATGGTGGGGATTATCAGCCTGTCCCTCACCACGATTATCGAGCGGATCGAGCGCGCCGCTGCGCTGGGGTTTGAGGCCTTCCAAATCTCGCTCCCCAGTTGGGGAAGTCTCAGCGACCGCGAGCTACGTACCTTCTTCCGGGAGGTCTGTGGCCGGTTTGCCGAGTTGCGCTTCCTCCACTACAACCTGCCGCGGGCGGGCCGCGTACTCACCGCGGAGGAGTATGTCCCGCTGGCCGCCGAGCACCCCAATCTCGTCGCTACCAAGTACGGCGCAGGCGAGTTGCGGACAGTGATCGGCCTGCTCACGCTGGTCCCGCAAATCCGCCACTTCTTCACCGAGTTCGGCTTTGGCGCCGGTAGCCTGATCGGCCCTTGTGGATTGCTGGCCTCAAGCTCCACCGCCAACCTGGCCCGGATGCACCGGTACTACGCAGCCGGGGTTGCCCAGGACGGGGCTACGCTGGAGCGCATGATGCGGGAGCTACGGGAGGTGGGCGCCGTGTTGCACCAGGCCGTTGGCGCTACGGCGCACATGGATGGCGCTTACGACAAGTTCTTCAGCAAACTCCATCAGCCGGACTTCCCGCTGCGGCTACTCCCACCCTATGAGAGCGCCAGCGACGCCGCCTTCGAGCAGTTTCGCGCCCAACTGGCAGCAACTCATCCACAGTGGCTACCCGGCGGCAAAGCGTGATGGCAAGGAATTCAGCCCTATCCACAGAGAACACGGAGATGATGGGGTGTGTGCCGCATGACAGGCGATGCTGAAGGCTGATTGCTCGATGCGCGTACACTATGTCTTCTCACAGCGCAAGCTGCCACTGCTGGAGCAGTGGCGTGCCGGGCAGCAGCCCGATACGCTCCTCTTTGGCTACAACCACCTCGCCGCGTTCGGCATTCGGGCGAAGGTGTGGGAGCCGACGTATCCGGCGGTGGGGCGGTGGGCAGCCCAGCAGATCGGGCGGCTCGGCCCGGACATGCTCCAGCTTCGCGCGTGGCGGCAGCTACGTCAGGCGGATGCGGCGCTGCTCATTGCCGGTTGGCCGTTGCTTCTCGTGAAGCGTCTCCGGCGCTGGCAGCGGCCGCGGATGCTCTGGCTCAACATGACCCTCTCGACGCTGTTGCGCCAGCGGACGCCGTTGCAGCACGTGCTCCGCTGGGCATTGGGCGGCGCCGACGGCATTGTCTGTGTGGCGCAGGCGCAGGCGGACGACCTCGCCAGGCGCCTCGGGCGACCGCACCGGGAGCTACCGGTGGTGCGGTCGGGGGTGGATGCCCGCTTCCACACGGCAGTATCACCTGTCACTGACCAGCCGACCGGGCGGCGCCCCTTCATTCTGGCCGCCGGGCGCGATCCTGGGCGCGACTACGGCACGCTGGTCGGCGCGGCGGCCCGACTCGACGTGCCATTACGGATTGTTGCCGGCCGGGCCAACGTCGCTGGGCTGATGGCTGCCGGTAACGGCCACGGCGGGGCGGCACGAGCAGACCGGCGGCTCCCGGCCAACATCGAGCTGCTGCTGGACCAGCCCCCGACCAAGCTGCGGGAGTTGTATCGTGCGGCGGCGTGCGTTGCCGTCCCCACCCACGGCGACGGTTGGCCGCACGGCTCCGACTGCTCCGGTACGCTGGTCCTGTTGGATGCCATGGCGACGGGTCGCGCTGCCGTCGTGAGCGAGCGGCGGGCGCTTGCCGACTACATTGTGCCGGGACGCGAGGCGCTGACGGTGCCACCCGGTGATGTGGCCGCGCTCGCGGCGGCGCTCCGGCGCTTGCTCGACGACCGGCAGTTGGCGCGCCGCGTCGGCCAAGCCGGACGGGCGGCCATCGAGGCCGGCCTGACGACCCGCCACTTTGCGGCCGGCTTGGCGCCGCTGCTGGCCGGCGAGACACATCGACCGGCAGTTGGGAGCGAGCCATGACGGCTCCGAGCCGGGGACCGGCGGTGCTGTCGTTGAGTCTCGACCGGCAGCTCGCCGCACCGCCGAGCGCGGACCGAGTCAACATCGGTGACACGCTGACGCGGCACCGCCAATACGCAGAGCGCCTGGACGGGCTGCACGTGCTGGTGCGCTCGCACACGGGGGCTGCGCTCCGGCACCTCGACGACCGCCTGGAGCTAGGGCCGCGGCTATGGTCGTATCCCTGCGCCGTTTCGCAGCGGTGGCGCTATCCGGCGGCAGCCTACCGGCTGGGCAAGGAGCTGCTACGCACCACGCCGATTGACGTAATCACGGCGCAAGACCCGTTCCTCACCGGCTTGGTCGGCTGGCTGCTCGCGCGGCGGCACGGACTGCCGTTCAACCTCCAGATTCACTTCGACATCTTGGACAATCCGTACTGGCTGCTGGAGCGACCGGTCAACCTCGCGCTACACGTCCTGGCGCACTGGCTCGTCCGCCGCGCCGATACGGTGCGGGTCGGCACCACGCGCGAGCACCGCAAGCTGTGCGGCTACGGTCTGGCCCCGGAGCGGGTGACGGTGGCGCCCGTGCCGGTGGACCTGACCCGGTTCGTCAGCCCCAACGGCCGGCTGCTGCGGGACGCGGTGCTGGCGGGGCGCTTCACTCGTTTGGTGTTATGGGTAGCGCGGCTGGTGCCGCAGAAGGATGGGAAGACGCTGCTGAAGGCCGCCGCGCGGGTGGTCAAGGAGCGACCGCAGACCCGGTTTGTGCTGATCGGGCGGGGGCCGCAGGAGCGGGCGCTCCGCGCCTACGCCGCGAAGCTGCGGCTGGGCGACCACATCCACTTCGCGGGCGCCGTGGACCATCAAGCGGTAGTGGCCTACTTCAGTGCCTGTGATGTCTTGGCGCTTTCGTCGCTCTATGAAGGGACGGGCCTGGTCTTGGTTGAAGCGGCAGCAGCGCAGCGCCCAGCGGTAGCAACCGACGTGGCCGGGGCGGAGGATGTCATTCAGGAGGCGCTATCGGGCTTCATCGTCCCTATCCGGGACGACGCTGCGCTGGCGGACCGCCTCAATGTCATACTGGACAGCGGCCGGCTGGCGCGAACGATGGGACGCCGTGCCCGCGACCACGTGCGGGAGCGCTTCCAGCCGGAGGTGCTCCTAGAGCGGCTGATTGACCTCTGGACACGCACGGCCAGTCAGTAGTCAGTGGCTAGTGGTCAGGAGTTGGTTGACCGGGTAGGGATGACGTGAGACGTCCCTAGTATCGGCGGAGAGCATCTACATGCGTAGCTGGGTAAGGCGGGCACTGTGGCCGCGGCAGTATGATCGGTCGAGCTACTTCAATGAGCGGTTCCTGGCCGGGCTGGACGGAGTCGTGCTCGACGACGGCATTGACGACCCACTGTTTGCGACCTCCTTTCACGCGCTGGTGACGGTGCCGGGGAAGGCCGAGGGGAAATCCGGCAGCGGGTCGTGTCAGGACTGACAGAGCGCCACCCTGTAGGCATGATGAGGGCCCATGTCTGATCCCGGCCGTCTGCTCTACCTAGCCAATGTGCGTATCCCCAGTGAGAAGGCGCACGTCTACCAGATTTTCCAGATGTGCGATGCCTTTGCGGCGCGCGGCGTCGCGGTGCGTTTGATCTACCCAAGACGCGCGAATTTGGACGAGCTACGGAACGTCGGTGATCCGGCGGCCTTCTACGGTGTCCGGCGTCCGCCCGCCCTCGTGGCACTGCCGTGCCTCGACCCGGTGAAGCTCGTCACGATTGACCTCCCGGCCCTGGCGAGGACGCCGCTCAATCCGGCCGCGTTTGCCGTCCAGACGGCGAGCTTTGCGTTGGCCGCTACGGCGTATGCGCGTCGTGCGATGGGTGACGGTCCGCTGGTGTACTCGCGCGATTGGCCGCTGCTGTGGCCGGTCGTCGTCGGTCCGCGCCGGCCGCGGTTGGTCATCTGGGAGGCACACGACCTCCCACAAGGCCGCCTGGCCCGCCGGGCGCTGCGTCGTCTGCTGCCGCGCTTGGACGGGGTGGTGTCCATCTCATACGGCTTGGCCCGCGAGCTGGCCGGTTGGGGTGGAAGCGACACGCCGCCGGTACACGTCGCGCCCGACGGCGTGGATTTGGAGCGCTTCACACCGGCGCTCTCCGCGACGGAGGCCCGCCGGCGGCTTGGCCTCCCGGTGGATCGGCAGATTGTGCTCTACGCCGGTCACCTGTACCGCTGGAAAGGCGTGGACACGCTGGCCCGCGCCGCGGCGTCCCTCCCGGGGTCCGCACAGGTGGTGATCGTCGGCGGGACGCCGGCGGACCGGACCCGCTTTGCCGACTGGCTCCGCCGGGAGGGCCTCACCGAGCGGGTGCATCTCGCCGGCTATGTGCCGCCGACGCAGGTGCCTACCTATCTGGCCGCCGCCGATGTGCTCGTGCTACCGAACAGCGGCTCGGTACCGATTGCCCACACGTATACGTCACCGCTGAAGCTGTTCGAATACATGGCGGCGGAGCGGCCGATTGTCGCCTCCGACCTGCCGGCCTTGCGCGAAGTGCTGGCGCAGGACAAGACCGCCTGGCTGGTGCCAGCCGATTCGCCGCCGGCACTCGCGGCCGGTATCACCACTATCCTGCAGGACCCGGCACGCGGCCGGCGTCTCGCCGCAGCGGCCGCGGTGGCGGTGCGGCGCTACACATGGGACGAGCGGGCCGCACGTGTGCTGAAGTGGACCCGTGAGTTAGCTCCTCGGAGCAACCGTCATGCCTAGCTCGCCAGGCAACCTCGCGCTCTGCCGCTGGCTCTGTGCGCTGCCCGACCTGCACCGGCTCCGCCCCTACTGGTACACGTTGCGACGGTTGCGGGCCGCCGTGCTGCGCCAGCGGCCCGGCTGTACCGTCGGCGACGGGGTGACGCTGCATCAGGGCGTCTACTTCACGAGCAGCTTGCGTCTCCGGCTGCACGCCGGCTGCGAGCTACGCGACCGGGTGCGCCTCGGCATTGATGAGCCGGTCGCGGGCGCGACGAGCTTCGAGCTGGGAGAGGGCAGCGTGGTGCTATCCGACTGCCACCTCGATTGCTCCGCACCAATCCGCATTGGCACCGGCGTCCATATCGGCCGGCGAACGCAGATCTACACCCATACCCACGATACGGCCCGGCGCACCGTGCCCGTGCTGGCGGCGCCAATCCGGACGGCGCCCGTGACCATCGAAGACGACGTAATGCTCTACAGCGACGTGGTGGTGCTGCCCGGGGTCACCATCGGCCGGGGCGCCGTGGTGGCCGTGCGCGCCGTGGTGACGCGCGACGTGGCTCCTTACCAGGTCGTCGGCGGTATCCCGGCGCAGCCCATCGGCGAGCGTAGATAGGGACGGCTGTCCGGGCAGCCCTACGGAACGGTGGTCTCGGATACAATACATCCGGAGACGGACAGCACTGTGATGGAGAGCCGACGGCAGCCCTCATCTCTCGTAGCCCCCCGGCGCCAGCCGCACTGCAAGCTGGGGCTGGCGCAGGTGTCGCCGCGCCTCGGCGACGTAGCAGCCAACGTCGAGATGCATCTGGCCTACATCGAGCAGGCGCGTGCTGCCGGGGTGGACCTGCTCATTTTCCCGGAGCTATCGTTGACCGGGTATTACGTCAAGGACCTGGTCCCGGACGTGGCGTGGCGGTGCGATGATCCGTCTTGGGAGCCGCTGTTGGCAGCGAGCCACGACCTGCCGCTGCTGGTCGGCTTTGTGGAGGAGTCCGAGCGCCAGCAGTTCTACATCGCGGCCGCCTACCTGGAAGGCGGCCGGATCAGGCACGTCCACCGCAAGGTCTATCCGGCGACCTACGGCATCTTTGACGATGGCCGCTTCTTCGGGGCCGGCGACCGGATGCGCGCCTTCGACAGTCGCTGCGGGCGCGCTGCGGTCTTGATTTGCGAGGACCTGTGGCACCCGGCCGCGGCCGTCATCGCCTCCTACGACGGTGCCGAGGTCCTGATCGGCATTTCCAGCTCGCCTGGCCGCGGTACGTCCGAGTCGTCGCCCGACCTCGAT